>NZ_CP059449.1:600000-787500 GCF_022023855.1 Azospirillum brasilense
CCGGCGTGGGGTTCATCGCCGGGGCGAAGTCCTGGCGGCCCAGCCGCGACCGGTGTTCGCGCAAGGCCCACTGGACGGTCGGGAAGGCCAGATCGTCCCAGGGGATCTCCTCCCAGCGGAACAGCCCGACCTCCTGGCTCTCCGGCCCGGCGGACACGTCCGGCGACAGCAGGCGGGCGCGGAAAATGAGCTGCACCTGACTGATGCGTGGGATGTCGTAGACGGCCAGCAGCGAGTCGATGGCGATCCTGGCCCGCGCCTCCTCCCACGCCTCGCGGGCGGCGCCCTCCATGGTGCTTTCTCGCTCCTCCATGAAGCCGGCGGGCAGCGTCCAATAGCCCTTGCGCGGTTCGATGGCGCGGCGGCACAGCAGGATGCGGTCCTCCCAGGTCGCCACCGACCCGACGACGATCAGCGGGTTCTGGTAGGCGATGTAGCCGCAATCCGGACAGGTCAGCCGCTCGCGATCCTCGCCGGGCGGAATGGTGCGGACGCGGGGGCCCTTGAGGGGGCCGGGAGGGAAACCGGAGGGGGAGGACGGATCGTCGGGCATCCGTCGGATATGGCGCAGACGGCGACGGCGGGCAAGCCCGCTTCACCGACCCGCATCGCAGGCAGAACGGAGCCGCAGGGAGGGTTCTTCTTTGTTCATTGCCCGTTCTCTTTCCTGATTCGTTCCTGTAGTCTCGCCTGTGGTCTCGGCATTTGCAGCGATCTTCGGGGAATTTCATGCAGTTCGCGTTCGACGCACAGTCGGTGGCTCTCGGCGGTCTTGCCGGCGCCCTTCTCGGGGCGATCCTGGCGGGCATGATCGTGCGCCTCTACGCCGCACGCGCCGAGGCGGAGGCCGCCGCCATCCACGCCGAGCTGGTCACCCGGCTCGACGTCGCCGAGCGAATCGAAGGCGACCTGCGGGAAGAGGTGGAGGCCCGCGACCACCAGATCACCCGGCTGACCGGCGAGCTGTCCGCCGCCCGCGAACGGCAGGCGGAGCTGTCCACCACGCTGGCCCGCGAGCGCGCGTCGGCGGCGGAGAAGCTGGCCCTTCTGGAGCGCGCGCAGGCCACCCTGTCCGACAGCTTCAAGGCCCTGTCCGCGGAGGCCCTGCGCTCCAACAACCAGAGCTTCCTCGACCTCGCCAAGGAAACGCTGACGACCTTCCAGGAGCAGGCGCGCGGCGACCTGGAAAAGCGTCAGACCGCCATCGCCGACATCGTCGCCCCGGTCCGCCAGTCGCTGGAACGCATGGACGGCCAGATCCAGGAGATGGAGCGCAGCCGCGCCGGCGCCTACGAGGGGCTGAAGCAGCAGGTGCTGTCGCTGGTGGAGACCCAGGCCCAGCTCCGCGCCGAGACCGGCAACCTCGTCCGCGCCCTGCGCAGCCCGGTGGCCCGCGGGCGCTGGGGCGAGATCCAGCTCCGCCGGGTCTGCGAGATGGCGGGCATGCTCGACCATTGCGACTTCGTGGAGCAGATGAGCGTGGAGGCCGCCGGCGGGCGGCTGCGCCCCGACCTCGTGGTCAAGCTGCCCGGCGGCAAGACCATCGTGGTGGACGCCAAGACGCCGCTGGAGGGCTATCTCGACGGGGTGCAGGCCGCCGACGACGGCGCCCGCCGCGACGGGTTGTCGCGCCACGCCCGCCACGTGCGCGAGCATATGAAGCAGCTCGGCACCAAGGCCTATTGGGACCAGTTCGCGGATTCCCCGGAATTCGTCGTGCTGTTCCTGCCCGGCGAGAACTTCTTCTCCGCGGCTCTGGAGCATGACCCGGCGCTGATCGAGGCGGGCATCGACCACCGCGTGATCCTCGCCACCCCGACGACGCTGATCGCGCTGCTGCGCGCCGTCGCCTATGGCTGGCGGCAGGAGCGGCTGACCGACAGCGCCCGCGAGATCAGCGCCTTGGGCGCCGAGCTTTACAAGCGCCTGCACGACCTGGGCGGCCACATGGAGCGGTTGGGCGGGCAGCTCGAAAAGGCCGTGGGCAGCTACAATGGGGCGGTCGGCAGCCTGGAGTCCCGCGTCCTGGTCACCGCCCGCCGTTTCCGGGACCTGCACGCCACCCCGGACAGCGCCGAGGAGATCCCCCTGCTGGAACCGCTGGACCACGCCCCGCGCCCGCTCCAAGCGCCGGAGCTTCGCGCGGCCGAGCTGCGAGCGGCAGCCAGGGCTTAGGACCGAAGTCTGCAACCCAGATTTGCCCGTCTTGTTTCGCCTTGCAAAGGAGGGGAGCGGTCCCAATTTCCCTCCTGTCATTCTGCTTCGGACTGCCGGCCTGCTACGCCTTCGGGTGCCCAGATCGTCGCTATGCCTGGACACAGTCTGATGCGCCGCACCGGCCGATGCGGCGCCTTTCATACTAATCGGAGAGCAATCATGCCCGTCGGTACCGTCAAGTGGTTCAACAGCACCAAGGGTTATGGCTTCATTCAGCCGGACAACGGTGGTGCGGACGTTTTCGTCCACATCTCCGCGGTTGAGCGCGCGGGTCTGCGCAGCCTGAACGAAGGCCAGAAGGTGTCCTACGAGGAGCAGCGCGATCCGAAGCGCGGCAAGACCTCGGCGGAGAACCTGAAGGCCGTCTGAGCCACGTCTCACGGCACGGCATCGGAGGGGGCACCGGGAAACCGGTGCCCTTTTCCGTTGCGCGCTTTTCCTCTACAAGCACCCCCCTGACGTTCGGAGTTTCCCCCCATGGCCAAGACCAAGAAGAAGCAGCCGGTAGACAGCGCCTACGTGCTGTTCGACGTTCTGTACGAAGACGGCGCCCGCACCTCCAACCGCAAGGTTCCCGGCACGCTGGTCGGCGGCCTGGACGGCGACGAGCCGGCCCGCGGCTTCATCGAGGAGCAGGACCGCAAGATCGCCGAGATGTCCGGCAATCCCCGCGGCCCCATCAAGTCGATCACCCGCTCGCCCCTCTGAGGCGCGGCCGTCCCGATGGGATCGGCGGGTCGCCGCGGGTTGTGCCTTGCGCCTTCCTTGACCTCGTGGCCCGCCCCCCATATTTTGACGGATTGTCGCACCTCCACGCACCGTTGCTGAGTTCCCATGGCCGTTCTCGATATCCTCGTCGCCCCGCACCCCGTCCTGAAGCAGAAGGCGAAGCCCGTCGAAAAGGTCGACGCCCGCATCGCCAAGCTGATGGACGACATGGTCGAGACCATGTACGCCGCGAAGGGCATCGGCCTCGCCGCGCCGCAGATCGGCATCCTGGAGCGGGTGATCGTCGTGGACGTGCACGACAAGGACGAGAAGCCGAACCCTATCCGCCTCGCCAACCCGGAAATCGTCTGGAAATCGGACGAGACGTCGGTGTGCGAGGAGGGATGCCTGTCGGTGCCCGACCAGTACGCCGAGGTCACCCGCCCCTCCTCGGTCCGCGTCCGTTACCTGGACGAGACCAACGAGATGCGCGAGATCGAAGCCGACGGCATGCTGGCGACCTGCATCCAGCACGAGATCGACCATCTGAACGGCGTGCTGTTCGTCGACTACCTGTCGATGCTGAAGCGCAACATGATCCTGCGCAAAGTCCAGAAGATGCAGCGCGCCTAACCTTCTGACGTTGGACGACTCTTCATGACGCCGCTCCGCCTCGTTTTCATGGGCACGCCGGATTTCGCCGTGCCCAGCCTGCGCGCCCTGGCCGATGCCGGGCACGAGGTGGTCTGCGTCTACAGCCAGCCGCCCCGCCCCGCTGGGCGCGGGCAGCAGGTCCAGAAATCCCCGGTCCACCGCTTCGCCGAGGAGCACGGCATCCCCGTGCGCACGCCCAAGTCGCTGCGCAACGCCGAGGCCCAGGCGGAGTTCGCCGAGTTGAAGGCCGACGCCGCGGTGGTCGCCGCCTACGGTCTGATCCTGCCGCAGCCGATCCTCGACGCGCCGCGGCTGGGCTGCCTGAACGTGCACGGCTCCCTGCTGCCGCGCTGGCGCGGCGCCGCCCCGATCCAGCGTTCGATCCTGGCCGGCGACGCCGAGACCGGCATCACCATCATGCAGATGGACATCGGGCTCGACACCGGAGCCATGCTGCTGAAGGACGCGGTGCCGATCACCGCCGGGACCACCGCCAGCAGCCTGCACGACGCGCTGGCCGAGATGGGCGCCCGCCTGATCGTGGAGGCGCTCGGCGGCCTCGCCGAAGGCCGCCTGACCGCAGAGCCGCAGCCGGAGGCCGGCGTGACCTACGCCGCCAAGCTGACGCGCGAGGATGGCCGGCTCGACTGGACGCGCGACGCCGCCTATGTGGAGCGGCAGGTCCGCGCCCTCACCCCCTGGCCCGGCTGCTGGTTCGACGCCCCGACGCCGACGGGCGGGGTGGAGCGGATCAAGGTGCTGAAGGCGGAGCCCGCGCCCGCCCCGACGCCTGATGCCCGCAAGGCGGCGCCCGGCACGCTGCTGGACGACCGCCTGACCATCGCCTGCTCCGACGGCGCCGTACGCCTCACCCTGGTGCAGCGGCCCGGCAAGGCCCCGGTGGATGGCGCCGCCCTCCTGCGCGGCTTCGCCCTTCCCGTCGGCACCCGTCTCGGCGACGCCGCATGCAGCGCTGGAAACTGACCCTCGAATATGACGGCCGGCCCTTCGTCGGCTGGCAGCGGCAGGACAACGGCCCCTCCGTCCAGCAGACGCTGGAGGAGGCGATCGAGCGCCTGTCGGGCGAGACCGTGCGCGTCCACACCTCCGGACGGACGGACGCCGGGGTGCACGCGCTGGGGCAGGTCTGCCATTTCGATCTGGAAAAGCCCTTCACCGGGCTGAAGCTGCGCGACGCGCTGAACTTCCACCTGAGGCCCGCCCCCGTGGCCGTCCTGCTGGCCGAGGCGGTGCCGGAGGAGTTCCACGCCCGCATGACCTGCCTGGGGCGCAGCTACGTCTTCCGCATCGTCAACCGCCGCGCCCCGCTGGCCCTGGAGACGGGCCGCGCCTGGCACGTCATGCGCCCTCTGGACGCCGAGGCGATGCACGCGGCCGCGCAGGTCCTGGTCGGCCGGCACGACTTCACCAGCTTCCGCGCCGCGCTCTGCCAGGCCAACTCCCCGGTCAAGACGCTGGAGCGGCTGGCCGTCGAGCGGGTCGGCGACGAGGTCCGGGTGCACGCCGCCGCCCGCTCCTTCCTGCACCATCAGGTGCGCAACATGGTGGGCACGCTGGAGCTGGTCGGGGCCGGCAAGTGGAGCGCCGACGACCTGCGCCGCGCGCTGGAGGCCCGCAACCGCTCCGCCGCCGGGCCGACCGCCCCGCCGGATGGGCTGTATTTCGTCGGCGCCCGCTACTGACACTCCCAAGGCGGCGTCTGGCGCTCGTTGCCAATTGCCGATAGACTCTCAGGCGAAGCACAACCGGCCGGGTTTCCGTCGCCGTGCACCGTCATCCGCCGCGCCTGCTCCCACCGTTCCTGCTGCTCATCGCCGCCCTGCTGCTGACCGGCTGCGGTGTGGACGGCGATCAGGCCGCGCTGTGCGGCAAGTTGATCCCCGCCTTCGACTCCGGACCCGTCACCATCCTGGACACGCAAGCGCTGGGCGGCGACGAGCCGGCCTTGCGCCTGACTTACCGCTCGGGCAACGGCGGCGCGGAGACCGGCACCCACTGGATCGCCTGCCGCTTCGGCGGACGCTTCTTCGACTCGCGCCGGCACGAGCTGGTGGCGGTGGCGACCGACCGCATGGGGCGGCTGCGGCCCATGCAACTCATCATGCTGCGCATCTGGGCCGGCCTGCCCGCCGCCCGCCTAGGCCTGCCGCCCGAGTCGAGCAGACCGGAGCCGGGGCCGCGGACGGACTGGGCGCCGCTGCTCTTCTTCCTGCAACAGCTCATCAACGCGGCCACGGTGGCCTGCGTCTACGGGCTGCTGGCGCTGGGCTACACGCTGGTTTACGGCATCCTGGGGCAGATCAACCTCGCCATGGGCGAACTGACCATGATCGGTGCCATGCTGACCGCCATGGGGGCGGCGGCTCTGGGCATGGCCGGGCTGGGCAGCCTGCCGCTGGCGGTGCTGGGAGTCTTCGCCACGGTGATGGCCTTCACCGCCGTCCAGGGCTGGACCATGGACCGGCTGGTGTTCCGCCGCCTGCGCCGCACCCACAACCACACGCCGCTGATCGCCGCCGTCGGCCTGTCCATCGCCTATCAGGAGGGGATGCGGCTTCTGCACGGCGCCCGCGACTGGTGGCCCGCCCAGTTCCTGGCCGACCGGCACGAGCTGCTCAGCGACGGCGCCTTCACCGTTACCGCCCTGACCTCGCAGGCGGTGATCCTTCTGATGACCGGCGGGCTCTACGCCCTGCTCTGGGCGATCATGCAGCGCACCGCCTACGGCCGCGCCCACCGCGCCTGCGCCGACGATGTCGGGGCGGCGGAGCTGGTCGGGGTGGACGTGGACCGCACCGTCGCCACCACCTTCGCGGTGGGCGGCGCGCTCGCCGCGGCGGCGGGGGCGGTGATCGCGCTCTATTACGGTGGGGTGAACTTCTACACGGGCTATCTGGTGGGCTTCAAGGCGCTGGCCGCCGCGGTGGTCGGCGGCATCGGGTCGGTCCCCGGCGCCATGCTGGGCGGCGCCCTGCTGGGGCTGGTCGAGACCTTCTGGTCGGCCTATTTCGCCATCGCCTACAAGGACATCGTGGCCTTCGGCCTGCTCACCCTCTTCCTGATCTACCGCCCGGACGGGCTGATGGGCCGCCGCCGCGGGCGGGGGGATTGAGAGCCCCCCGGTGGCGGGGACCGGTCAGGGAAGGTCCGCCCCCATGGCCGCGGCGATGGTGTCCAGGTCGCGGTCGGTGACCGTGAACAGCCCGAAGCGGAACGGATAGCCCCAGTTCCGCACACCGGCGGAGAAGTCCAGCCGGTCGAGCAGGGGCTGGATCGGCGCCTCCCGCCCGTCCAGCCACCGCACGTCGCGGCGGAAGGGAATGAAGCCCCCGCCCATGTCGAACGGGTAAGGGGCACCATCCCGCACGATCCCTACGGCGGTGAAGGACTGCAGGCGGTCCTTTCCCTGGAAACGCTCGGTCGGCGAGTAATAGGCGACGCGGTCCCCCGGGCGGATGCGGCGCAGCGGCGCCGCCTTGCCGTGGCAGACCTGCATGAAGCCCTCCGCCCGCCCCCGCCGGACATGCTCGGCGGAGGCGACGGCGATCCAGCTGCGGCCGGCGGTGGTCCGATCCATGGCGGACCTCACGCTTCCATCGGGGCGAAGACGCGCAGGCGGTGCCCGTCCGGGTCCAGCGCGACGAAGGTGTGGCCGAAATCCATGGCGGTCGGCGGCTGGGCGATGGTCAGGCCGCGCCGCACCCAGTCGTCGTGAAGGGCCTGCACCGCCTCGGCACCGGCCACCCGGAAGCCGATCTCGCCACTGCCGCCGAGCGGTCCCGTGGAGGCCGCCGGCTGCACCGTGTGGCGCGACCACAGCCCCAGCATGACGCCGGAGTCCAGAGCGAACATGGCGAAGGTGGGCGACGCCTCGACCGGCGGCTTGCCGGTCAGATCGGCGTAGAAGGCGGCGCTGGCGGTCGGGCTGTCCACATAGAGGAGGATGATGTTGGCGCTGAACATGGGCTGGTTTCCTCGCTGGTCCCCGGCACGGGCGATCCCGTCCGGCGAAGACCAAGCTAGGCCAACACACTGACAGTTTCTGTCAGCAGTCGTGCGCGGGGGCGCTCACCGCGCCGGGATGCCCTCAGCCTCGCGCCACTCCTTGAGCAACGCCTGCCGCCGCCGCGGGTAGCGGGCTTCCAGCGCCGTCACGGTGACGATGCGGTCGGCGCGGAAATGGCGGATCGCCCCGCGCAGTTCGCACCACGCGACCATGACGCGCAGCCGGTCGAAGAAGCCGAGCGCGAAGGGCCAGACGACGCGCTCGCTGGCGGCCCCGTCGCGGTCGCGGTAGGCGATGGACAGCTTGCGCTCGCCGCGGATGGCCCGCCGGACGACGGCGAGGTCGACGCCGTCCCCGACGATCGGCTCCCCCGGCCCGACGAGCAGCGCGGAGGCGTCCATCCGGTCGCGCAGATCCGGCGGCAACACCGCCGCGATCTTGGCAAGCGCGTTCTGCGCCGCCGCCCCCAGCGCGCCATCCGCCCGGTCGGCGACCCAGCGGATGCCGAGGGCGAGCGCCTCGATCTCCTCCTCCGCGAACATCAGCGGCGGCAGCAGGAAACCGGGCTGGAGGAGATAGCCGACGCCCGGCTCGCCGTCGATGCGGGCGCCTTGGGCCTGGAGGGTGGCGACGTCGCGGTAGATCGTGCGCAGGCTGACGCCGAGTTCGTCGGCGAGGACATGCCCGCTGACCGGCCGGCGATGGCGCCGCAGGCACTGGATCAGGTCAATGAGGCGTTCGGCGCGCGACAGCGGAGGATGCCCCGAAAAGGACGAAGCGGGGACGGCTGGAAGGCCATCCCCGCTCCGGGCGTCACAGCGGACCGTGAGAGCTTACAGGCTGCGCACGTCGGTCAGGTGCCCGGTCACCGCCGCCGCGGCGGCCATGGCCGGGCTGAGCAAGTGGGTGCGCCCGCCGCGGCCCTGACGGCCCTCGAAGTTGCGGTTGGAGGTCGAGGCGCTGCGCTCGCCCGGCGACAGGCGGTCGGCGTTCATGGCGAGGCACATGGAACAGCCCGGCTCCCGCCACTCGAAACCGGCCTCGGTGAAGATCTTGTCCAGACCCTCTTCCTCCGCCTGCTCCTTGACGAGGCCCGAGCCGGGGACGACCAGGGCGCGCACGCCCTCGGCGACCTTGCGGCCCTGGGCGATCACCGCGGCGGCGCGCAGATCCTCGATGCGGCCGTTGGTGCAGGAGCCGATGAAGACGGTGTCCACCTTCACGTCGGTCAGCTTCTGGCCGGGCTCCAGGCCCATGTAGGCCAGCGAGCGCTCGACGGCGGCGCGCTTGCCGGCGTCGGCCACGTCGGCCGGGTTCGGCACGGTCGCGGTGATCGGCAGCACGTCCTCCGGGCTGGTGCCCCAGGTGACCTGCGGAACGATGTCGGCGGCGTTCAGAACGACAGTGGTGTCGTAGACCGCGCCCTCGTCCGACGGCAGCGTCTTCCAGTATTCCACCGCCTGCTCCCAGGCGCCGGCCTTCGGAGCCAGGGCGCGGCCCATCACATACGCGAAGGTCTTCTCGTCCGGGGCGATCAGGCCGGCGCGGGCGCCGCCCTCGATGGCCATGTTGCAGACGGTCATGCGGCCTTCCATCGACAGGCCGCGGATGGCGTCGCCGGCGAACTCGATGACGTGGCCGGTGCCGCCGGCGGTGCCGATCCGGCCGATGATCGCCAGCACGATGTCCTTGGCGGTCACGCCCTCCGGCAGCTCGCCGTCGACGCGGACCAGCATGTTCTTGGCCGGCTTCTGCAGCAGGGTCTGGGTGGCCAGCACATGCTCCACCTCCGACGTGCCGATGCCGAAGGCAAGCGCGCCGAAGGCGCCGTGGGTGGCGGTGTGGCTGTCGCCGCAGACGATGGTGGCGCCGGGCAGCGTGAAGCCCTGCTCCGGACCGACGATGTGCACGATGCCCTGGCGGACGTCGTCCATCGGGAAGTAGCGGACGCCGAAGTCGCGCGCGTTCTTGTCCAGCGTCTCGACCTGGATGCGGCTTTCCTCCTCGACGATGCCCTTGGAGCGGTCGGTGGTCGGCACGTTGTGGTCGGGAACGGCGAGGGTCGCTTCCGGACGGCGCACCGGACGGCCGGCAAGCCGCAGCCCCTCGAACGCCTGCGGGCTGGTCACTTCATGGACCAGATGGCGGTCGATGTAGAGGATGCAGGTGCCGTCGTCCTGACGGTGAACGACGTGGCTGTCCCAAATCTTGTCGAACAGGGTGCGCGGCTTGGACATAGCAACTCTCTCTCGCGGCAATTCTCTCTCGCAAACCACAGACCGGACGAACGAAGCGTGCGGTAAGAGGGCCGCACAATAGCCGTCTCTTTCAACCAGGACAAGGCCGAGCCTGTGGAAAGCACCCGGCATCCCGCAGCGAAAAATCGCCGCTCCCCCGCGCTGCCCATCGGCTGGCGGGGAAGGCGCTCCTTATGGTAGCGTCCGCCCACCGATCTCCATTGCCCCATTCGATGAAGGGTCATCCCGTGACGGACCCCACTGTCCGCTGTGAACGCTGCGAACGGCCTTATCCCGCCGAGCTTCCCGGCTGCCCGAACTGCCGGCGCATCCGCCAGACCAACATCGCCATCGCCACCACCATGATCCTTCTGGTGCTGTTCGCCATCGGCGGCTGGTTCGGCATCCAGGTCCTCACCGGCTTCTCCACCGGCGGCACGCCGTAACGGCCCCCCTCGCGGGGCTGCCGCACCGGGAACGCAGACCTCCCGCCCCCACCCGCGCCGTAGGATGCGGCAAAATTCAGGGTTGGGAGGACTCATGGCGGATCAGGCCATGCCACGCGCCGCGGCCGGCCAGGGACCCGTGGGCGGTCCGGGCACCGTGGTCTACGCGCAGCTTGCGGGAATCGTGTTGTTCTGGGGAGCCAACTGGCCCCTGATGAAGCTGGCCCTGTCCGACATCGGGCCGCTGACCTTCTGCTTTCTCCGTTTCGCCGGGGCGGCGGCGGTGCTGGCCCTGCTGTCGCGGGTGCTGCGCTTTCCCCTCCTGCCGCCGCCGGGAGAGCGTTGGCCGCTGGCCCTGGTCGGGCTGCTGCAGATCGCCGGCATGCTGGACCTCAGCTCCATTGCGCTGCGGGTGGTGCCGCCGGGACGGGCCGCGGTGCTGGCCTACACCATGCAGATGTGGGCGTTGCCGCTGGGCGTCCTGCTGGCCGGGGAGCGCTTCACGCGTGGGCGGGTGATCGGCGCGTTGCTGACCTTCGCCGGCGTCCTCGTCTTCTTCAACCCGGCGCTGATGGACTGGAGCGACCCGGCGGTGCTGCTCGGCAACGGGCTGCTGCTCGCCTGCGCGCTGAGCTGGGCGCTCGGCGCCACCCTCTACCGCCGTCGGCGCGGCGGCTGGCGCACGCCCTTCTGGACCCAGACCTTCTGGCAGATTGCCGTCAGCGCCGTGGCGACTGCGCCGCTGGCCCTGGCGGCGGAGCACGCCCGGCCGATCCATTGGACGCCCGCGCTGGGCACCGTCCTGGCGTTCAACTGGGTGATCGCCACGGGGCTGTGCTTCTGGTGGTGGGCGAAGTCGCTGACCGCCATGCCGGCCGCCCAGGCCGGGCAGATCATCTGCCTCGTCCCCGTCACCGCCCTGCTGCTGAGCGCGGTCTTCATGGGCGAGCCGCTCACGGCCGGCGTGCTGATCGCCGTGGCGCTGATCGGCGCGGGGATCCTGACGACGATGCGGGCGCGGTAGGAGGAGCGGCTGCACTGGGCCCCCACCCAACCCTCCCCCGCTGACGCAGGGGAGGGCTTAAATCTCCTCCCCCTGCAAAGCGGGGGGAGGTCGGGAGGGGGGCATCGACGCAACCACGTCCCCGCCATCACTACCCCAACGCCAAACACCCGCCCGGATCGCTCCGGGCGGGTGCTGGTTCAGGCGTACCGAACGAAAGGGCGCCGGATTACTCCGCGGCGGCCTTCGTGTTGTTCATGCCGCGGCCGGTCGTGCGCTCGGCGATACGGGCCGACTTGCCGCGACGGTCGCGCAGATAGTACAGCTTGGCGCGGCGGACGGCGCCCTTGCGGACCAGCTCGATCGACTCCAGACGCGGGGAGTAGAGCGGGAACACGCGCTCCACACCCTCGCCGTAGCTGATCTTGCGGACGGTGAAGGACGAATTCACGCCGGCGTTCCGGCGGGCGATCACGACGCCCTCGTAAGCCTGGACACGCTCGCGCGTGCCCTCGACCACCTTCACGTTCACGCGGACGGTGTCGCCCGGCGAGAACACGGGAATGGTCTTGCCGCCGAGGGCCTTCTCGATCTGCTCCTGCTCGAGCTGCTGCAACAGGTTCATGACACTACCCCTTTCCATCGGTGCGCCTCGCGGCGGACCGTCACTCTGGTTTCGGGCCGCGCCGGCGACCCCGTTTCCCAATCTGACCCTCGGCCTTCCTGCCCGCCTCGTAGCGGTCCCACAGGTCCGGTCGCCGGGCCTGGGTGATCCGCTCCGCCTCGGCGAGCCGCCAGGCGCGAACCTTCTCGTGGTGGCCGGACAACAGGATGTCCGGAACCGACCGTTCCACACCCTGCCCGTCGGTCCAGACCGCGGGCCGGGTGTAGTGGGGGTATTCGAGCAACCCCCGTTCGAAACTTTCCTCGCCCGCCGTCTCCGCATTGCCCATGACACCGGGGAGCAAGCGCACCACGGCGTCGATCAGGCACAGGGCGGCGGTCTCGCCGCCGGACAGCACGAAATCCCCGAGGCTGACCTCCTCAAGGCCGTGCGCGTCCAGCACCCGCTCATCCACCCCTTCGTACCGGCCGCAGAGCAGGGTGACCACCGGGGTGGCCGCCAGCTCCTTGACCAGCTCCTGGTCGAGCACCCGTCCGCGAGGCGACAGGTAGATCGCCCGTCCGCGTCCAGGAGTGCCCGGAGGACCCGCCGTCGCGGTCAGAGCCGCGTCCAGCACGTCGGGCCGCATGACCATGCCGGCCCCTCCGCCGAAGGGGGTGTCGTCGACGGAGCGGTGTTTATCGCGCGCGAACGAGCGAATGTCCACTGATTCCAACGCCCAGACTCCATTTTCCAGCGCCTTTCCCGCAAGGCTGAGCCCCAGCGGACCCGGAAACATCTCCGGGAACAGCGTCAGAACCTTGGCCGTCCAGACAAGAGAACCGGAAGCGCCGTGATTCACGGGCGGGTTCCCTTGTTTTCAACGTCGTCTTCAGCGTCATCCGCGCCGTCCGGCGCGTCCTCTCCGTCCTTTTCCGCCTCGCCTTCGCGCGCTTCGATGACGGCGGGAAGATCGACCACGACGCGGCCTCCCTTCACATCGACCACCGGAACGCAGGCGCGGGTGAAGGGCAGCATCTCCAGCGGCCCCGATTCCGTGCGGATCTCCAGCACGTCACCGGCTCCGAAGTCGTACAGCGCCTTCACCGTGCCCCAGACGGTGCCGTCGGCGAGCTCCGCACGCAGGCCGATCAGGTCGGCGTGGTAGAACTCGTCCTCGTCCTCCGTCTCGGGCAGGGCGGAACGGTCCACATAGAGCCGGACACCGGTCAGCTCCTGCGCCTGTTCGCGCGTGGCGATGCCATCGACGCGGACCAGGAACAGGTCCTTCATGGTGCCCTGAAGCGTCAGCGCGAAGCGCCGGGCGCCCCGCTCGTCCGAGAGGGGGCCGTAGGACGCCACGGCTTGTGCGTCCTCGGTGAAGCTTTTCACCTTCACGAGGCCGCGGACGCCGTGAGCCCCGGCGAATTGGCCGACGCAGACTTTTGTGGACATGGCTTGAGCGTGTGCTTTGCGGGCTCGTGGCCCCCATCCCGGCCTTCCCCCGCTGGGCGGGGGAAGGAGCTTTTATCCCATCCCCCGCTCAGCGGGGGAGGGTCAGGGTGGGGGCGAGGAGCGTTCCCTTTATCAGCCCTCGGCAGCGGCCTTGGCGGCGGCCTCGGCCTTCAGACGCTCCTGCGCCTTGGCCTTCGGGGCGGACTTCTTCGGAGTCTCGCGGATTTCCGGCTTGGCGATCAGGCCGGCGTTCGCCAGGAACAGGGCGACGCGGTCCGTCGGCTGGCCGCCGACCGACAGCCAATGCTTGGCGCGCTCGGCGTCCAGGACGATGCGCTGCTCGTGCTCGCGCGGCAGCATCGGGTTGTAGGTGCCGATCTTCTCGATGAAGCGGCCGTCGCGCGGGCTGCGGGCGTCGGCGACGACGATCGAGTAGAACGGACGCTTCTTGGCGCCGCCACGGGCCAGACGGATCTTCAGGGACATGGGACAGTCGCTTCCTTGGTGTAGTCGCTTGATAGGCGGTTGAAGGTGATCGCGCTCATCGCGCGTTGCGGTCGCCAGGGATCAGTTCGGTCCCCGGAAATTCTTCGGCAGGAGGCTCTGCAGCCCGTGGCGCATCAGCCCCTTCTGCCCCAGCTTCTGCACCTGCTTCATCATGCCACGCATGGTGTCGTACTGCTTGAGCAGCTTGTTCACCTCCTGCACGCTGGTGCCGGAGCCGGCGGCGATGCGCTTGCGGCGCGACGCCTTGATGAGCTCGGGGTGCTTGCGCTCCTTCTTCGTCATCGAGGAGATGATCGCCTCCTGGCGCTTGATCACCCCGTCGTCGATGTTCGCGTCCTTGAGCTGGTTCTTGATCTTGCCGATGCCCGGCAGCATGCCCATCAGGCCGGACATGCCGCCCATCTTGCGCAGCTGCTTGAGCTGGGAGGCCATGTCGTCGAGGTCGAAGCCCTGGCCCTTCTCCATCTTGCGGGCGAGCTTCTCGGCCTCTTCCTTGTCGATGCTCTCGGCAGCCTTCTCGACCAGCGACACGACGTCGCCCATGCCGAGGATGCGGCCGGCGATGCGGTCGGGGTGGAAGGCCTCCAGGGCGTCGATCTTCTCGCCCATGCCCAGCAGCTTGATCGGCTTGCCGGTGATCTGGCGCATCGACAGGGCGGCACCGCCGCGGGCGTCGCCGTCCACGCGGGTCAGCATGATGCCGGTGATGCCGACCTTGTCGTTGAAGTTGGTGGCGACCGTCACCGCGTCCTGGCCGGTCATGGCGTCGGCGACCAGCAGCGTCTCCGCCGGCTTGGTCGCGTCGCGCACGGCCGCGACCTCGGCCATCAACTCCTCGTCGATGGACAGACGGCCGGCGGTGTCGAGCATGACCACGTCGTAGCCTTCGCGCCGGCCGGTCTCGATGGCGCGGCGGGCAATGGCGACGGGGTCCTGGCCGGGCACGATCGGCAGCGTGGCGACGCCGGTCTGCTCGCCGAGGACCTTCAGCTGCTCCTGGGCCGCCGGACGGCGCACGTCCAGCGAGGCCATCAGGACCTTCTTGCGGTCCCGGTTCTTCAGGCGCAGCGCGATCTTGGCGGTGCTGGTGGTCTTGCCCGAGCCCTGCAGGCCGACCATCAGGATCGGCACGGGAGCGGCGGCGTTGAGGTTGATCTCCTCGCCCTGCCCCAGCATCTCCACGAGGTTGTCGTGGACGATCTTGATGACCTGCTGGCCGGGGGTGATCGAGCGCAGGACCTCCTGGCCGATCGCGCGTTCCTTGACCTGGTTGACGAACTGCTTGACCACCGGCAGGGCGACGTCGGCCTCCAGCAACGCCACGCGCACCTCGCGCAGCGCGGCGTTGACGTCCTCCTCGCTCAGCGCGCCGCGGCGGCGCAGCTTGTCGAAGATGTCGCCCAGGCGTCCGGTCAGGCCATCGAACATGGGTCAGCGGTCCTCAGTTTCGGTCTCCATCCGCTCGAACACGATCGGCTCAAGCACAAACGAGCCAGTGCGCGAAACTCGCGGACTGGCGGAGGTCCCCGGCACGCAGGCCGATGGTACCCGGTCGATGGCTCGACGGATGCAGGTCGGCGGACCATACGCATCGCGGGGGGCGGAGTCAACAACCCAACAACCACGCCCCGCTGGACCTTCTTGCGCAACGCCCCGCGAAGGGCCACTATTTCCTTACACAACCAGGGGCTTTGCGGCCCGGGAACAGCGCCCTCGATGGAACGCATTCGAGGCGTACTTGAATAAAGCGTTAGCGATTGTTAACTTTTTCTTCGCGGCTCCCCTTTACAGTGTGCCGCGACTCCAACCCGGGATTTCCCTGATGCCCCCCGCGCAAGGCTTCGGAACGAACACGCCGCGCACGAAGCTGACGCAGAGTCAGCTGAACACGATCCTGCTCCGGCATCAGGCTTTCCGGAAAAGCCAGCCGGGCGGTGTGCGCGCGAACCTGAAGATGCGCGACCTGTCGCATCTGGACCTGTCCGGCATCGACCTGTCCGACGCCGACCTGTCCGGGGCAAAGCTGTTCAGCGCCCGGCTGACCCGGGCCAATTTGACCAACGCGAACCTCTACGCCGCCGACCTGCGGCTGGCGAACCTGGAGAAGGCCGACCTGCGCCGCGCCGACCTGCGCGGCGCCTGCCTGCGTGGCGCCGTGCTGTCGGAAGCCATGCTGGTTGAGGTGGACCTGCGCGACGGTACGCTGCTGCATTACAGCCCGTCGGGCGAGATGATGCCGCACAACTTCGAGGACTCCGTCCTGACCTCGGAACTGACGGCGGCGGTCATCCGCGGCGCCGACCTGTCGCGGGCCAAGGTGGCGAACGCTTTCGTCATGCAGACCGACCTGACCGACGCGATCCTGCGCGGCACCAAGTTCATGCGCGCGAACCTGACGAACTCCAACCTGACGGGCTGCGACCTGACCGACGCCGACCTGTCGGAGGCCAACCTGTCCGGCGCCCGGCTGTCCGGTGCGGTAATGACCAACTGCGCCATCGGGCGCGCCAACTTCACCAACGCCAACCTGATCGGCGCCATCCTGGACGCGGCCCAGCTCCGCTCGCCCAACCTGTCCGCCGCGGTGATGGCGAAGGTTCTGGAGAATCCGGACGATGACCTGCGCGACATCCTGACCCTGCACGTTTCCTGGATCGACAGCGGCGGCAAGGACGGCAAGCGCGCCGACCTCTCCTCGCTCGATCTGTCGGGGCGCAACCTCGACGGCATCAACCTGTCGGCCGGCATCTTGCAATGCATTACGCTGCGGGGCGCGTCGATGATGGGCACCTCGCTCGCCATCGCCGACCTGTCGCTGTCGGACCTGCGCAAGGTGAACTTCACCAAGGCCGACCTGCGCGGCGTCAACTTCGAGCGGGCGACCCTGACCGGCGCCAACCTGACCGAGGCGCAGCTCGGCCCCGTGCACATCCAGGGGTCGAGCAGCCACGTCTGGCGGGCCAACCTGCAGCGCGCCCGCATGGGTATGGCCGTTCTGAAGGACGCCGACCTGCGCAAGGTCAACCTGTCCGGGGCCAACCTCGCCGGGGCGGACTTGCGCGGCGCCAACCTGAGCGAGGCCGACCTGACCGGCACCGACCTGACCGGCGCGGACCTCGACGGGACGGTTCTGGACGGCACCAGCCTGACCGACGCCATCGGGATCGAGGAGATGACCGGGACCTGATCCGTTCGCGGACTCAGGGCCGCCGCCTTCAGGGACGCCGCGTCCAGGGACCAGAGCGGTAGGCGGTGCGGACGTGGTTGATCAGCAGGTTGCGCGCGTCGATCAGCTGGGCCATGCGGTCCCGGCAGGCGACCACGCCGGTGTCCGGGTGATAGACCGGGGCCAGTTCGCGGAAGCGCTTCACCACCCGGTCCTCGTCGAAGCACCATTCATTGACGAAGCCGAACATCTGCGCGGCGTCGCGCACCTGGGTCAGCTTGCCGTCCAGCGGGCGGAAGGACACCCGCTCCAGCGCGTGGGCCAGCGCCTTGTTGCGGTAAGTCAGCGTTTCCACCGCGCCTTCCAGCCGCCCCGCCTCCTCGGCGGGCATCAGGCGGCAGCCGGGTTCGGCCAGCGCCAGCGCCGCCGCCAGCGCCCGGCGGATCGCCGCGTCGCTGTGGCCGGGCGGCAGCCGCAGGTCCAGCACCGCCCGCTCCGCACCATCGTCCGGTGCCCCCGGGTCTGGCGTCCGGTCGGGCGCCAGCAACAGCGCGGCGGCGGCGAGCGCCGACAGGTCGGTTCCGCGCTTGGCGGCCAGACGGACCGCCGCCGCTGCGAAAGCGGGGGCACAGGAAACCCGGTAGGGGATGGCGGGCGGAACGCCGACGCTCCTGGCCGACGGGAAGAACCCGGCGTCCGCTTCGGTCAGCGCGGCGAAGGGATAGCCATCCGGAGCGGTCATGAGGGGCACCAACGCGTCGTGCGTGTGGCGCGACTCTAACGCAATCCCTGGATTCCGCGCAACGGCCCACCCCGTCGCAGGAGGTGTAACGCGCAACGCGTCATCCCCTGCCTGTCCGCGCTAGCACAGCCGCGCCCATCCGGCCGGTCAGCGGTGCATCATCGCCGGCTTGGCCGGCAGCTTCTGCAGCATGTCCTCGATGTAGGCCTCGTCGCTCTTGCCCGACATGGCGGCGAAGCCCTTCAGCATCTGACTGCCGAAGCTGAAGACGCCGGTCAGGTCGATCTTCCACGCCCCGCCCTCGCGCACGAAGTCGGCGGGAACCAGGGCCGGGCGGTTGTCGACCATCAGCAGGGCGGAGGCGCGGTCGCCGCGCACCCGCACCGGGCCGAGCCCGCTGCTGCCGATGACGTTGGGGCCGAGCCAGCCGTTCTTCATGCCGTGATCGGCCAGTTCGCCGAGCGACATGCGGCGCAGGTCCGCCGGGCTGACATAGCGGCGCAAGCCCATGGCGGCGAACTTCTCCGCCGGCTCCAGCTTGGCGAGTCCGGAGTCGTTGCCGCTGCGGGCGACGCCGCGCACCTGCTCCAGCTTGTCGACCGACGCGCGGGACAGCAGCGGGACGACCGCCGCGCCGCGCTTCTGCGCCAGGGCGGAACGGGCGCTATCGAAGACCGCCGCGACCTCCCGCTCCTCGGGGGAGGCGGGCGGCGGAGCGGCGAAGGCCGGTATGGAGAAACCGAGAAACAACAGCAGCAGAGCCAGGGCGCGCATGAACGGGTCCGTGTGGTGGCGCGACGTCAGACTTTCTCCTCGACTCCGAAGAAGGCGAGCTGCCAGCGCATCTCGTCGTCGGACATCGGGTAAAGGACGCCTTCCTTTGCCATAAGCGCGGTTTTTGGCGGAATCTGGGCGATGCGCAATTGCACCTGCCGGGCGAAGCGCATCGACAGGCCGCAGCGCCACACCAGGGAGGTGACGGCGCGCGGGGCGTGGGTGCCGATGATGCGGTCGATGATCGGCATGGGAAGCTGCGCCAGCTCGCCCAGCCCGGCCAGGACGAAGGCCCGGTCGCCCTCCGCCAGCGCGCCTTCCAGCAGCTTCTCCGTCAGCTTGCCTTCCTTGTTCAGCCTCGCCGCCTTGTCGGACGGGCGTTCGGCCGCCTTGTCCTTGTCGCCCGGCAGATGGCCAAGCTCCTCCTCCCCGAAATCGACGAGGCCGCGGGCGACACCGGGTCCACCGCCACCGTTGCCTCCGGCCCCGCGGTTGACGCGCGCCCGCACGCCCTCGGCCAGGGCGCGGGCGGCGGCGGGGTCGAGGTCGGTGCGCTCCCGCAGGACCTTCAGGAGGTTGTCGGCGACGAAGCTCGCCAGACGCGCAACGGCACGGGCGGGCAGGCGCGGCCGGCGGACCAGCGGGGCGTGCCAGGGCTCGTGCTGCGGCGCCTGGTCGAGGATGCGGTCCAGCGTCTCCTCGCGGATCTGGGCCGAAGGGTTGGCGAGCAGAGCGGTCATCGCCGCCTCGTCGTCGGACCGCGCGATGGAGTCGGCGACGGAGGCCGAGATCTGCTTGCGTCCGGCGATCGCCGACAGGGCGCCGGCCACCGGACCGCGCATGATGATGTCGGCCAGATCCTCGTCGGTCAGGATCGGCGAGAATTGCAGGACCGGGGCGCAGACCGACAGCTCCACGTCGCGAGCCAGCGTGTTGATGACGCCGTGGGGCGCGCCGGGCAGCTCCTTCAGCGCTTCCGACAGGATGCCGCGCACCTCCGTCGCCTGGTCGCGGGCCAGCGCCTCCAGGCACTCCAGCGTCAGCCGCTCGATCTGCGACGCCTGGTCGGCGGACAGGTCGGGCAGCAGCCGGGCGACCTTCTGCGCCAGGGCGCCGCGCACCGCGACCTCCCGGTCGGTGGCCAGCATCAGGTCCGCCTGCCGCGGCGTGCCGGCGTTGGTGGCGATGGCCTCACGCACCTCCGCCGCCGCGTCGGCGGCCAGGAAATAGAGCAGCTCCGGCCGGGTCTCGGGCGACGCGGCGACGCGGCGGCGCACCGCCGGGTCGGCGCTGCGCGCCATCTGCTTGGCCGCCTCGTAATCGGCGGGGTCGAGAAGCTGGGGATCGGCGTGGTCGCCGCGGATGGTCATAGGGACGCCTCTGCCACGACAGAGCTTTCCCCCTTGGGAGCCGGAGCGACGGCGTAATGGCCTTTCCCGCGCTTCTTGGCGTCGTACATCGCCGAGTCGGCGCGGTCGGTCAGCTCCTGCACGGTCTCGCGCCCCACCCGGTGCACGGCGACGCCGATGGACAGGCCCAGCGGCTTGTCCGGACCGGCGGAGAGATGGCGCAGCGCGACCATCCCGGCCAGCAGCCGTTCGGCCACCGCCACCGCCTGCTCCTCGTCGGTGCGACCCAGCCACAGGACGAACTCGTCGCCGCCCAGCCGTCCCGGCAGGTCGCCGGGCCGGACGCCGTTGGTCAGCAGCCCGCCGATGGCCTTCAGCACGGCGTCGCCTTGCTGATGCCCATGCAGGTCGTTCACGGCCTTGAAATTGTCGAGGTCCACGTAGAGCAGCGCGGACGGCCCTGTGTCCGAACGGCCGAGCACCTCGTCCAGCCGCTCGAAGAAGGTGCGGCGGTTGAACAGGCCGGTCAGCCCGTCGCGCTCCGACAGACGGCGCAGCCGCTCCTGATAGGCCAGATGCGCGTGGGCGATGCCGATGTGGTCGGCCACGCCGGACAGCAGCATCCGGTCCTCGTCGTCCCACGGATCGGAATCGTCACCGCGCCAGATCACCACGGCGCCGTTCACCGCCTGACGGTGTTCCGTCCGGGCGGCCAACAGCCGGTTCGCCCCCAGGGTCAGCTCATGCGGGTCCTCGCTGCCGGCGATCTCCTCCAGAACGGGGCGCGACAGGTCGGAGAGCAGTTCCTCCGGGATCTCCGCGGCGAAATCGGCGGCGGGACGCAGGGCGCCCGTTTCCGTCGCGCGGTAGATGCGGCAGCCGTCGGCGCCCAGCGCACGCGCGGTTTCCACCGCGGCGACGTGCAGCGCCTTCTGGGCGTCGAGCTGGTCGCGCAACGTGTGGACGATGTGGGCGAGCATCTTTTCGCGGTTGCGCACCCGTGCCAGCTCGGCGGAACGCAGCACCTGCTCCGTCGTTTCGCGGCAGACGCCGCGCGCACCCATCCATTCTCCCTGCGGGCCGAACAGCGGCACCGCCGACACCACGAAGCAGGCGGGCAGATCGTCAACCCGCTTCAGCCACAGCTCCGCCTGATCGACGGGACGGCGGCTGTCGAACGGCAACGGCAGGTCGCCCCACTCGGTCACCGCCAGATCCTTGGGGTTGCGACCAATCAACGCATCCGAGCTGTAGCCCAGCGCGCCCTTGGGCGTGACGAAGACGAATCGCCCGTCGCTGCCTGTTTCCCAGGCAAAATCGCTCGAAACCTCGACAAGATCCTTGTAGCGGCGGCGCGACTCGATCAGCGTCTGGCGGAGCTGCCGCTCCAGCGTGGCGTCGCGCCCCAGCAGCAGGATTTCCCCGTCGGGCAGCGGCGTGGCCGCCCATTCGACGATCATCACGCCGCGCGGCAACTCCACCGGAAGGGAGCGCAGGCCCGGCGCGACGCTGCACGTCGCCAGCCACCCCTGGATGTCCGCGAGCCAGCGTCCGCCGGCGGACAGCAGCTCGTCCGCGGCGGCGTTCGCGGCGGCAACCGCATGAGCGGAATCCAACCGGATCGCCGGACCGGGGAATGCGGCCAGGAGCGTGGGGGTAAGGATGACGCCGGACGGGTTGGCCGGCGGAACTTCGGACATTGGGTCTGCGGACACGGTGCGAACCTGAGACTGCGCGGGGCGGAGTATACCGGAAAAATGCGTTTCTTCGCCGAATCTTTCTTCAGGCGGTCCGGGCACCTGCCATACGCAACCACTCATTGAAAGCGTTTCCACTCCGGAGCGGAAACGGGCCATGCGGCGAAGCGGCTTGCGGGCGGACCGGCGAAGCCCCATTGTTCAGGCCATGATGGCTTCCCTCCGCGACACCGGGGTCTGGATCTTCGACCTCGACAACACCCTCTATCCCGCCTCCTGCAACCTGTTCGCCCAGGTGGACCGGCGCATCGGCGATTTCATCGCCGGGCATTTCGGCATCACCTACGACGAGGCGCGCGTCATGCAGAAGCGCTTCTTCCGGGAGCACGGGACGACGCTGCGTGGCCTGATGGTGGAGCACGACGTCGATCCGGTGCCCTTCCTGGATTACGTCCACGACATCGACGTCAGCCCGGTGGCACCCTGCCCCAGCATGGCGGACGCGCTCAACCGGCTGCCGGGGCGCAAGATCATCTACACCAACGGCTCCGTCCGCCACGCCGAGAACGTGACTCGGCAGCTGGGCATCGACGGCTGCTTCGAGGCGACCTTCGGCATCGTCGAGGCCGGCTATGTGCCCAAGCCCGACCCGCGGCCCTACGACATCCTCGTGGACCATTACGACATCGACCCCGCCCGCGCCTGCATGGTGGAGGACATCGCCCGCAACCTCGTCCCCGCCCACGCCCTGGGCATGACGACGGTCTGGGTGCGCAGCGAGGCCGACTGGTCCCGCCCCGACGCGGGCGGAGTCGGCACCGGCAGCCACATCCACCACACCGTGGACGACCTGCCGGCCTGGCTGGAGGAGATCGCGGGCTGAGCGGCGACCGCAAGGCCCCTCACACACCCCGTAGGAACCCTTTGAGAACAAGGCAACGTTGACAAGGCGGCGCGGCGCGGCCCATGTTCCGAACCCTCGAACAGACAGCCCAGCGAATGCCGCCATGAGCCACGCCAGCCTCGAATCCGCCGTCAACGCCGCGTGGGAAACCCGCGACACCCTGAATGTTTCGACCAAGGGCGCCGTCCGCGACGCCGTGGAGGAGGCCCTGTCCGGCCTCGACTCCGGCGACCTGCGCGTCGCGCAGAAGACAGACGCCGGCTGGGTCGTGAACCAGTGGTTGAAGAAGGCGGTCCTGCTGTCCTTCCGCCTGAACGCCAACGAGACGATCCCCGGCGCGCCGGGTGGCGCCTCCTGGTACGACAAGGTGCCGCCGAAGTTCGAAGGGTGGTCCGAGGCCCAGTTCCAGGCCGCCGGCTTCCGCGCCGTTCCGGGCGCGGTCGTCCGCCGCTCCGCCTACGTCGCGCCGAACGTCATCCTGATGCCCAGCTTCGTCAACGTCGGCGCCTATGTCGACAGCGGCACCATGGTGGACACCTGGGTCACCGTCGGTTCCTGCGCGCAGATCGGCCGGAACGTCCACCTGTCCGGCGGCGTCGGCATCGGCGGCGTGCTCGAGCCGCTCCAGGCCAACCCGGTCATCATCGAGGACGACTGCTTCGTCGGCGCCCGCTCCGAGGTGGTCGAGGGCGTGATCGTGGAGCGCGGCGCCGTGCTGTCCATGGGCGTCTTCATCAGCGCCTCGACCAAGATCATCGACCGCAACACCGGCGAGGTCTTCGTCGGCCGCGTCCCGGCCTACTCCGTCGTGGTGCCGGGCACCCTGCCGGGCAAGCCGCTGCCCGACGGCACGCCGGGTCCGGGCCTCTATTGCGCCGTGATCGTGAAGCGCGTGGACGAGCAGACCCGCGCCAAGACCTCCATCAACGACCTGCTGCGCGACTGACGCCGGGGAAGACCATACGATGACCACCGCCGCCGTTCCCTCCTTCGACCCCTGCGATCCCGTCGCGGTGGCGCAGGCCCTGATCCGCTGCCCCAGCGTGACGCCCGAGGATGGCGGCGCTCTGGGCGTTCTGGAGGCGGCGCTGGCGCCGCTGGGCTTCGTCTGCCACCGCCTGCGGTTCGAGGAGGAGGGCACGGCGCCGGTGGACAACCTCTACGCCCGTCTGGGCACGGAGGGGCCGAACTTCTGCTTCGCCGGGCACACCGACGTGGTGCCCCCCGGCGAGCTGAAGGGCTGGTCCATCGACCCCTTCGCCGCGGAGATCCACAACGGCCGCCTCTACGGCCGGGGTGCGGTGGACATGAAGGGGGCCATCGCCGCCTTCGTCGCCGCCGCGGCCCGCCATGTGAAGGCGGCCAAAGAAACGGGCAATGCGCCCAAGGGCTCGATCAGCCTGCTGATCACCGGGGACGAGGAGGGGGTCGCCATCAACGGCACCCGCAAGGTGCTGGACTGGATGCAGGCCAAGGGTGAAAAGCTCGACGCCTGCGTGGTCGGGGAGCCGACCAACCCCAAAGCGCTGGGCGACATGATCAAGATCGGGCGGCGCGGCAGCATGACCGCCTTCCTGACCGTCCACGGCGCGCAGGGGCACGTCGCCTACCCGCATCTGGCCGACAACCCGCTGCCCCGGCTGGCCCGCATGCTGGCAGCCATCACGGCGGAGCCGCTGGACGCCGGCACCCCGCATTTCCAGCCGTCGAACCTGGAGCTGACGACTATCGACGTCGGCAACCCGGCGCACAACGTCATCCCGGCGCAGGGCAAGGCGACGCTGAACATCCGCTTCAACGACCTGCACACCGCCGACACGCTGCTGGCGTGGCTGCGCGAGCGGCTCGACCGGGTGGGCGGCTCCTACGAGCTGGACCATTTCGTGTCGGGCGACAGTTTCCTGACCCCGCCTGGCCCGCTCACCGAGCTGGTCGCCGCAGCAGCGGAGCGTGTCACCGGGCGCCGTCCCGAATACTCGACGACCGGCGGCACGTCGGACGCCCGCTTCATCAAGAATTTCTGCCCGGTGGTGGAGTTCGGCCTCGTCGGGCAGACGATGCACAAGGTGGACGAGCACACCGCGCTGGACGACCTGACCCGCCTGACCGACATTTACGGCGAGGTTTTGCGAAACGTCTTCGACCGGATCGGTTGACGCAAGGCTTCCTCCGCCCGTTCCCACCACCCTCCGGTGACCGCAACATGCCGCTGACCGCCCGGGACGTCGCCTCCTCCGTCTTCGGCGCCTATCGCCTGGCCCGGTTCGACCCCACCGGATTGCAGCATCTGGACCGCACCCCCGAAGGGGCGTGGAAGTCCTTCTACGCCGCGGTGATCGTCGCCCCGGCCTGGACGCTGCTGCTGGCGATCCGGCTGTGGGGCCAGGTGCCGGACACGCCGCTGTTCCAGCTCGTGGTGGTGGAGGCCATCGCCTATGTCATCAGCTGGACGGCCTTCCCCGTGGTCATGCACGGGGTGAGCGGGCTGCTCGACCGGCAGAACCGCTACATTGATTTCCTGTGCGCCTACAACTGGTCGTCGGTCGTGCAGATGGGCATCTATCTGCCGGTGGTGATCCTGGCCGCCACGGGGCTTCTGCCCGGCCCGATCTCCGAAGGGCTGGTGTTCGGCATCATGCTGGCGATGCTGACCTACCAGTGGTTCGTTATGCGCACGGCGCTGGACATCTCCGGCGTCGCGGCGGCGGTCCTGGTCCTGCTCGACCTGTTCCTGTCGGCGCTGATCACCGACTTCGCCGACGGGCTGCTGTAGCAGCGTTTGCCCCCACCCCGGCCCTCCCCCGCTGGGCGGGGGAGGGAGAAACATGCGAGGCGGCAGTTCCCTCCCCCGCCCAGCGGGGGAGGGTTAGGGTGGGGGCAAGTGCGACTCACACCCCGCGGGTGCTGACGCCCGCGTCGGCGAAGGTCGCCATGCCGGCGTGGCAGGCGCAGGCCGACTTCACGATGTTGATCGCCAGCGCCGCGCCCGAGCCCTCGCCCAGACGCATCCCCAGATCGAGCAGCGGCTCCTTGCCGATGGCCGCCAGCAGATGATCGTGGCCCGGCTCGACCGAGCGGTGGGCGA
The DNA here is from genome assembly GCF_022023855.1 of Azospirillum brasilense. Taxonomy (NCBI): domain Bacteria; kingdom Pseudomonadati; phylum Pseudomonadota; class Alphaproteobacteria; order Rhodospirillales; family Azospirillaceae; genus Azospirillum; species Azospirillum brasilense. The sequence goes on from NZ_CP059449.1 coordinate 625,576, forward strand.
CCATGCAATGGTCGAGCGCCCGGCGGTCGGCCTTGAACAGCACCGCCGCCGCCGCCGTGCAGGCGTAGCCGTCGAGCAGCACCGGCACCCGCGCCATGCGGGCGGCCAGGATGGCGCCGGCGATGGCCGCCAGCTCATAGCCGCCGAAGCAGCGCAGCGCCTCGAACGGGTCGTCCTTGGCCTGCGGGTTGGCGGCCAGACCGGCCTCGACGGCGGCGATCTTGCGGGCCAGCCCCTCGTCGTCCACGCCGGTGCCGCGGCCCGTCCAGTCCTTGGCCTCGCCCCCGAACAACGCGTGGCAGAGCGCCGCCGCCGCGGTGGAGTTGCCGATGCCCATCTCGCCGAGCGCCAGAAGCTGGACGCCCGTCTCCACGGCCATCATGCCGTAGGCCATCGCCTGGCAGCAGTCCTCCTCGCCCATCGCTGGGCCTTCGGTGAAGTCGGCGGTGGGGGTCTCCAGATCCAGCTCGTAGACGCGCAGGTCGGCGTCGGCCACCTCGCAGAGCTGGTTCACGGCGGCGCCGCCGCTCTGGAAGTTCTGGACCATCTGGGCGGTCACCGCCGCCGGGTAGGCCGAGACGCCGCGGGCGGCGACGCCGTGGTTGCCGGCGAAGACGGCGACGCGCGGACGCCGCACCTCCGCCGGGTGCTGGCCCTGCCACGTCGCCATCCACTGGGCGATCTCCTCCAACCGGCCGAGCGCGCCCGCCGGCTTGGTGAGCTGCCGTTCGCGCTGGAGGGCCGCCGTACCGGCGTCGAGGTCCGGCCCCGGCAGGTTGCGCACCAGCGCGCGGATTTCCTCGAAGGTGATGGCGGGCTGCGTGTTGCTCATGGCGAAGGGTCCTGACGCTGACGGCAGAGGGTGTGATCGGGAAACGATGAAAAAAGCGGCGCGACCTTGGACCATTCCCGACCCGCTGTCAAAGCGCCTCTCGTCCGGTCTGTCATCCGTTGCTGGGCTGTTATCCGTTGCGGCGGGCCTGGGGTTGCCGTACTCCGAAGCGCCATGTCCGCAGATTCCCCCGCCCCCTCCCTCTCCCGCTGGACCTCCGATCTGGTGCTGGCCGTCGTCTTCCTGACGCGGTTGCCCCTGCGCCTGTCCGGCCCGCTGGCCGAGGACGCCCACGCCCGTGCCATGGGCTGGTTCCCCCTGGTCGGTGCCGGGGTCGGTCTGTTCGGCGGCTCCGTCTACGGGCTGGCCGCAACGGCCCATCTGCCGCCGCTGCCGGCGGCGCTGCTGGCGCTGGGCGCCATGGTCTGGCTGACCGGCGCCCTGCACGAGGATGGGGCGGCCGACGTCGCCGACGGCTTCGGCGGCGGGCGCGACAAGGCCCGCAAGCTGGAGATCATGCGGGACAGCCGGGTCGGCAGCTACGGCGTGCTGGCCATCACCTTCTCGGTCGCCGTCCGCGCCTCGGCGCTGGCGGCGCTGGCCGAACCGCGCATCGTCATCCCCGCCCTGCTCGCCTCGGGCGCCCTGTCGCGCGGCGGCATGGCGGTGATCGCCCGATCCATGGACCCAGCCCGCGCCGACGGTCTCGCCGCCCGGCAGGGACGGCCGTCGCCCGGCACGGTGGCTCTGTCGCTCATGCTGGCGCTGGCCGTGGCCGTGGCGGCGCTGCAGGGGCTGGCTGCTGCCGCGGTCCTCCCGGCCACGCTGGCCGCCCTGGCGGTGGCGTGGCAGGCACAGCGGCAGATCGGCGGCCACACCGGCGACGTGTTCGGCGCCGCCCAGCAGGTGGCGGAGGCCGCCGTTCTGCTCACCCTGGCCGCGACTGTTGCATGAAAAACACTCGCTGGTGGCTCATCCGCCACGCTCCCGTCCCGAATCCGGGAAACGTGATCTACGGACGGAGCGATCCCGCCGCCGACACCGGCGATTCCGACGCGCTGGCGGCGCTGGCGGCGCGGCTGCCCCCGCAGGCGGTTTGGGTAACCTCGCATCTGCGCCGCACCCGGCAGACGGCGGCGGCGCTGCGCCTGCCCGGCAGCGACATGGCGTTGGTCGAGCGGGCGCTTGCCGAACAGGATTTCGGCCGCTGGGAAGGGCTGTCCCACGACGACGTGGCGGAATTGCATCCCGGGGAGGCCCGCCGATTCTGGAACGCCCCGGCGGCGGAGGCCCCGCCGGACGGCGAAAGCTTCGCGGCGGTGATGGAGCGGGTGGCCGGCGCCGTCGCCCGGTTGACCGACCTCTACGCCGGGCGCGACATCGTGGCGGTGATCCACGGCGGGTCGATCCGCGCGGCGCTGGCGCTCGCCCTCGACCTGACGCCTCAGGCGGCTCTGCGGTTGGCGGTGGCGCCGCTGTCGCTGTCTCGGATCGACCATTACGGCAGCGACGGCGAGGGCGGTTCTTGGTCAGTGGTGGCTCTGAACGCGCTCGGAACCTTTTCGGACCGCGGGCGTTGACCGCACTCCGTTGGGCTACCAATAGAGGGTCAGACCATGGCAAGAAGTGCTGACGATCGCGAGGCCGCCGAAAAGCTCTGGGGCATGATCAAGGGCGTCCGCATCTGCATGATGACGACGCTGGACGAGAACGGCATTTTGCATTCCCGCCCGATGGCGACCCTGCCGCACGCGGGATTCGACGATGGAACCTTGTGGTTCTTTACGCGGGCCGACTCACCGAAGGTCCATGAACTGAAGACGCATTGGCGCGTCAACCTGTCCTACGCCGATCCCGACAAACAGGATTACGTGTCGGTGTCCGGGGTGGCGGAGACGGTGCGCGACCGCGAGAAAATCCGCTTCCTGTGGCGGGACATCCTGTCCACCTGGTTCCCGCAGGGGGTGGACGACCCCGATCTCGCCCTGCTGAAGGTCAGCGTCGATCAGGCCGAATACTGGGACAGCCCGTCGAGCACCATGGTCTACGCCTACGGCTATCTGAAAGCCAAGGTGACCGGCGAGCCGCCGAAGCCGGGGGATCACGCGAAGATCGCGTTCCAGTAAGCACATGAAAGGGGCCGTGCTTGCCCCCACCCTTCCCACGGCTTCGCCGCGGGCCCCTTCCCTCCCCCGCTTCGCAGGAGAGGGAGCTTAGTCCCCTCCCCTGCGATAGCGGGGGAGGGTCAGGGAGGGGGCAACTGCTCCCTTATTCGGACTTCCCGCCGCCATCCAGCGCCCCAACCCGCTTTTTCAGGTCGGTCACGTCCGCGTGCATCCGCTTCAGCCGGGCCAGCCCCTTGTACTGGTCGAAAGCGCGGTCGCGCGGCACCGCCGGGTAGCCCATGTAGACGGCCTTCGCGGGGATGTCCGTCCCCACGCCGGAATTCGCCGCCACCACCGCGTCGTTGCCGATCTTCACATGGTCGGCCACACCGACCTTGCCGGCCAGCACCACGCGGTCGCCGATGGTCGTGCTGCCGGCGATGCCGACATGGCCGCACAGCATGCAGTTGGTGCCGATCTGCACGTTGTGGCCGATCTGCACGAGGTTGTCGATTTTGGTGCCGGAGCCGATGCGGGTCGCCGTGATGGTGCCGCGGTCGATGGTGGCGCCGGCCCCCACCTCCACGTCGTCGCCCAGGATCACCGTGCCGATGGAGTTCACGCGGTGGATCAGCACGTTGGTGCCGACCACCCGGCCCGTCGCCTTGGCCGATTCGACGCTGCCCGGCTCCGGCGTCACGAAGCTGAAGCCGTCGTTGCCGACCGCGGCGTTGGGGTGGATGATGCAGCGCTCGCCCATCACCACCCGCTCGCCGATGCGGGCGCCGGGGTGGAGCAGGCAGCCCTTGCCGATCACCGCCTCCGCCCCGACCGTGGCGTGGGGCATGACGATCACGCCCTCGCCCAGCACCGCCTTCGGCCCGACATAGGCGAAGGGACCGACCGACACGCCCGCCCCCAGGATGGCCTCCGGCGCCACGAAGGCGGCGGGGTGCACCCCCGGCTCGGCATGGACCGGCTTTTCGAAGACTGTGGTCAGGCCGGCCATGGCGAAGCGCGGGCGCTTGACGACGATCCAGCCCTTGAGGTTGGCCGGCACCTCCGCCCCTTCCGCGACCACGGCGGCGACGGCCTTGCCGCCGGCGAGCAGGTCCGTCATGCCCTTTTCCATGGCGAGCGCCAGATCCTCCGGCCCCTCGGCCTCCGACGGGTGGACGGCGCGGGCGATGCGCAGGGTGCCGTCGCCCTCCAGCGCCGCGCCCAGGGCGGCGGCGATCTCGGCGAGGGTGACCGGGGCGGCGGGGGAAACGGGAGTCATGGCGGCGCTCTGGCTGTCGGTCCGAAGAGGCCGGGACGCTAGCACGGCTGACCGGTGCTGGCGAGGGCCGGCGCTTTTTGTCATTCCCCGGTCTGCAGCAACGCCCCGCGCACCCGCGCCTGATGGAAGGAATAGAGGAAAGCCGCCGTGCACAGCCCCATGAACAGCGCGTTCAGCCCCACCGCCCAGGCCAGATGGTCCCAGCGCATCGTGCCGTCGAATAGGATGGCGCGCATGCCCTCGAAGACGTGGCTGGAGGGCAGCGACAGCGCCACCCATTGCAGCCAGCCCGGCAGGACGCTGACCGGGTAGTAGACGGCGCTCACCGGGGCCAGCATGAACACGACGATCCAGGCCAGCCCTTCCGCCCCCATGCCGTAGCGCAGGATCAGCGCCACGATGACCAGCCCCAGCGACCAGCCGAAGACGATCAGGTTGGCGAAGAAGCCGGCCAGCGGCAGCCCGAGGTCGAACAGCGAATAGCCGAACAGTGGAATCGCCAGCAGCGCCGCCGGCACCACGCCGATGACCGTGCGGATCAGGCTCATCCCGAACAGCGCCGCGACCCATTCGCCGGGGCGCAGCGGGCTGACGAACAGGTGGCCGAGGTTGCGCGACCACATCTCCTCCAGGAAGGACACCGACACGCCGAGCTGGCCGCGGAACAGCACGTCCCACAGCAGCACCGCGCTGACCAGCACCCCGGCCCCCTGCGCCACCCAGGCGCTGGAGGTCGCCATGAACTGGTTGATGTAGCCCCACAGGATCATCTGCATGGTCGGCCAGTAGGCCAGTTCCAGGAAGCGCGGCCAGGAGCCGCGCAGCAGATACCAGTAGCGCAGCACCATCGCCCCGACCCGGCGGAGGGAGAAGGCGGGGTTGGCGTGAACCATCGCAGCGGCGTCACTCGGCAGCATCGGCGGCCTCCCGCCGGGAGTCCCGACTGGCGTCTTCTCCATTGGCGCGGTCGCGGGCAATGTCGAGGAACACGTCCTCCAGCGAGGTCCGGCCATAGCGTGCCAGCAGCCCCGCCGGCGACCCGCGGTCGACGATCCGCCCCTGGCGCATCATCAGCACGTCGTCGCACATCCGCTCCACCTCCAGCATGTTGTGGGAGGCGAGCAGGATGGTGGCACCGGACTCCATGCGGTAGCGCTCCAGATAGGTGCGGATCCAGTCCGCCGTGTCAGGGTCGAGCGAGGCGGTCGGCTCGTCCAGCAGCAGAAGCTCCGGCCGGTTGAGCAGCGCCTTGGCCAGCGCCACCCGCGTCTTCTGGCCGGCCGACAGCCCGCCGGAGGGGCGCTCCAGAAAGCGGGTCAGCTCCAGATGCTCGGCCAGCTCCTCCACCCGCCGCTTCACTCCCTTCAGGCCATAGAGGTGGCCGTAGACGGTCAGGTTCTCCCGCACGGTCAGCCGGTGCGGCAGCTCCACATAGGGCGAGGAGAAGTTCATGCGGGGCAGCGCCGCGTGGCGATGGCGCACCATGTCCATCCCCAGCACCTCCACCGTGCCGGAGGTCGGCAGCAGCAGCCCGAGCAGCATGGAGATGGTCGTCGTCTTGCCGGCCCCGTTGCCGCCGAGAAGCCCAGTGACCGACCCCGCCGCAACGGTGAAGGAGATGCCGTCCACGGCGGTGACCTCGCCGGACCGGGCGGTGCCGTAGCGTTTGGTCAGATTCACGGCCCGGATGGCGTGCTGTTTTGCGCATTGATCCATAGGCGGAGAATATGGCCGCTTGGCGCGCAAACGCCAGAGTGGCAAAACAGCACCCAGCCATTCGATGTGACGCCGCGGGAAGAGCGGCCTTGCCGGAAAGTCCGTCCCCATGACCGTCGGTTCCGCAACCGCCGCCGCCTCCCTTCGCCACGCCATGAGCCAGGCCGGCCGGCCGGGTCCGGCCCAGTGGACCAACCTGGACGGACGCGTCACGCTGCGCACCCTGATCCTGATCCGCTGGATCGCCGTGATCGGGCAACTCGCCACCGTGGCGACGGTGCAGCTCGTCATGGGCTTCCCGCTGCCGCTGGGGCCTGTGCTGGCGGCCATCGGGGCCTCGGTCCTGCTGAACCTCGTCGCGATGGCCCAGCGCGGCGGGCGGCTGCGGCTGGCCGACCGGGACGCCGCGCTCTATCTCGGCTACGACATGCTGCAGCTCACGCTGCTGCTCTATCTGACCGGCGGCCTCGCCAACCCCTTCGCCATCCTGCTGCTCGCCCCGATGACCGTGGCCGCGGCGATCCTGTCGCGCTACAGCGTGGTTCTGCTGACCGGGCTCAACCTCGTCTGCCTGACCGTGCTGGCGATGTGGCACTTCCCGCTGCCCTGGCCGGAGCCGATGCCATCCGTCGCCCCGCTCTACGCCTTCGGTATCTGGCTGTCGCTGTCGGTGTCGGCCGGCTTCATCAGCGGCTACGTCTTCCGTGTGGCCGAGGAGGCGCGGCGCTTCGCCAACGCCCTGTCGGCCTCGCAGGTGGCGCTGGCGCGCGAGCAGCGGCTGTCCTCGCTGGGCGCCCTGGCCGCCGCCGCGGCGCACGAGCTGGGGTCGCCGCTCGGCACCATCGCGGTGGTGGCGAAGGAGCTTCTGCACGACATGCCGCCGGACAGCCCCTACACCGAGGACGTCTCCCTGCTGCAAAGCCAGGTGATGCGCTGCCGCGAGATCCTGGCGGAGCTGGCCCGCAAGCCCGAGGCCGACGGCGGCGACCCGTTCGAACGGCTGCCCCTGACCGCGCTGGTGGAGGCGGCGGGCGCGCCGCACCGGCTGGGCCATATCCAGTTCACGGTCGAGCGCAGCGACGGCTCCGTGGGGGAGGAGCCGATCGTCCGCCGCAGCCCGGAGATCATCCATGGCCTGGGCAACTTCATCCAGAACGCCCACCAGTTCGCCGATGGGCGGGTGACGGTCGCCGCCTCCTGGGATGCCCGGTCCGCGACGGTGGTGGTGATGGACGACGGACCGGGCTATCCCGCCCATCTGCTGAGCCGCATCGGCGAGCCCTACCTGTCCGCAAGAAGCGAGCGGTCGGGCCATATGGGGCTGGGAATCTTTATTGCACAAACGCTGCTAGAGAAAACGGGTGCCCTTGTAGCCTTTAGCAATAACCGTAGCGGCGGCGCGCGAGTTGTCGTACGTTGGGACCGTGGTGTCTTAGAACCAGAGGACTAGTGGTGGATAGCGCGATGACCACGGACGAGAGTCCAACGGGCGAAACCGCCAAGCTGACGTTCACGGGTGACGTTACCCGCAGCCTCCTCATCGTCGACGACGACGCGCCGTTCCGAACCCGCCTCGCGCGCGCCATGGAAAAGCGCGGTTTCAACGTGGTGGCCGTGGACAGCGTGCATCTCGGCATCGACGTCGCCCAGGAATCGGCGCCGGCCTTCGCGGTGGTCGACCTGCGGCTGGCCGACGGCAGCGGCCTGGACGTGGTCAAGACCCTGCGCGACGCCCGCCCCGACGCCCGCATCGTCATGCTGACCGGCTATGGCAACATCGCCACGGCGGTGGCCGCGGTGAAGGCCGGCGCGGTGGACTATCTGCCGAAGCCGGCGGACGCCGACGCCGTGGAATCCGCCCTGCTGGCCGACGGCCGCCCGCTGCCCTCCCCGCCGGAAAACCCGATGTCCGCCGACCGCGTGCGGTGGGAGCACATCCAGCGCGTGTTCGAACAGTGCGACCGCAACGTCTCCGAAACCGCCCGCCGGCTGAAGATGCACCGCCGCACCCTGCAGCGCATCCTGAACAAGCACGCCCCTCGGGGGTGACGCCCCCCTCGCTGGACCGTAAACGAAAAGAGGCCCCTGTCCTTGCGGAGAGGGGCCTTTTTCTTTGCCGCGCGGCGGCTCACTTCCTGACGGAACAGGTCCTGACACCGAACAGGGTGTAGGCCGGGCAGAAGCCGACCACCGCGGTCAGCAGCGGGACGAGGCCGATCCAGCCCCAGGGGGTCTGCGGGCCGACGAAGACGAGGGCGATCAGGACGAGGCCGACGATGGCGCGCAGCGCGCGGTCGATGGTGCCGACGTTGACGGGCATGGTTGCACCTTATGGAGCGGTGTGGGCGGTTTGTGCGCCCATCCAAGCCCCTTTCCGCCCTCCGGTCTGTGACTCCGTCACACGCCGTCCGTGCGCTCCAGCGCCAGCAGCGCGTCGGGATCGCGCACCGCGACGCGGCCGCGCGACAGCTCCACCAAGCCGCGCCGCTCGAACTCCTTCAACTGGCGGCTGACCACCTCGCGCGCCGTGCCCAGCTCGACCGCCAGCGTCTGGTGGGTGGTGTCCAGCCCGCCGCGCGCGTCGCGGTGATCGACCAGGAAACGGGCCAGCCGCAGGTCGATGCGCCCGAAGGCCACCTCCTCCACCAGCATCATCATGCCGAGCAGCCGCGTGCCGAAGGAGGCGAACACGAAATCGCGGAACACTGCGGAGCGCGCCAGCAGTTCATGGAAGGCGCCGGCCCCAAGCGCGATGGCCTCCAGATCGGTCTCCGCCACCCCTTCGGCGCTGTAGTCGGCGCGCGTCATCAGGCAGGCGGTGGTCAGGATGCAGGTCTCGCCCGCCCCGACGCGGTAGAGGACGATCTCCCGCCCGGTCTCGGCGGTCATCTGGACCCGCACCGTGCCGTCCAGCAGCATGAGAAAATTGTGGCACAGGCTGCCGATGCGGAACAGCACCGTACCGCGCGGCACCGCCATCCGCGCCCCCTGTGCGCGCAGAAGGGCTCGCGCGTCGGGTTCCAGGGCGGACAGCGCCGGGAACGCGCCCGCCCAGTCGGCGTCAATCTTTCCAACATGTTGCGGCAGCATGCCCGGTCCCCTTCGATCGACCATGACCATTATCCGCGAAGGGGCTTCCCCGGTCCACCCAAAGGACCGGTCCACCCAATGGCGTCTCCGGGGAGGGTACCCAATGAGCGTGTCTTCCCCACCATATGCCCTCCGGGCAGCATGAAACGGCCGGACGGTCGATGGCGTTCTAGGCAATCGTAACGCCCCGAACGGGGTGCCGTTCGGCATGCGAGGAGGAACCCGCTTTGGCCACCCAGGACATTCAGGATCAACCCCAGCGGCGGCAGGCGGCACCGGTTTCGGCACCGGTCTCGTTCGACCTGTCGACCGCGGCGGCCAGCGCGGTGCGCCGCACCACCGGCATGCTGCTGCGCCACAAGCTGCTGATCGGGACGGTGATCGTGCTGGGGACGGGCATCGCGGGTCTCGTCGCCCTGCGCATGACGCCGCTCTACACCGCCCAGACCCTGATCATGGTGGAGCACCGCAAGAACCAAGTGATGAACTACCAGGAGGTCGTCTCCGGCCTCTCGACCGAGCTGGGCGCCCTGCAGAGCGAGGTGGCGATCCTGAAATCCCCCGCCTTTGCGGAGAAGGTGGTGGACAAGCTCGGCCTGATGAACGATCCGGAGTTCAACGCGGCGCTGCGGCCCGAGCAGACCAACTGGTTCTACTACCTGAACCCGAAGAACCTGGTGCCGGACTCCTGGTGGAACAGCGCCCGCGGCGACCGACCCGAGATCGCGCTGAGCCCGGAGGAGAAGACGGCCAACGAGCGGACCTCGGTCGTCAACAGCTTCATTGAAAATCTGGCGGTGCGCCCGCAGGGCCGGTCCTACGTCATCGCCGTGGATTTCGACAGCGAGGACCCGCGCAAGGCCTCGCTCATCGCCAACACCATTGGCGAGATGTACCTCGTCGACCAGCTCGACGAGAAGTTCAAGGCGGCCAAGCGCGCCACGGCTTGGCTGGAGGAGCGCATCACCGAGCTGCGCCGCGAGGCCAAGACGACCGGCGAGGCGGCGGAGAAGTACCGCGCCGAGAGTGGCCTGACCAACGCCAACGGCGAAACCACCCTGATCGCCCAGCAGCTGGCCGAGCTGAACACCAGCTACGTCCTGGCCCGCACCAAGCGGCAGGAGGCGGAGGCCAAGCTGCGCGAGGTGACCACCCTGGCGCAGAGCCCGCGCGGCGTGTCGGCCATCGGCGACGTGCTCGGCTCCCCCCTGATCCAGGCGCTGCGCCAGCAGGAGGTCGAGCTTCAGCGCAAGATCGCCGACGCCGCCAACAAGTACGGCGCCCGCCATCCGACGCTGACCGCGCTGCAGAGCGAGCTGCGCGACCTGCAGGGCCAGATCAAGGCCGACGTGGGCCGCATCGTCCAGAACCTGAGCAACGAGGTGGAGGTCGAGCGGGGACGCGAGGCCGCCCTGAAGACCAACCTCGACCAGCTCCAGGCCCAGCGCAACCAGCAGCAGGAATCCAACGTGACCCTGCGCACGCTGGAGCGCGACGCCGAGACCTCGCAGACCATGTACGAGGCGATGCTGACGCGCTTCCAGGAGATCGCCGGCCAGACCGAGATCCAGCAGCCCGACGCCCGCATCGTGTCGGAGGCGGCGATCCCCCTGAACCCGTCGCAGCCCAACAAGAAGATGATCGTCCTGCTGGCCCTGGTCGCCTCGGCCACGCTCGGCGTGCTGCTGGCGATGCTGCGCGAGCAGTCGGAGCGCGGTTTCCGCAGCCCGCACCAATTCGAATCGGCAACCGGCGTGCGCTCGCTGGGCATCGTCCCGGCCATCGGGCGCCGCCGCCGCGGCACGTCGCCCGCTGCCTACGCTATCGACAAGCCGATGTCGGCCTTCGCCGAGGCGATGCAGAACCTGCGCACCACGCTGCTGCTCGCCAACCCGGACGGCCACCAGCGGGTGATCCTGTTCAGCTCCTCCGTCCCCGGCGAGGGCAAGAGTTCGATCGCCGCGGCCTTCGCACGGATCTGCGCCAACGCCGGCCAGAAGACGATCATCCTGGACTGCGACATGCGCCGCAAGGGGCTGCACCCGATGCTGGGGCTGGAGAACCGGCACGGCCTGTACGAGGTGCTGTCCGGCGAATGCGCGCCGAACGAGGTGATCCAGACCGACCCGCGCACCGGCCTGCATTTCATCGCGTCGGGCCGCGGCTCCGCCCTGCCGCAGGACATGCTGGGCTCCAGCCGGATGCACCAGCTCATCTCGCGGCTGGCGCTCGAATATGACCGGGTGATCCTGGACAGCCCGCCAGTGCTGGCGGTGTCGGAGGGCAAGCTGCTGGCGGCGCTGGCCGACCAGACGGTCTTCATCGTGCATTGGGGCAAGACCAAGCGGGAGACCGCCATGGCCGGGCTGAAGGAGATCGTCGAGGCGGGCGGCGAGGTCGTCGGCGTCCTGTTCTCGCAGGTCGATATCCGCCGCCACGCCCAGTACGAGTTCCCGGACAGCGGGCGCTACCACGGCTACCGCCGCTACTACGCGAACTGACGGCGGCGTTTGAGAAAAGCGACGGTTTCGGGCCCCCCCAACCCTCCCCCGCTTCGCAGGGGAGCGCTTCATCTCCTCCCCCTGCAAAGCGGGGGGAGGTCGGGAGGGGGGCTCCGACACGACACGCCCACACACCCGAAAAGACCCAATGACCGCCGGACGACGCATATTCCTGAACATCCGCGCGCTGGGGCTGGCCCGCGTAGCCACGCTGCTGAGCGGGCTGATCACCACGGCCTGGACTGCGCGCGCGCTCGGGCCGGACGGCTTCGGCGTGCTGGGCTTCGGTACCTCCATGCTCGCCTACGCCGCGCTGTTCGTGAATCTGGGCCTCTCCACCTACGCAGTGCGCGAGATCGCCCGCGACCGGGAAAAGGCCACCGATTTGGCGGACCATGTGCTGACGCTGCGGATGCTGCTGGCCGTACTGGTCGGCGGGCTCTACGCCCTGTTCGTGCTCCAGCTCGACAAGACGGCGCTGGTCAAGGCGGTGCTGCTGGTCCAGGCGGTGCAGCTGCTGGGCAACGCGCTGTTGCTCGACTTCGTCTATCAGGCGACGGAGCGGATGAGCGTCATCGCGGTGCGCGAGATCGGCACGTCGCTCGGCAACATGGTCGCCGTGCTGGCGCTGGTGCGCGGGCCGGACGATCTGGCCGTCGCCGCCGGCATCACCGCCATCTCCTTTGTCATCAACGCCGCCCTGATGCTGGCCCGCTTCAGCCGCGATTTCCGGATGCCGCGGCCACGGGTGAACCTCGCCAAGTGGCGGGACATCCTGAAGACCTCCGCCCCGATGGCGGTCAGCGTCTTCGCCTGGGCCCTGTTCTCGCACCTGGATCTGGTGATGCTGGGCTTCATGGCCCCGCAGACGGAGGTCGGCTGGTACGCCGCGGTGACCAAACTGCTGGTGCTGTCGCTGACCGCGGGGAACATCATCCTCAGCGCTTTCATGCCGCAGCTCGCCGCCGCCTATGGCGACCGCGAGGCGATGCAGGCGCGGATGCGCGACTACGCCGCGACCATCCTGTCCATCGGCGCGCTGATCGCGGCGGGCGGCTTCACCCTGGCGCCGGCCATCCTGGGCACCGTCTTCGGCCCGGCCTACGCACCGGCCGCCGACACGCTGCGGCTGCTGATGATCGCGGTCGCCATCGTCCACATCAATCTGACGATGGGCAACCCGCTGCTCGTCTGGCACCGGCAGACCGGATACATGACCGCCATCCTGATCGGCGGCCTGACCAACGCGGCGCTGAACCTGATCCTGATCCCGCGCTACGGGATCGAGGGCTCCGCCGCCGCCACTATCGTCGCGGAGTTGACCGCCATGGCCGGACTCGCCTGGCTGCACCGGCGCGAGGTGGGGCAGCTCTATCTCGGAATCGCCGCGCGGGCGGTACTGTGCGCAGCACTCGCCATGGCGGCCACCATGGGGCTGACCCACGCGCTGCCCGACCTGATGGCCCCCGCGCACCCGCTGCCCGCGCTGCTGATCGGCGGCAGCGTGCTGGTCGCGGTCTATGCGCTGGCGGCGCTGCTGACCGGGCTGGTGCGTCCGTCGCGGCTGCGCCGGCTGATCGTGGCGGCGGCATGACCCGCCCGCCTCATCCCGAATCCCGCGGGACGCCGACCGGACGCACCCTTGCCGCCGGTCCGGGGTACCACGAACAAAACAATGCCCGATCAACGGCATAGCCAGTTCACGCCACCACGAATGGCCGGAACAATGCCGCGTTGCAAGACGTTCGGATTGCGCATGGCGCGGGTGGCGGATGGCGGCGCCTTTGGATGCATGCTCCAATCACTAAGCAGGATCGAAAGACTATGCTCCCAAAGTCCTTTCCCGACCGGAACGTCTGCGTGCTCGGTCTCGGCTATGTCGGGCTGACGCTGGGCGTGGCCATGGCGGACGCGGGGTTCCAGGTGCACGGCGTGGAGGTCCGGGACGAGGTGCTGGACAAGCTGGCCCACGGCGTCCCCCATTTCCATGAGCCGGGCCTCGCCGAGAAGCTGCGCCATGTGATGGAGCGCGGGCGCTTCACCTTCGGCCGCACGCCGGACGGGTGCCGGGACTGCACCGTCTTCATCATCACCGTCGGCACCCCGCTGGACCGCGACGGCCGCGTGCGCACCGACATGATCGAGGCGGCGACCCGTCAGGTGGCCGACCGCATCCACGACGGCGACCTCGTCATCCTGCGCTCCACCGTGAAGCTGGGGACGACCCGCGAGGTGGTGGCGCCGATCCTGCGCCGCACCGGCAAGCGCTTCGACATCGCCTTCTGCCCCGAGCGCACGCTGGAGGGGCAGGCGCTGGTCGAGCTGAACCAGCTTCCCCAGATCATCGGCGCGGAAAGCGTCGAGGTGGCGGCCCGCGCCTCCCAGATCTTCGGCATGCTGACCCCGACGACGGTCAAGGTCTCGACGCTGGAGACGGCGGAGATGATCAAGCTGGTGGACAACACCTACCGCGACGTCACCTTCGCCTTCGCCAACGAGATCGCCCGGCTGTGCAACGCCATGGAGGTGTCGGCGCTGGAGGTGTCGCGGGCGGGCAAGCTGGGCTACCCGCGCACGCAGCTTCCGCTGCCCGGCCCGGTCGGCGGCCCCTGCCTGGAGAAGGACCCGCACATCCTGATCGAATCCGCCCGCGGGTTCGGGGTGGACATGGACATCACCGCCGCCGGGCGCCGGATCAACGAAAGCCAGCCGGTCGAGGTGTCGCACTTCCTGGAGCGGCTGACCGGTTCCATGCAGGGCTTCCCGCAGGAGCCGACCATCAGCCTGATGGGCCTCGCCTTCAAGGGCCGTCCGGCGACCGATGATTTGCGCGGCACCATGGCGAAGCCGCTGTTCGAGGAGCTGCGCACCCGCTTCCCCAAGGCGCGCTGGCGCGGCTTCGACGCGGTGGTGGCGGCGGACGACATCCGTGGCTTCGGGCTGGAACCGGCCAACAGCATGGCCGAGGCGGTGGAGGGCGCCAACCTCGCCGTCATCCTGAACAACCACCCGGTCTTCACCTCCATGCCGCTGCCCGATCTGGCGCGCCGCATGGACCGGCCGGGGGTCATCTACGACTTCTGGAACAACTTCAACAGCCGCGAAGTGGACCTGCCCGAGGGCACGGCCTATGTGGCGCTGGGCAGCCACGGCGCCGCCCGCTTCGCCCATGTCGCTTGAAGAAATGTCGCCTGAAGGAACGTCGCCTGAAGGAACGTCGCTTGAAGAAGCGTCCCCTGACGCTGTCGCCTAAGGAAAGAACAATGCCGAAACATTATCTCGTGACCGGGGGCAGCGGCTTCATCGGCGCCGCCCTGGTCCGCCGGCTGGTGCGCGACGGGCACCGCGTCCGCGTGCTCGACGACAACTCCCGCGGCCACCCGCGCCGGCTCGGCGACGCTGTGGACGCGGTCGAATTCGTGTCCGGCGACATCCGCGACCCTGTCGCGGTGGATCGGGCTGTGCGCGGCGTCGATGGCGTTCTGCATCTGGCCGCCGTCAACGGCACCAAGCACTTCTACGAGAAGCCGGAGGTGGTGCTGGACGTCGGCGTGCGCGGCATGCTGAACGTGCTGGACGCCTGCCGGTCGAACGGGGTGGGCGATCTCGTCGTCGCCTCCTCCTCCGAGGCCTACCAGACCCCGCCGATGGTGCCGACCCCGGAGGACATCCCGCTGGTCGTGCCGGACGTGCTGAACCCGCGCTACAGCTACGGCGGGTCGAAGCTGATCTCGGAGCTTCTGGCCGTCAACTGGGGCCGCACCGGCTTCGACCGCGTCGCCATCTTCCGCCCGCACAACGTGTACGGCCCCGACATGGGGTGGGAGCATGTGGTGCCAGAGTTCGTGCGCCGCGCCGTGGCCGCCATCGACCGCAGCCCGGAGGTTCTTGTGCCCTTCCCTATCCAGGGCGACGGCACCCAGACCCGCGCCTTCGTCCACATCGACGACGCGGTGGACGGCATCATGACGGTGATCGAGCGCGGGGAACACCTCGGCATCTACCACGTCGGCAACCCGGAGGAAATCTCCATCGCCGAACTCGCCCGGCAGATCGTCGCCGCGCTGGGGCGGGTGGCGGACATCCAGATCGGACCGCCCGCCCCCGGCGGCACCCAGCGGCGCAGCCCCGACATCGCCCGCCTTTCCGCGCTCGGCTACACGCCGCGCATCCCGCTGAAGGACGGTCTGCCCGGCGTGGTGGACTGGTACGCCGCCCGCAGCCGCGACGGCGACGCCCCGATCGCCAGCGCCGCCGAATAAGGGACACGAGACTCATGGAGCGAAACAGCCGCATCTTCGTCGCGGGGCACCGCGGCCTCGTCGGGTCGGCCATCGTCCGCCGTCTGGTGGAGGGCGGCTACGACGACCTCGTGCTGCGCGGCCGCGACGAGCTGGACCTGACCGACCAGGCCGCGGTGCGCGCCTTCTTCGACCGGGAGAAGATCGACTACGTGATCCTGGCCGCGGCCAAGGTCGGCGGCATCCTGGCGAACGAGCGCTTCGGCGCCGATTTCATCCGCGACAACCTGCTGATCCAGACCAACGTCATCGACGCGGCTTGGCGCGCGGGGGTGAGGAAGCTGCTGTTCCTCGGCTCCTCCTGCCTCTACCCGAAGTTCGCGGAGCAGCCTCTGAAGGAGGAGGCGCTGCTGACCGGCCCGCCGGAGCCGACCAACAAGCCCTATGCCATCGCCAAGATCGCCGGAATCACCCAGTGCCAGGCCTACCGGCGGCAGTACGGCTTCAACGCCATCTGCGCCATGCCGTCGAACCTCTACGGCCCCGGCGACCATTTCGACCCGGAGGGCTCCCACGCCATCCCCGGCATGATCCGGCGCTTCCACGACGCGAAGATGGAGCAGGCGCCCAGCGTCACCCTGTGGGGCACCGGCACGCCGCGGCGCGAGTTCCTCTATGTGGACGACATGGCCGACGCCTGCCTGCATCTGATGGAACGCTACGACGGGGAGGACATCATCAACGTCGGCCCCGGCGAGGACATCGCCATCGGCGATCTGGCGCGGCTGATCCGCGGGGTGGTCGGCTACGAGGGCGCCCTTACCCAGGATCTCAGCAAGCCGGACGGCCACCCGCGCAAGCTGATGGACGTGTCGCGCCTGTTCGCCACCGGCTGGCGGCCCAAAGTCGGGCTGGAGGAGGGGCTGAGCCGCACCTACGCGTGGTTCCTGGAGAACGCCGCCCCGCCGGTCCCCCAGGCGACCACCGCCACTGGCGAAGCCGCGGAGTGATTGCCGATGCCCGATGATTCCACACCCCTGCGCGCGCCAGTCTCCGATGGGGCGGCCACTCCGGCCGCACTCCCGCCGTCGGTCCTGCTGGTGGCGATGAGTTACTGGCCGGAGCCCGCTGGCAGCGCGCCGATGATGACCGACCTCGCCACCGCCTTCGCCGCGGCGGGGACGGACATGACCGTGCTGACCGCGCGTCCCAACTATCCCGGCCAGGCCATCTACGACGGCTACGCCGACGGGGCCGAGGACCGCCGCACCGTGAACGGCGTCCGCATCGAGCGGCTGCTCACCATCCCGCCGAAGGGCGGCGGCATGAAGGCCCGGCTGATCCATGAGGGCGTGCTTCACGCCGGCTTCCTGGCGGCGCGCGCCCGCGGGCGAGTCGGGCGGCACAAGGCGGTGCTGTCGCTCTGCCCCTCCATCTTCAGCGTCGCCGTCGCCGACCGCTTCCGCGCGCCGGGCGGGCGGCACATCGCCATCGTCCACGACATCCAGTCGGGCCTCGCCGGCGCGCTGGGCATGGGCGGCGGGGCCGCGCTGAAGGCCATCCAGGCGGTGGAGCGCACCGCGCTGAACCGCGCCGACGGCATCGTCGTGCTGTCGGAGGCGATGGCCGACGTGCTGCGCAACCTCGGCGTGCGGCGGCCGATCACCGTGATTCCGCCCCATGTCGATGCCGAGGCCGTCCGCCCCCTGCCCCGACCGGAAGGCCAGCCGCCGACCGTGCTCTACAGCGGCGCCTTCGCCCGCAAGCAGGGGCTGGACCAAGTGCTGGAGATGGCCCGCCACCTCCACGCGCTGCGCCCCGACGCCCGCGTGCTGCTGCGCGGCCAGGGCGGGCTGGAGGAGGAGTTGAAGGCCCAGGCCAAGGCCATGGCGCTGCCCAACGTGGAATTCGCCCCCCTGATTCCATCCGACCGGCTCGGCGAGGGCTTGGCGGAGGGCGACGTGCATCTGGTGCCGCAGCGTCCCGAAGGGGCGGCCTTCGCCATGCCCGGCAAGGCGGTGACCATCCTGTCCGCCGGACGGCCCTTCGTCTGCACCTGCCTGCCGGGCTCGGCGCTCGACCGGCTGGGGACGGAGATCGACGCCTTCCTGCGCACCCCGCCCGACGCGCCGGAGGCCATGGCGCAGGCTGTGGCCGACCTGTTGAACGATCCCGCCCGGAGCGCGGCCATGGGCCGCCGGGGCCGCGCCTGGGTGGAGGGCAACGCCAGCCGCAGCGCCGTCCTGGCGCGCTACGCCGCGCTGCTGCTGGGAGACGACGCCGCATGACGAAGCCCGCCCTGGTCTTTTCCTGGGAGATGTTCGGCCCCTACCACATGGACCGGCTGGAGGCGGTCGGGCGGCGGCTCGGCCATCTCTACGACGTGGTCGGTCTGGAAGTCGGGTCGAAGTCCCACACCTACGCCTGGGACTCCACCGGGGAGGGCCAGCATTTCCGCAAGGTCACGCTGTTCCCCGGACGCTCCAAGGCGGACATCCCGTCCTTCCAGGTCTACCGCGCGCTGCTGCGCGAATGCCGCAAGGCGGGAGCCAGCCACGTCTTCCTGTGCCATTACGAGGAGCCGGACGTCTTCGCCCTGGCGGTGACGATGCGGCTGATGGGCCGGCGCGTCGTCAACATGAATGCCTCGAAGTTCGACGACAAGCCGCGCGTCCTCTGGCGCGAGGCGCTGAAGTCCGTGCTCTACAAGCCCTATCAGGCGGCGATCGGGGGAAGCCATCGCACCGTCGACTACTACCGTTTCCTGGGCCTGCCCAAGGACCGGCTGTTCATCGGCTACGACACCCTGTCGCTGGACCGGGTGCGCCGGCTGTCCGGCATGACCCCGGCCCCGGACGGCGTGCCCTTCGCCGAGCGGCACTTCACGATCATCGCCCGCTTCGTGCCGAAGAAGAACCTGTTCCGCGCGGTCGAGGCCTACGACCTCTACCGCCGGCTGGCCGGAGACGCGGCGCGGCCCCTGCACCTCTGCGGCTCCGGCCCGCTGGAGGCCGACCTGCGGGCGGAGGTCGGCCGGCGCGGTCTGGACGGGCACATCATCTTCCGCGGCTTCCTTCAGGAGAAGGGGATCGCGGAGACACTCGGCTCCACCCTGTGCCTGCTGCTGCCCTCGCTGGAGGAGCAGTTCGGGCTGGTGGTGAACGAGGCGCTGGCGATGGGCGTGCCGACGATCCTGTCCGACCAGTGCGGCGCCCGCGACGTGCTGATCCGCAGCGGGCTGAACGGCCACATCGTCGAGCCCGACAACCCCGAGGGGCTGGCTCGCCACATGCTGTCCGTCGCGTCGGACGAGGCGGAATGGCGCCGCCTCAGCCTCAACGGACGGCCCTTCCAGGCGCTGGCCGACGCCGGTTATTTCGCGGAAGCCGTGGAGAAGGCCCTGCACAGCCTGGGCGCCCGCAAAGACGCTGCCCAAAGCACCGATGAAAGCGCCCGCAAGGGCACCCGTGAAAGCGAAGCCTGATGACCGACCGCCGCATCACCCCCCACATCGTCGTCTCGGGCCGCCTTCCCCCGCCCATGGACGGGATGAGCCGGGTCACCGCCCTGGTGCTGGACCGCCTGCGCGATCGCGGCCCGGTGGAGGCCACGGTGGAGGTCGCGGATCTGTCGCCGGGCTGGAACGGCGGCGGCTTGCGCTACCACACGGCCAAGGCCATGCGCGTTCTGCTGGCGGGTTTGAGGCTGGCGGCCGGGGCGACGATCCCCGGCCGGCGCTTCTACATGCCCGTCGATTCGGGGCTGGGGATCTTCTACACGGCGGCGCTGGCGGGAACGGCGCGGCTGTTCGGCTATGAACGGACGCTGCACCACCATTCCTTCGCCACCATCTCCAAGCCGACCTGGCGGATGAGCCTGCTGACCCGTCTCGCCGGCACGGACTGCATGCATGTGCTGCTCTGCCCGGCCATGCAGGCGCGGTTCCAGGCGCTCTACCCGGCGGCGAAGACGGCGATGAGCGTGTCCAACGCCATCTTCACCCCGCCGGTGCCGCGCCCGCGCCATGGCAAATCCGGCCCGCTGCGCATCGGCCACCTGTCCAACCTGTGCGCCGACAAGGGGCTGGACACGCTGTTCACCCTGCTGCGCGCCCTGCGGTCGGAGGGGGTCGACGTCAAGCTGGTGCTGGCCGGACCGGGGCTGGGACGCATGGACAACGCGCTGGTCGCGGCGGGGCTGGCGGCCTTCGACGGCGACGTGGAGTATCGCGGCCCGGTGGACGACGACGCCAAGGCGGCCTTCTACCGCGACATCGACGTCTTCGTCTTCCCCACCCGCTACCGCAACGAGGCGCAGCCGCTGGTGCTGTTCGAGGCGATGGCGGCGGGCGTGCCGGTGCTGGCCTATGACCGCGGCTGCATCGGCAGCGACATTCCCCGTCCCGGCCTCGTCCCGCAGGACCGGGACTTTATCCAGGCGGTGCTGCCGGCGCTGCGCCTGTGGGCCAAGGACCGCGACGCGCTGGCGCTCGCCTCCGAACAGGCCCACGCCCGCGCCCGCGCCGCCCACGAGGCCGGGCACAGCGGGCTCAACGCGCTGCTCGACCGCATCGCCGGCCCGCTGCCCGAAGCCGCCGGAACCGCCGTCCGGCCAAAACGCGCCATGGGTTGAGCGCCGTCACACCCAGCGCGCCGCCCTCACCCCCACACGGGACAGGAACACCGCCAGCCCGGCCAGCGCGCGGGCGGTCCAGGGCGGTGCCGGGTCCAGCCGGGCGGCGTCGCGGGCGTGGAGGCGCTCGTCGAGGCGGCAGGCCTCCAGCAAATTCAACAGGTCCGGATCGGGGGCGAGCCGCCGCGCCAGGGCGATCTGCCGGGCGTAATGCCCATCCACCCAGGCTTCCACCCCGGCGACCACCGCGTAGAAATAGGATGGGCCGAGCCAAGCCGGCAGCCCGCCCATCACCCGGCCCGACCAGCGCCAGAAGGCCATGGGCGCGCTGCGCTTCTCCGACGGCAGGACCGCCTCGAACAGCCGCAGGTGCCGCCGCTCGACCCTTCGGTGGGACGCGGCGAAGCGCAGGACGTCCGGATCGCTGGTGGCGCCGGCGACCCCATCGTAGAGGGCCACCGCCACGGTCTCGCCGACATGGCTGGCACGCAGTTCGCGCAGGATGCGGGGCGGCAGGGCGGACAGGTCGAGTTGCGGCGGCGCCAGCCCGATGGTGGCAGACGGCGGGGCCTCGGGCGACGGACTGAGCGTGTCCACAGGCTCAGCGCGCCCCTTCCGGACCGATGCGCGACCAGGGAAGCTCTTGGAAGCCGATCTTCAGGGCGGGGGAGTTCGGGCGCAGACGGTAATCGTCCTTCGACGGGTTCATGAAATAGGGGTCCGGTTGGTTGCCTCCCTGAACGGAGCGCGCCTGCGTCCGTTCCGTGGGCGCCCCCGGCGCGCGCAGGCCGCGGCCCGGACGGTCGAAGATGTTGTTCTCCAGCCGGTACTCGCCGCCGGTCAGCGCGGTCACCAGCTGCTCCACCGGGACGCGGGCGTGGATCAGGTTGCGGCTGGCCTCGTTGTCGCGCAGGAAGCCCGCCGTCCCCGCCTTCGGCACCCATTCGAAGCGCAGGAAGCGGTCGCGCTCGTCGGTCAGCACGGCGATGTTGTTCTCCACCCGGTTGCCGTCGCCGCCATGGATGAACACCGACGCCCAGCCAGTGTCCTCCAGGAAGTTGCCCTCCACCCGCACGCCGTTGGTCAGGTCGTCCAGATAGACGCCGAAGCCCTTGTAGCGGGTCATCCAGCGCCCCGCCGCGTCGGTGGCGATCCCGCCGGTTCCCCGGATGTCGTTGAAGCGGATGACCAGCTTGGTGTCGATGTCGCTGCGCCCCAGCGTCTCGATGGCGCCGAGGTCGGCGGTCTCCCGCCCGACGTCGCGGATGCGGTTGTACTCGATCAGTTGTCGGTGTTCTTCGTCTCCGGGTTCCAGTTCTTCATGGAGATGCCGTAGCGGGCGGCGTGCCGGATGTCGTTGTGGGCGATCTGGGTGCGGGTCACCCCGGCCGTCATGATGCCGGCGCTGTAGAGGTTCACTTCGCCGACATGGCGGATGGTGTTGGCGATGATCCGGTTGCCGGCACTGCCCGGAGTCAGTTCGATCCCGCTGCGCCCCAGATGCTCCAGCCGGTTGCCGCGCACCTCGCTGTCCGCGACGCCGACCAGCAGCACGCCGGTTCCGACGGCGGAGAAGCGGTTGTCGAGGACGCGGTGCCCCGAACCGCCGGCCAGCCGCACCGCCGCCCCGTTGTAGGGCACGTCGGCGAAGGACAGCCCGTCGAGGGTGATGGAATCCGCCTTCTCCGCCTGGATCAGCGGCGCGGTGCGGGCCACCACCGCCTCGCCGTCGCGGGCGAAGCCCGCCGGGTCGTGGGGGCGGAGCAGCAGGCGCCGGTCCTTGGCGCTCCAGGCGAACTGGCCGGGGAATTTCAGGAAGTCGGGATGGCCGAGCAGGCGGAAGGTGCTGCCGTCGCGGAACGGGTACCAGCCGTCGCGGTCGAGGACCAGCGTGCCGCTGCGGTCGATGCGCTCGATGCCGCGGATGTCGTCGGCCTGCCGCTCGCGGTCGAGCGCCTGGACGCGCACGCCGGGGACCGCCCAGGCCGCCTGGACGGTGCCGGGCGGAAAGCGGAACTGCCGCTTGTCACCGCCGCCCTTGGTCTGCTGGGCGACGAACCAGCCGCTGCGGATCGGGTCCTGCGGGTCGAAGGCGCCGCTCTGCGCCGCGCGCAGCCGCACCCCGGCGGCGGTCACGTCCAGCCCCGGCTCGCGCGCCAGCGGGGCGGAGACGACGCCATCCCGCTCCGCCTTGAAGCCCGTCACCACCTCCCCACCCGACAGGATCGGGGTTTCACCGGGAAAGGCGGCGATGCGCAGCCCGGAATCCTCCAGACCCAGCGTCACCGTGTCGGTCAGCCGGTGGGTGCCGCCGCGCAACAGGATCAGATGCAGCCCGCGCTTGCGCGCCTCCTCCACCGCGCGGGCCAACGTGGCGACCGGGCCGTCCCGTCCGTCCGGGGTGGAGGCGGCGACCCGTCCGGACCAGCGATCGTCGCCCTGGGGGGAGACGTGGATCGCCGGCTCCGCCGCAAAGGACGGGGTGGGACCAGCCAGCAACAGGACCAGCCACAACAGCCCGCCCGCGAAGAGTCCAGGAATCCGGCGCGTCATATCATCTCCGTTCCGCACCCCAGCGAAACTGGCGGCGGGGGGCGGATGAAGCAAAAGCGCGGACGGGGTGCCTCGAAGGCGTGGCGCGGATAGCCCTGACCGGACGGCCCTCGCCGTCTGCGCTCCCGGACGGGGGGACCCGACCGGGGCCGGCGGCGTTGCTTCCCGGAGTGCCGCCTTCGCTCCCGGAGGCCGGCACGACGACACCGCCCCACCGGCCGTCACCACGGGCCGTGGCTGGCGGTGACGCGCGTTCACGAGGTAAGGCGGAGTCCGGCATGATCGAAACGGCGTTGATCGCGCAGGTGCTGGTGGTGGCCCTGGTCGCCGTGGTGTTTCTCAGCACCGGCACCGCGTCGATGTTCCACCCGCTGACCTACTATCTGATCTTCCACACGCTGGTCTTCGTGATCCGACCGCTGCTGGTCCATGGCTTCGGCATCGACAACGCCTGGCTGTTCATGGGCTATTGGCCGAGTGCGGCGGAGTTCGTGAAGTCGCTGACGGTCAGTTCGGTCGCGCTCGTCGCCTTCTCCGCCGCCTGCGGCTGGGCCGGGCGGGTGAAGCCGGATTTCAGCCGGGCGCCCACCTTCACCTTCGACCGGCTGGACATCACCGCCTTCGCCCTGACCGTGGCGGCGCTGGGGCCACTGGCCATCTATTCGGCCATCCTGCGCCAGGACGGCGCCGACTTCACCGGCACCGGCGACGTGCAGATGGAGCGCGACCCGCTGACCGGCCAGCCGGTCTACGTCAACACCACCGGCTACATCGCCGAGGCCCATTCGATGGGCCTGCCGCTGACGCTGGGCATCATCTGGGTCAGCCGCTTCCACCCGCTGTCCTTCATCCCCTTCATCGCCTTCGTCAGCTACCGCGCCTATCTGGGCTGGGGGCGCTGGGCGATCATCATGGGCGTGCTGGGCATGGTGCTGCTGATCCTCTACCACACGCGCACCAAGTGGTTCCGCTGGTGGCAGCTCGCCTGCGGCCTGCCGGTGCTGCTGCTGTTCCACACGCTGGGCAACAACCGTGACTTCCTGCGCGGCGTTCTGGCCGGTACCGAGAGCCCGGGCAAGCTGTTCAGCATCTTCCAGGGCGGCGAGGGCTCCTTCGTGGAGAGCGTGTCGAACCAGGACATCGCCAACTTCGACTTCCTGGCCTTCATCCTGTGGGCGGTGCCGCAGCAGTCGGGGACCTACACCTGGTTCACCCAGTATCTTCAGCTCTTCACCGAGCCGATCCCGCGCATGCTGTGGCCGGACAAGCCGATCGGCGCGCCGGTCAAATGGGTGTCGCTGCACGATTTCGGCAACTTCTCCAACCTCACCACCTCGCTGGCCGGCGACGGCTGGATGAGCGCGGGCTGGATCGGCGTGATCGTCACCATGGTGGTGGTCGGGCTGATCCTGGGCCGGCTGCACCGCTGGTTCTGGGAGTCGGGGTTCACCAACCGCTACGCGGTGCTGTTCTATTGCGCCTTCATCCCGCTGTCGCTGCAATGGTATCGCGACGGCAACATCACCATCGTCAAGTTCGGCTTCTTCTCGCTGCTGCCCATCCTTCTGTGGATCGGCGCGACCAAGGCGCTGCGCCTGTGGATCGGTGACTCCGCCGGGTCGCCGCTCGCCCAAAGCCGCATGTCCGTCTTCCACAAGCCCGCCTTCCGCCTGCCCGGCGTCCGGTTCCCCGCGGACCGGGCGTGAGGCGACCGGTGAGGGGCGGGCTGGACAGGATCCTTCTGCGCGGGCTGGCCCTGGCCGCCGCCCTGGTCCTGCCGCTGGCCTTCGCGCTGGATCCGCCCGACGGCGACCTGACGGAGCTGGGCGGCTATGCGGAGAACCGATTCGGCCCCAAGGCACCGCAAGCGATCTTCGTGCCGCCGCTCGCCGAGGCGGCACGGCCCGGCGCCTCCTACGACGTGCTGGTGTTCGGCGACGGCTTTTCCCGCCCCGAGGCGGAAGAGCGCCACGGCCGCTACGGCCGTTACTGGACCGACCATCTGCGCAACCTGACCGGCCTGACCGTCGGCGTGCGGGCCGCGGGCGCCGCGCCGTTGGCCGCCTATCTGGCCTCCCCCGACTTCCGGGAACACCCGCCGCGCGTGGTGATCCTGCAGTTATCGGAGCGCGACCTGGGGGAGTCCGTCGGCGGGCTGGACCTGTCCACCGTCACCACCCCCCGCCCCCACGGTGTGACGACGCCGCGCCCCCTCGCCGTCCAGCCCCTCAACCGCCAGCCACGCGCCATGGAGCGCACCCGCGCCCAGGCCTGGAACCCGCCGCCGGTCGGCCACGCGCTCGACCTGCTGGTCAAGGCGCTGCCGCGCACGCTGCTGAACGTCACCGACGGCCCGGTGGAGGAGCGGGCGCTGGCCTATGCGGGCCTGTTCAGCTCCGCCGCCGCGACGACCACCCTCTTCCACGCGGAGGATTTCCAGCCCTGGCGCACCGACCGCCGTCTGTTGGAGGAGCGCCGCGCCGGGCTGCACGCAATCCAGGACGCAGTGGAGTCCAACGGGGCGACGCGCTTCCTGCTGCTGGTCGCGCCGGACAAGGGAACGGTCTACGCCGATTTCCTGCTCACCTCCCCACCCCACCGGTCCGCGGTGGACGAGGTGCTGGCTGCCGACCCGACGCTTCAGGCGGTGCCGCTGGCCGCTGGCCTGACGGCGCTGGCCGCCGGCGGTGTGCGCGACCTCTACGCACCCAACGGCAGCCGTTGGGGGCTGGAGGGGCAGCTCTACGCGGCGCGGACGGTCGCCCGCACGCTGGGGCGGCTGGGCGTGCTGTCCGGCGCCACCGATCCGTCGCCCGACGTCGCCATCCTGCCCTGCCGGCCGGGCCAGGGCGACTGCGCCACCCCCCGCACCCAAACCGACTGATGGACAGGACCAGGAGGAACCGCCCAACCATGGCTCAGGACCAATTTTCGGCAAACAGCGTCCCGGCGGACATCGCTTCGACGGACATTGCCCACGGCGTCGTGGCGATCGTCGTCACCCACAACCGCCTGCCGCTTCTGGCCACCTGCGTCGCGGCGATCCTCGGACAGCAGCCGCGGCCGGAGCGGCTGGTGGTGGTGGACAGCGGCTCCAGCGACGGCACGCCAGAGTGGCTGGCCGCGCAGGCGGAGGAGTGGAGTGACGCGCTGGTCGTGGTGCGGCAGGCCAATTGCGGATCCGCCGGCGCCTACCACACCGCCTTTGAGACGGCGCTTGGCCTCGGCGCCCGCTGGATCTGGAGCACCGACGACGACGGCATCCCGCAGCCCGGCGCGCTGGCCGAGCTGCTGGCCCAGGCGCGGCACCACGGCCTGTCCATGGTCGGCCCGCTGGTGCTTGCGGCGGAGGACCGCTCCACCCTGGCCTTCCCCATGCAGGGCACCCGCGACCCCGACAGCCTGATGGCGCGGGCGGTGGACGGGCTGGCGCCGGGCACCATCGCCCTGTTCAACGGCACGCTGATCGGGCGGGCGGTGTTCGAGCGGATCGGCAACGTGAAGCGCGAGATGTTCATCTGGGGCGACGAGTACGAGTTCACTCTGCGCGCCCGCCGCGCCGGGCTGAAGGTCGGCACGGCGGTCAAGGCCCTCCACGTCCACCCGGGCATGTCGCGGACGGAGCACAAGGTGCTGGGCGGCCGGCTGGGCACGGTGGAGACGATGCGGGCCGACCGGGCGCCGCATTTCTTCCGCAACATGGGCTATATCCACGCCAACTACGAGAAGGCCGGGGTGATCCCGCGCATGATCGCCAAATACACCGCCCATTATCTGGTGAACCGGGACTTCCGTGGCCTGCAGGTCTTCCTGGACAGCTACCTGTCCGGCCTGCGCGACGAGTATCCGGAGGAGCTGAAGCGCCCGCCGGTCCGGCTCCCCCTGCCCAAGCGGCCGCGCACCGCCTCGTCCTCCTCCAGCGAGGTCGCCTGATGCCCACCGTCAGCGCCGTCATCGCCACGTTCAACCGCGCGCCGGAGCTGCGCACCGCGCTGTCCCTCCTGCTCGCCCAGACGCACCCCGTCGCGGAGATCCTGGTGGTGGACGACGGGTCCACGGACGGCACCGACGCCATGGTGCGGGGGGAGTTCCCCACCGTCCGCTACGTCCGTCTGCCGCACAACGCCGGACTGATCTACGCCCGCAACTTCGGCTTTGTGAACACGACGGGCGATTACGTGCTGTCGGTGGACGACGATTCCTGGTTCGCCGAGCCGGACGGCCTCGCCCGGACGGTGGCCTATATGGAGACGCACGCCGACGTGGCGGCGGTGGCCTGCAACATCGAGACGCGCGACGGGCTGGTCTATTTCCCGCGGCAGGCCGATCCCTTCGACGCGCCCTGGTACGTCGGCTGCGGCCATCTGCTACGCCGCAGCGCAGTCGCCGCCGTCGGCCTCTACATGCCGGAGCTGTACCGCCAGGGGGAGGAGAAGGACCGCTGCCTGCGGCTGGTCGGCGCCGGCCACCGGGTGGTCGCCCTGCCCGGCGTCATGGTCTATCACGACAAGAGCGAGAAGGGCCGCAAGCCGGGGCTGGAGCGTTTCTACAACCACCGCAACGACCTGATCCGCGAGGTGGCCCGCTGCCCCGCCGGCCTGCTGCCCTGGCGCTTCGCGCGGAGCTGGATCGGCAACAGCTGGAAGAACCTGCGCCACGGCCCGCGGCTGACCGACCTGAAGGTTCTGCTGGCCCTGCCGGAGATCCTGCGCATCGGCCTGAAGCACCGCGCCCCCGTGAGCGAGGATGCCTACCGCCGCTGGCTGCACCTGTCCAAAACGGCCGCACCCGGCCTTCCCCAATCCGACCCGACGCCAAGCCACAATTCCCTCCCCCGCCCAGCGGGGGAGGGTTAGGGTGGGGGCAAGCCGCCCCCCTGAACCCCTCCCCTACGCCGACGTCCGCGCCAGATGGTGCCCGATCGCCGTGCGCAGCTTGTTCAGGCGGCGCGGCAGCTTGCGCAGCTGGCGCAGCACGGCGGGCTGCGGCGGGTTGATCGGCTCGCTCAGCAGGTCGGGGGCCATGCGGCGGATCAGCTCCGCCTGATGCTGGCTGGAGCGGCGGACGTCCACCGGCATGGCCAGGGCGATTGCCAGGAAGTCCGCGCAATTGCCGACCTGGAAGAGCTGCCGCCCGGTCAGGTCCACCCCCTGGTCGATGGCCGACAGCCAGCCGGCCACCCTCTGCTCCAAATAGAAGCGGTCGCGCAAATCCATCGCGCCGCCCGGCAACACGTCCGGCGTCCGCGCCACCCAGGCCAGCCACTCGCGCAGCGCCTCGCAATGGGACGGCGGGTTGTAGAGCTTGCCGCGGAAGGCATCGAAGATTCGGGCGGCGGTGTCCTCGCCGTCGGCGGCAAGGCCCGGCGGGATCTGCCCCCAATAGAAGCAGCGCGCCACCTCGAAAACGCCGCCGTGCAGGACCACCGCGCCCTCCGGCACGCCGTCCCAGGCGCCGTTGGCGTAGAACTCTCCGTCCATCGCCGCGGTGTGACCGCCGGTGTGGGCGGCGTAGTCCCGCGCGCGCTGGGCGTCCAGCGGCGGACAGGGGATCAAATGATGCTCCACCCCGGCCAGCTGGGCCAGCTTCGGCGGGAGCTTGCGGTCGCCCGGCGTCAGGTCGCGGTGGTCGAAGGTGAAGGTGGCGAAGGGCACCTCGGCCTTCTGCGCGGCGGCCAGCAGCAGCCGCGTGTCGTAGCCGGCGGTGAGCTGCAGCATCAGCGGGCGGTTGCCGCCCTCCGGTCCCGACAGGCTGCGGTGCAGGTTGCGGATGGCGGTGACCAGGATGGATTCCATCCGCTCATAGGCCAGCGAATCGGAAAAGCCCGGCGGAATTGCCGGAAAGGGCCGGCGGAAGGTCAGGAAGCCCGGATCGTCCATCGGGCGGGCGGGGTCGAGCACCTGGGTCGGCAGCAGCCGGCGCACCCCCGCCAGCCCCGAGCCGGGCAGCGGGTACCAGTCCAGCCCGGCCTCGTGCGCCAGCGGACGGCGGAAGCTCGCCTCCTCTCCCAGCAGCTCGGCCATAACCCCGGCGCTGGAGGTGAGCGTCAGCGCGCCGTCCACCATCCCGTAGAAGCAGCCGAGCGTCCCGCCGGTGTCGAGATGGACCGCACGGTTGTTGAGCAAAAGCCAACGTCCCGTCCAGGAACGGGACAGCTCCGCGATGTCCCCGGCGCGGGACGCGGCCAGCGCCTCCACCGGATCGGGGCGCGCCGGATCGGTCTGCACGGGAAGCCCCAGCAGATGCCAGACCGTCTTGTCGGCGCCCAGCACACGCTGGACCGGCAGATCGGGACAATGGGACAGGACGAGCCCGCCGATGTCACGGCTCACCCAATCCGGACGGAGCGCGTGGGTGTTTTTGGACACGATGAATTGCCGCCGGTGCAGCATGCCGACTTCCCCCGGACCTTTCGCGAATGTCAGGGGGTAAACACGCCGCACGGCAAGGGAGGCAGGGCCCTACCCCTTTTCACCCTCCTTTGCGCCACCCTTCTTGCCTTCGCCCATCCGAACGGAGAATATTTCCCACGCTTGGGTGGCAGCGCGTGATTGACTCCGGGGGTCGGTACCTCTATACAGCGGGGCTCATTTTTTGCCCTGAGATCGAGGAGTATGGTGCCGTGAAACGCACGTTCCAGCCCAGCAAAATCGTGCGCAAGCGCCGGCATGGCTTCCGCGCCCGCATGGCGACCGTCGGTGGCCGCAAGGTGATTGCCCGCCGTCGCGCCAAGGGCCGCAGTGTCCTGAGCGCCTGATACGCATGGCGGCGCCGGACCCCAGGGTCGGGCGCCTGAAGCGGCGGCCGGAGTTTCTGGCCGTGGCCGGTACACGGCGCAAGCATGTGGCTCCCGGCCTTATCCTGCAGGTGCGCCGACACGACGAACGGCAGCGGCCCGCCCCTGGCGAGCCGCCGATTCGTCTTGGCCTGACGGCGAGCCGCAAAGTGGGGAACGCGGTCGTGCGCAATCGCGCACGCCGCCGCCTTCGCGAAGCGGCCCGTCAAATTCTGATCGCCCACGCGGCCCCCGGTCACGATTTCGTGCTGGTGGCCCGCGCCGCGACGGCCGAACGGCCGTGGACGGAGCTGCTCGGCGATCTGATCGCGGCGCTGAAACGCCTTGGTCTGTGGCGCGATGCGTCCAAGAACGAGGTGAATGGCGGGCCAAACGCCGTCAAACCCAACGGCGGAACCGGCAACGGTTCCGGCGGCGGGGAGGTCGGCGCGTGAGCCCGCTCGCCTATTTTCTGCGCGCGCTCGTGGTCGGCTATCAGTGGACCCTGTCGCCCTTCATCGGGTGGCACTGCCGATTTCAGCCGACCTGTTCAAACTATGCGCTGGATGCGCTATCTAAGCACGGAGCGATCCGGGGCAGTTGGCTGACCGTCCGGAGGCTTCTGCGCTGCCATCCCTGGGGCGGGTGGGGATATGATCCCGTGCCCGAGCCGGGGCGGTCCACCCGCTGTTCGCACGGGCCGGACGACGCGGCGCATCGATGCAGCAATTCGCATGCCGGCCTGAAAACCGGCGTTCGGCCCCCTTCTTAACAGAAGGCCCACGGCAACCGGGATGCCATGACCGATCAACGCAACCTCATCCTCGCGATCGCTCTGTCGATCGCCATCCTCCTGGGATTCCAGTATTTCTACGATGGACCCCGGGTGAAGCAGCAGCAGGCTGCGCAGCAGGCCGCCCAGACGGAGCAGTCGGTCGCCCCCGGCGCCGCGCCCGCTCCGGGCGCCGCTCCCGGTTCGGTGCCCGGCACGGCGGCTCCCGCCACGGTCCGCGACCGCGCCGGCCTGCTCGCCGAGCAGATGGCCGCCGGAACGCGCGTCAAGATCAACACGCCGTCGCTGCACGGATCGGTCAATCTGGTTGGGGGCCGCATCGACGACCTGACGCTGGCCGACTACCGCGTCACCCCCGATCCCAAGAGCCCGGAAATCGTGCTGCTGGCCCCCGCCGGCACGCCCGAGGCCTACTATGCCGAGTTCGGCTGGGTTCCGGAGGACAAGTCACAGCCGGTTCCCGGCGCCGACACCCGCTGGACCGCCGCCGGCACCGCGCTGACGCCGGACCAGCCGCTGACCCTGACCTGGGACAACGGCAAGGGTCTGGTGTTCGAGCGGACCATCGCGGTCGATCCGAACTTCATGTTCACGATCACCCAGAAGGTGCGCAACACCGGCTCCGCCCCGGTCAGCCTGCTGCCCTACAGCCTGGTCAGCCGCGCCGGCACGCCGCACACCGACGGCTACTACATCCTGCATGAAGGCCCGCTCGGCGTCTTCGACGGCAAGCTGAACGAGCACAAGTACGACGACCTGCGCAAGGCCGGCACCATCTCCGCCCAGTCGACCGGCGGCTGGATCGGCATCACCGACAAGTACTGGCTGGTCTCGCTGGTCCCCGACCAGAAGGCCCCGATCACCGCCCGCTTCGTCCACTCCGCCCCCGGCGCCGCCGACCGCTATCAGGTCGACACGCTCGGCAAGGCCGTGGAGGTCGCCCCCGGCGCCACCATCGAGCTGACCGACCGCCTGTTCGCCGGCGCCAAGCAGGTCCGCCTGCTGGACGAGTATTCGGACAAGCTGGGCATCGCCAACTTCGACCTGGCGATCGACTTCGGCTGGTTCTACTTCCTGACCAAGCCGTTCTTTTACGGGCTGGATCTGCTGGGCCGCCTGTTCGGCAACTTCGGCATCGCCATCCTGGTCTTCACCGTGATCGTCAAGGCGGCCTTCTTCCCGCTGGCCAACAAGTCCTATCACGCGATGGCCAAGATGAAGAAGCTGCAGCCCAAGATGATGGAGCTGCGCGACCGCTTCGGCGACGACAAGGTCCGCCTGAACCAGGAGATGATGGCGCTCTACAAGCGCGAGAAGGTCTCGCCGGTGTCGGGCTGCCTGCCGATCCTGATCCAGATCCCGGTCTTCTTCGCACTGTATAAGGTGCTGTTCGTGACCATCGAAATGCGGCACGCGCCGTTCTTCGGCTGGATCCACGACCTGTCCGCGCCCGATCCGACCACCATCTTCAACCTGTTCGGTCTGATCCCGTGGCAGCCGCCGCACATCCTGATGCTGGGCCTGTGGCCGATCATCATGGGCATCACCATGTACTTCCAGCAGAAGCTGAACCCGGCACCGCCCGATCCGGTGCAGCAGAAGGTGTTCCAGTTCCTGCCGATCATCTTCACCTTCATGCTCGCCAGCTTCCCGGCTGGTCTGGTGATCTACTGGGCCTGGAACAACACCCTGTCCATCGCCCAGCAGTGGATCATCATGCGGCAGGACGGTGTGAAGGTGACCTGAGGGTCCGTTCCACCTGACACCCGGCCTCCCTGACTTCAGGGCATTGACCGCCGGCAAGCGCCTCCCTTGACGGGCGTTTGCCGGCGGTTATGTTTTGGGCCGGTCACGATCATCCGTACCCCGTGTCTTTCGAAAGCGCCGTCCATGACCTCTTCCAGCAACTCCCCGATCTCCGGTTTCGACGAGGAGGCCCTGGAAGCGGGGCGGCTTCTGTTTGCCAAGGAATGCGATTTCATCTGGGGCGCCCAGACGGCGGAGCAGCTGCCGGAGGCCGACCTGCCGGAGGTCGCCTTCGCCGGGCGGTCCAACGTCGGCAAGTCCAGCCTCGTCAACGCGCTGACCGGGCGCAAGACGCTGGCCCGCACCTCCAACACGCCGGGCCGCACCCAACAGCTCAACTTCTTCAACCTCGGCAACCGGCTGAAGCTGGTCGACATGCCCGGCTACGGCTACGCCAAGGAGTCGAAGGAGAAGATCGAGATCTGGAACGACATGGTCCGCCGCTTCCTGCGCGGCCGCGTCACGCTGCGCCGGGCGCTGGTGCTGGTCGATTCGCGCCACGGGCTGAAGCCCAACGACGAGGAGATCATGACGATGCTCGATCAGGCGGCGGTGCCCTACGTCGTCGTCCTGACCAAGTCGGACAAGGTGCGGTCGCAGGAGCTGGCCGAGGTGAGCAAGCGCACCGTGGCGGCCATCAAGAAACACCCCGCCGCCTTCCCGGAGATCCACGCCACCAGTGCCGAGAAAGGCCAGGGGATCGCCGAGCTGCGGGCCAGCCTCGCCCAGCTCGCCAGCCTGGGATGACCCGATGCCCGTCGAGCTGACGCCGGCCCTGCTGTTCCTCCTCCAGGCCATCCTGCTGATCGCCGGTCCGTTCCTGCTGTGGCGGCTGTCCGGTCTGCAGCATGTGGCCCCGATGGTGGTCATCCAGATCCTGTTCGGGATCGCGCTCGGCCCGTCGGTTCTCGGAAACGCCGCCCCGGAGCTCTGGCAACCGCTGTTCGCCAGGGAGTCGCTGGCGCCGCTCTCCGGGCTGGCCCTCCTCGCCGTGGTCTTCTTCGCCTTCCTGACCGGACTGCACCTCGACCTGGAGGAGTTCAAGGGACGCGGGCGCGCCTTCGTCGGCATCAGCCTGTCGAGCATGCTGGTGCCGACGCTGCTCGGCGGGGCGCTCGGCTGGTGGATCGTCGGCGCCTTTCCCGAGATGGCCGGGCCGAAGGCCGACCCGCTGCTGTTCGCCGCGGGATTCGGCATCTGCGTCGGGGTGACCGCCCTGCCGGTGCTGGGGGCCATCCTGCGCGAGATGGGGCTGATCGGGGAGCGGGTCGGGCGGCTGGCGCTGGGCTACGCGGCGGTCAACGACGCGCTGCTGTGGCTTCTCATCACCGCCGTGCTGGCTCTGGCGGCGGGGGGAAGCGGCGGCTTCGCCGGGGTGGCGTGGATCGCCGTCCTCGGCTTCGCCTATCTGGCCGCGACCGAGCTGTTCGCGCGCCCCCTGCTGACCCGGCTGATGAACCGCATCGCCCCGGACGGCGCGGTCGGCGACATGGTGGTGGTGGTCACCTGCGCCGCCCTGCTCGGCTCCGCCGCGGTGACGGAGCTGATCGGGCTGCACTACATCCTGGGCGCCTTCGTCGCCGGCACGGTCATGCCGCGGCGGCTGGCGGCGGCCATCCTGGACCGGCTGGAGCATTTCGCCACGCTGATCCTGCTGCCCTTCTTCTTCACCCTGACCGGGCTGAAGGTCAATCTCGACCTCGCCGCCTCGGCGCAATGGTGGGTCTTCGCGCTGGCGACGGTGGCGACCATCCTGGGCAAGGTCCTGGGCACCGCCCTGCCCGCCCGGCTGTCGGGCGAGAGCGCCGCTGATTCCTGGCGGCTCGGCACGCTGATGTCCTGCAAGGGGCTGATGGAGGTCATCGTCCTGACCATCCTGCTGGAAGCCGGGGTGCTGTCGGAGGCCTGCTTCTCCGCCATGGTGCTGATGGCGGTGGTGGTCACCGCGCTGACCCAGCCGATGACCCTGCTGGCCGGGCGGATCGCCGCCCGCCGGGCGGGGCACGCCGGGGTGTCCTGATCTCCTCAGCCTGGCTTGCGCACGTTCCCGGTCACCACCGGATCGGCGCCCGGCCCCTCGGAATCCAGCCTGCCCGACCCGGCCTTTCCACCCCCGCGGGCCTGCTCCTTCAGCGCCTTGTTGGCCTCCGTCACCTCCTGCGCGTCGGAGGAGCCATAGATCTCCTCGGCCCGCCGGGCGGTCTCCTCCATCTCGGCCTTGTGAGCCTCGGTGAAGGGGTTGCGCGGGGTCGGCATGATGCGGTCGTTCATGGCACCGTCCTTTGCGGTTCATCCTACCCCGGGCGAACCGCCGGGCGCGGCAAGGGTTCCCGGACGCGGCGCCCGCCTGAAAAAGCCCCCTAGGCACCCCCCGCGCTTTCCGTTAAAGAGTCGGCGGAATCTCACCCGATTGGCCCACCCCGACGAACGGCTCCATCCCGTGCAGAACACGACCCGCGACGAGTGGCTCGCCAAGGCCCGCACCCTGTCCGAAGCCCTGCCCTACATGCGCCGCTACGCCGGGCGCACCTTCGTCATCAAGTACGGCGGCCACGCCATGGGTGACGACAGCCTGGCGGAAAAGTTCGCCCGCGACATCGTCCTGCTGAAGCAGGTCGGCATCAACCCCGTGGTCGTGCACGGCGGCGGCCCGCAGATCGGGCAGATGCTGCAGCGGCTGGCCATCAAGTCCAGCTTCATCGACGGCCTGCGCGTCACCGACAAGGAGACGGTCGAGGTGGTCGAGATGGTGCTGGCCGGCTCCATCAACAAGCAGATCGTCGCCGCCATCAACAACGCCGGCGGCCGTGCCGTCGGCCTGTCGGGCAAGGACGGCAGCCTGATCACCGCGCGCAAGCTGCGCCGCACACAGCGCGACCCGGACAGCAACATCGAGAAGGTGCTGGACCTCGGCTTCGTCGGCGAGCCCTATCAGGTGAACCCGCAGATCCTCACGTCGCTGGCCCAGTCGGACATCATCCCGGTCATCGCCCCGATCGGCTTCGACCGCAACGGCGACACCTACAACATCAACGCCGACACCGCGGCGGGCGCCGTCGCCTCGGCGCTGGGCGCCACCCGCTTCTTCCTGCTGACCGACGTCGCCGGCGTTCTGGACAAGAACAAGGAGCTGGTGCCGCGCATGTCGCTGGATCAGGCGCGCGCCGCCATCGCCGACGGCACCGCGACCGGCGGCATGATCCCGAAGATCGAGACCTGCATCGACGCCGTCGAACAGGGCGTGGACGCCGCCGTGATCCTGGACGGCCGGGTTCCGCACGCCCTGCTGCTGGAGATCTTCACCGAAGGCGGGGCCGGCACGATGATCGGCCGCGAGTGACCGGGTAAGCGAAGGGGACCCGCCATGTCCGACGTGCGCAAGGACCTGCTCCGCCAGATGAAGGCCATCCGCGAACGGATGGACCCGAAGCTGCTGGAGCGCGCCAAGCTGTCGGTCTTCGGCAAGGTCCCCTACGACCGCGACTCGGCGAAGGAAGCCGTCGGGCATTTCCTCGACTCCAAGGACGACGGTGGGGCCTTCCGCCGCAAGCTGGAGGCCGCGCTGCGCCAGGACGGCGCGCCCGCCGACCTGCCGGATAGGGACGCCGCCAGGGACGCCAATGGCCCCGCCGAGCCGCCCCAGCCGCGCAAGCCGCGCCGCTTCGGCCGTCTCCTCTAAGGCGGCCCGCCGCCATGCTCCACGTCTTCGCCTGCGACGGTAACCGGCTGCGCTGGGCCCGCGAGGCCGAGGGCGTCCGCACCCCGCTGCCCGCCGAGGCCGTCTGGCTCGACCTGCAGAACCCGACGCCGGAGGAGCTGGCCCGCGCCGAGGCGCTGATGGGCATCAAGCTGCCGACTCGGGAGCAGATGGCGGAGATCGAGGAATCGAGCCGCCTGCGCATCACCCCCGACGCCGTGCACATGACCGCGCTCGTCCTGGTCTGGGCCGACACCGACCAGCCGCGCATCGTCCCGGTCAGCTTCGTCCTGGCCGGCGGGCGGCTCGCCACCATCCACGCCGTCGATCCGCAGCCCTTCCTGGCCTTCCGCCGCCGCGTCACCCGCAGCGGCGGCGCGGAACTGACGGCCGAGGCGGTCCTGGCCGCCCTGCTCGACGGGGTGGTGGAGCGCACCGCCGCCGTTCTGCGCCGCGTCGGGCTGGAATTGGACACCATGAGCAGCCGCGCCTTCCGCGGGCGCGCCCTGCCGGTCAAGGGGGAGCGGCGGGACGACACCCGCACGCTGAAGCGCATCGGCCACACCGGGCATCTGATCGGCAAGGCGCATGTCAGCCTGTCGACGCTCAACCGCCTGCTGACCTTCCTGGCCCGCGGCGAGGGCTGGACCCCGGCCAAGCGGACCCGGCGCTGGGCGCGCGCCGCCCTGCAGGACGTGACGGGGCTCGGCGAATACGCCCAGTTCCTGTCGGGCAAGGTCAGCCTGCTGCTGGACACCACGCTGGGTCGCATCAACGTGGAGCAGAACGAGATCGTGAAGATCGTCTCGATCCTGACGGTCGCCCTGTTCCCGCCGACCCTGGTCGCCAGCATCTACGGCATGAACTTCGTGACCATGCCGGAAAAGGACTGGACCTTCGGCTACCCGCTGGCGGTGATGCTGATGATTCTATCGGCGACGCTGCCGATGATCTACTTCAAACGGCGGCGCTGGCTGTAACCCCCGCTCAGCCGACGGCGAGCGCCAGCGCCCAGCCCAGCACGACGAAGTTGACGGTCAGCGTGACCGCCATGCCCGGCGCCCGCACATAGGGGTGGATCAGGTAGCCCGCCCAGAACAGCAGGCGGCTCAGCACGAACAGTGCGGTCGCCAGTCGGGCGAACCCCAGGTCGGGCAGTGGCATCTGCGCCACCAGCGCTGCCAGGGCGGGCACGAAGATCAGCGTCTGCTCCACCGTGTTGGTCAGCACGCGCTGGCTGACGCGGTAGAAGCGCGACTCGGCATCGTCTATGGGGTTCAGGGCGACGGAGCGGGCGCGGGCGACCAGCACCCCGCCCACCGTCAGGAACAGCACCAGCGCTGGCCACAGGGCGAGCCGCCCCCAGAAGGCCATGCGCGCGCCCGGATCGGCGATGCCGGACGGCGGCGCGAACAGCGGGGGCAGCAGCCACAGGGCCAGCAGCGCCACGACCACCGCGGCGAGGTTGACGGTGGCCGCCAGACGCAGAAGACGGGTCTTGGAGAGACGGGTCTCCGGTGCGGCGGCCATGACGCCTTAGCCCAGGCCCTTCTGGCCCATGTCCAGGAACTTCTGGCGGCGCTGGGCGCGGATCGCCGCGCCGTCCAGCCCGTCGAGATCGCCCAGCGACTCCTCGATGGCGTCGCCCAGCGCCTTGACGGTCTCCGCCGGGTCGCGATGGGCGCCGCCGATCGGCTCGCTCACCACCCGGTCGATGACGCCGAGTTCCTTGAGGTCGTGGCTGATCAGGCGCAGCGCGACGGCGGCCTCGCCGGCCATGTCGGGGTTGCGCCACAGGATCGACGCGCAGCCCTCCGGCGAGATGACGGAGTAGATGGCGTGCTCCAGCATCAGCACCCGGTCGGCCGTCGCGATGGCGATGGCGCCGCCGGACCCGCCCTCGCCGATCACCGCGGCCACCATGGGCACGGTCAGGCGCAGGCAGCGCTCGATGCTCTTGGCGATGGCCTCGGCCTGGCCGCGCTCCTCCGCTTGGACGCCGGGGAAGGCGCCGGCGGTGTCGACCAGCGAGACGACCGGCAGCTTGAAGCGGTCGGCGAGGTCCATCAGGCGCTGGGCCTTGCGGTAGCCCTCGGGCTTGGCCATGCCGAAGTTGTGGCGCACGCGCGTTTCGGTGTCGTGGCCCTTCTCCTGCCCGATCACCACGACCGAGCGGCCGCGGAAGCGGCCCAGCCCGCCGATGACCGCGCGGTCTTCGGCGAAGCCGCGGTCGCCGGCCAGCGGCGTGAAGTCGTCGATCAGCCCCTTCACATAGTCCAGACAGTGCGGACGGTTGGGGTGGCGGGCCACCTGCACCTTCTGCGCCGGGGTGAGCTTCGCGTAGGTCTGCCGGAGGAGCTTGTCGACCTTGGTCTGCAGCTTCGTCACTTCGTCGGCGATGTTGATGTCGCCGGCGTTGGTCAGATGGCGCAGTTCCTCGATCTTGCCTTCAAGCTCGGCGATCGGCTTTTCGAATTCCAGGAAGGTTTGCATGCCGGAAGGATCACGGACCGAATAGGATAGGACGCGGACGTCGCGGACCGGCCTTGGTACCACGGTGCGCGGCGGCGATGCCACAGCTTATCGCGCGAAACGCCGGCCAAAACTGACCAGAAGCACGCCCAGGACGATCACCGCCGCCCCGCCCCACACCCAGGGGGAATAGCGCTCGCCGAACAGCAGCGTCCCGGTGCCCAGCCCGACGGAGGTCGCCACGTAACCGATCTGGCTGAGATAGACCGGCCCGGCAACGACCTGGAGCCGGAAATACAGCACGTAGGTCAGCGCCGTCACCGCGATCTGGAGCAGGGCGAGCCAGGGTGCGAGCCCCAGCGCCGGCAGGTCCGCCACAGCCCCGGTTGCGAGCAGCGCCAGCAGGACCCAGCCCGCCCCGCCCAGCATGGTCCCCGCCGCCAGCGCCACCGGCTGCCCGCCCGGCGGCCAGGCCACGGTGCGGTAGACGTTGCCCGCCGCGACTGCGGCCGGCATGACGAAGGCCAGCGCCATCCAGCCCGCCAGATCGGGCGAGGGCAGGCTGCCGCGCGGTCCGACGATCATCAGCGCGCCGACTAATCCAAGCAGGATGCCCGCCACCCGGCCGCGGTCGGGCTTTTCGATCCGCACCGCCACCGCCATCAGCAGCGTCAGGATCGGCGGCAGCGTGTAGACCACCGCCGACAGCCCGGCCCCCAGCCAGGGCATGACGAAGAACAGCACCACATTGGGCAGCGCCATGGACAGCAGCCCCGACACCGCGAAGTAGCGCAGGTACCGTCCGGTCAGGGGCATCGGTTGCCGTTTGAAACGCGCCAGCACGGCCAGGATCACGCCGGCGCCCAGCATCATGGAAAAGGCCCAGGGCAGCGGCGGCACGCCGGCCGCCTGCGCGACCTTGGTGACCGGAAAGATCACTCCGATCAACCCGCCGACCAGAAGCAGCAGCGCAAGCGACTCGGCCCCGCGCGAGGCCGGCGGGACGGTGGCGGATGGAAGGGTCAATGTCAGACCCGCGGGGTCCGGGGGCTGCGACGCCAGCCGTCTTCCAGATCGTCCGGGAAGGCCGGGTCGAGGGTCTGGTCCAGGGTGAAGGGGCTGTCCTCGGAAAAACGCTCCACCGGCAGATCGGTTTCGCGGGCGGCCTCACGCCGGGCAAGCTGGTAGGCCTTGGCGAACAGCGCGGGCAGCTTGGGCGTCAGGCTGGGGTTGTCCTCCAACACAAGGGCCGCGTTGTCCCGCTCCCGCTGGATGCTGTTGCGCCAGCTCCGCGACCGGCGGGCGGGTTGTTTCTGCCATTTCAGGAGATGCAAAAGAATCAGGCGCAGGCAGCTTCGCAGACGGTCGGCCTCGCTGCGGCCCATGCTCTCGATCTCCTCCGCGAGGTTTTCGGCGTCCACTTCGGACAGCTTGCCGGCGCGCAGAAGCCCGGCCTGCTCCTGCGTCCAGCCGTAGAAATCGTCTCCATACGCGGCGGCGTTGCGTCCCATGGCGGCCCCTTCGGGTGATGTGCCGACACCAATATGGTGAACACGCCGTGGGCTTGGCAACGCCCTCACGCCCCCTGCGCGACGATGCGGTCGTAGGCCGGCAGGGTCAGGAAATCCACGAAGTCGTCCCGCTCCACGAGGTCGCGCAGCATCACCGCGGCGTCCTCGTACAGCCCCCGCTCGAAGGCGCGGTCGCCGACGCGGGCCTTCCAGGCGGCCAGCTCCTCGGCGATGGTCTCGTCCACCAGCTCCATGGTCACCGGGCGCCCGTCGTCGAGCGCGGCGCCGTGGTGGACCCACTGCCAGAGCTGGGTGCGGCTGATCTCGGCGGTGGCGGCGTCCTCCATCAGGTTGAACAGCGGCACGCAACCGGTGCCGCGCAGCCACGCCTCCAGATAGCCGATGGCGACGGCCACGTTGTTGCGCAGGCCGCGCTCCGTCTTCGGTCCCTCCGGAACGGCCAGCAGGTCGGCGGCGGTCACGCTGACGTCGGCGCGCTTGCGGTCGATCTGGTTGGGCTTGCGCATGTAGGCGTCGAACACCTCCCGCGCGACGGGGACGAGGTCGGGATGAGCCACCCAGGTGCCGTCATGGCCGTTGGACACCTCCCGCTCCTTGTCGGCGCGGACCTTGGAGAAGGCGGTCTCGTTGGCCGCGGGATCGTCCTTGACCGGGATGTAGGCGGCCATGCCGCCGATCGCCGGAGCGCCGCGGCGGTGGCAGGTCTTGACCGCCAGCAGGCTGTAGGACTGCAGGAAGGGCGTCGCCATCGTCACCTCCGCCCGGTCGGGCAGCACGGCGGCGGGGTCGTTGCGGAAGGTCTTGATGAAGCTGAAGATATAGTCCCAGCGCCCGCAGTTCAGCCCGGCGGAATGGTCGCGCAGCTCGTAGAGGATCTCGTCCATCTCGAAGGCGGCCAGGATGGTCTCCACCAGCACCGTGGCCTTGATCGAGCCGTGCGGGATCTTGAGATAATCCTCGGCGACCGAGAACACCTCGTTCCACAATCGCGCCTCGAAATGGCTTTCCAGCTTCGGCAGGTAGAAATAGGGGCCGGAGCCGTGGGACAGCAATTCCTGCGCGTTGTGGAAGGTGTAGAGGGCGAAGTCGAACAGCGCGCCGGACACCGGTTCGCCGTCGAATCGGACGTGCTTCTCCGCCAGATGCCAGCCGCGCGGACGGACCTTGAGGACGGCGGTCCTGTCGTTCAGCCGGTACTTCTTGCCCGACACCGGATCGTCGAAGGCGATGGTGCGGCGCACGGCGTCGCGCAGGTTGACCTGCCCGTCAATCAGGTTGGCCCAGGACGGGCAGCTCGAATCCTCGAAATCGGCCATGAAGACTTTCGCGCCGGAATTCAGCGCGTTGATGATCATCTTGCGGTCCACCGGCCCGGTGATCTCCACCCGGCGGTCGAGCAGGTCGTGCGGCAGCGGCGCGATGATCCAGTCGGCCTCGCGGATGGCGCGGGTCTCCGGCAGGAAGTCCGGCGTGTGGCCCTGGTCGATCAGCGCCCGCCGCTTGGTCCGCACGTCGAGCAGGCGCAACCGTTCCGACCCGAACCGCCCCTCCAGCTCCGCCAGGAAGGCCAACGCCTCCGGCGTCAGGATCGTCTCGAAGCCCGGCGTGATCGGACCCAGGATCTCAAGCCCGGAGATGGTCGTGGCCATGCGGTTCCCCCAGTTCGTCGCGAGGGCGGTCCGGCGCACTCGCCTGCCAACCCCATTAGGACAAGGGCTATACCACAGCAGGAGAAGCCGCCATAGCCGGATTGGCATCCTTTGAAAGGGGCAACCCTTTTGCGCGCAACACTATTGCGTACGAACGGTTTTTCGCCGTGCCAGAGGGTGATGCTCGTGCACGACCTGTTTCAGACGCTCCGACACCACGTGGGTGTAGATCTGGGTGGTGGCGATGTCGGCGTGGCCCAGCATCTTCTGGACCGAGCGCAGGTCCGCCCCGCGGTCGAGCAGGTGGGTGGCGAAGGCATGGCGCAGCACGTGGGGGCTGACCTTCTCCGGGTCGATGTTCGACTCGATGGCCAACTCCTTCAGAAGCTGGGCGAAGCGCTGGCGCGTGAGATGACCGTTGGTGGAGCTGCGCGACGGGAAGAGGAAGGCGATCGGCCCATTCTCCCGCCCGGCCAGGATGAAGTGGCTCCGCCAGGGCAGATAGGCGCCCAGCGCGGCGGAGGCCGGTTCGGACAGCGGCACCATGCGCTCCTTCCCGCCTTTGCC
This sequence comes from Azospirillum brasilense, assembly GCF_022023855.1. Lineage (NCBI taxonomy): Bacteria > Pseudomonadati > Pseudomonadota > Alphaproteobacteria > Rhodospirillales > Azospirillaceae > Azospirillum > Azospirillum brasilense. Next base: position 667,816 of record NZ_CP059449.1, read on the forward strand.
GCGCACGATCAGACCGCGCCCGTCGCGCAGGATGGCCGCCATCGGCAGGCCGACCAGCTCCGACACGCGCAGGCCGGTGGCGTAGAGCACCTCCAGAAGCGCGACCAGCCGCAGCCCTTCCGGCCCGCCGCGGGTCTGGGCGGAGTCGATCATGCGCGTGACCTCCTCCACCGTCAGGATCTTGGGCAGCGGGCGGCCCTGCTTGGGGCTGTCGAGCGCCGAGGCCGGATCGTCCACCCGTCGCCCTTCCGAAACCAGGAAGCGGTAGAACTGGCGCATCGCCGACAGGCGGCGGGCCAGCGTGCGCGGCGCCGGCTTCTGCCCGCCCTCGACATATTGGAAGGCGAGGTAGGCGCGCAGATCCTCCGTCACCGCCTTTTCCAGCGGCTGGCCGCGCTGGGCCAGCCAGAGGGCGAGGTCGGCGAGGTCGCGCTCGTAGGCCATGCGGGTGTTCAGCGCCGCGCCGCGCTCCGCCGTCAGCATGTCCAGAAAGGCGTCGACATGGGGCGAGGCCGCGATCGGGCGCGGTTTGCAGGGGCGCCCGCGCCGCTTCGGCTGGGCTTTTGGCGGGGTCGTTTTGGGCATGGGACTCATCCGGCCAGGGCCGCGGCGGCTTCACGGGCGATCGCGCGGGCATCGCTGTCCAGACCCACGGCGCGCAGGGCACTGACCACACGCGCCACCACCGCGGGCGGCGTGCCCGCCGGCCCGGCGTTGCCGAGCAGCAGCAGGGAGGCCAGCGCCGTCTCGCCGACGCGCCGGTCGGCGGAGGCCTCGGCCAGCCGCTGCCACAGGGCGGGGTCGGCGGTGGGGGGACGGGCGTCGGCGGGCGTGGGGGTCGTCTCCTCAGGGTCGGCGGTCCGGCGCCACGCCTCTTCCGGCACGGCGACGCCCATCGCCTGGAGCAGACCCAATTGCCCGGCGACGCGGGCGCGCGCCTCCGGATCGGCGCCGCGCAGCGATTCGTCCAGCCAGCCGGCGAGGCCCAGCGCCCCGCCGCCCGGCGGTGGGCCGAGCGCGATGACGGCGAGCGGCCACAGCCGCGCCACCTCCGCCGTGGGACGGCTGCGCAGGGCGAGATCGTACCAGCGCTTGCCCCTGTCGGCCCGGCCCAACGCGAAGCAGAGGCGCGCGGCGGCGGGGGCCAGGGCGGCGGCGTCCGGAGTCGGCGACAGGGTGTCGAGCATGTCCGCCACCACCGCCCCCACCGGACCGGCCAGCATCGGTGGGTCGAGAAGCTCCAGTGCCAACCCGGCCAGTTCCACCCGCCGCCCGCCGCCCATGGCGGCGAGCATGGCCTGCTGCACCAACGCGCGGGTGCGGACCGTACGGTCGCGGGCCGCGGCGTCCTTCAGCCGCAGCAGCTCGTCGCCCTTGGCCGGGGCGGCGCGGTACGCCTCCGCCAGCCGCCGGGAATCGAGGAACAGGGCGGTGGCGGCGCGCTCCGCCGCGGTCACGCGGGTCGCCGGGTCGGTGCCATTGTTGGACGCCACCGCGGCCAGACGGGCCGGGTCGGTCAGGGACAGCACATCCGGCGGCAACCCGGCCTGGAGCGTCCGCAGAGCGGCCAGGGTCAGCGGGCTGGGGTCCTTCAGGCTGCGCGGCCGGACCGCCGGGCCGCCGACCATCGCCTCGGCCACCCGCAGGAAATCGGGATCGCCGCCGGGCTGCTCACGCAGCATCTCGAAGGCGAGGTCGTCCCCCGCCGGGGCAGCCCCGGCCTCGGTGGGCATCACCCCGCCGATCCGCCGGGCGCGCAGGCGGCAGAACAGCGCCACCCTCTGCCAATAAGGGCCGGTGAAGGGCTTGGCGCGCTCCGTCGCGGCGGCGCAGTCCAGCGGGCCGGCGAGCAGTTGGGCGTCGGTCAGGGCGCGGGCGGCGGCCTCGTCGGCCGTCATCGCCTCGGGCAGCAGAGCGGCAAGGTCAGCCGCGCCGCGCGGGTCGCCCATGTCCGCCAGCTTCTCCACCCGCAGCGCGCCGAAGCGGCGCACCGGCTCGGGTTCCCCCGGAGCGGCCGCGGGCGAGCCGCGGCTGAGCAGCAACCGGCGCTGCAGCTCCTTCACGGCGGGCGACGGGGTGAGGGTGGGCAGCTCCGGCAGCAGGGCCAGCACCTCGGCGCGCGGGATGCCGCGCCAGGGGTCGCCGCCCAGTCCGGCGGCTCCCTCCAGAGGCCCGGCGCCGTCGGGGTCGAGCGGCCCCAGCGTCTCCACCGCAATGGCCGAGGGCGACGCCACGGTGGGCACCACGTCGAAGGACGGCGTATGGACGGGCGGCGGAGCGGCGGGCGGGGTCAGCGGCAGCGGAGCAGCGGACGGTCCCGGCGAGGCCAGCGGATCGTCCAGGACCCGTCCGGCCCCGGATTCGACGTCGGGGACGGCCATCCGTTCCGGCGCCGGAAACAGGCGGATCGGCGGCCCGGAAGGCACGGCCTGGGTATAGGCCTGGGCCAGCGCCGGCGTCGCCGCGCCCATCAAGGCTCCGGACAAAGCCAGGGCCAGAGGGGCCAACCCGAGAGAAGCGGCGGCAAACATGGAAACAGCGCCGGCTCCGACCCGTCCGCCCCGTGGCGGAGCGGCAGACCGGCGGCGGCGCCCGGCGGCGTCCCCGGCGTCAGCGGGGGAACCGCTCATCCGGAATGACCTTTTCCACCGTCTTGGACGGTGCCGGCATGTCCCAGGAGGCAAGGAAGGCCATGCCACCCCCGATGACGAAGAGGAACAGGACGAAAAGAATGGAGATAACCCGGCTCATGGCGATTGGAGTCGTGTTTCTGTGGAAGGAACGGCGGCGCTGTATCACGGTCTGCGTCCGTGCGGCTTGGGACAAGGGTGCGCTTTCATGCTAATCATCGCACACCGTCCGCACCGCTGGCCCGATGGCCGATGAACGCCGGACGTACCACTTTAGCCACGGGGGCGCCGCTGCGCAACATGCGCAGGCCCCTGCGACCGAATCGAACACCCGCCCTCCGGAACCGCATCAGGCCGGAACCGCATCAGGAAAGTCCACAGCACCATGACCGCCCGCCCATCACCGCAGGGACAGCCGCCGGACCCGTCGAAGACCCTTCCGAGGACGGTGGTGCTGGTCGGCCTGATGGGCGCGGGGAAGAGCGCGATCGGGCGGCGGCTGGCCGCGCGGCTGCACCTGCCCTTCGTCGACGCCGACACGGAGATCGAGACGGCGGCGGGCTGCTCCATCGCGGAAATCTTCGCCCGCGACGGCGAGGCGGTGTTCCGCTCGGTGGAGCGGCGGATCATCACCCGGCTGCTGACCGAACAGCCGGTGCACATCCTGGCGACCGGCGGCGGCGCCTTCATGGACCCGGAGACGCGCGCGGCCATCTGCGCCCACGGCCTGTCGGTCTGGCTGCGCGCCGAACTGGACGTGCTGCTGGCCCGCACGGCACGGCGCACCCACCGCCCGCTGCTGAACGCCGGCGATCCCAGGGAGATCCTGAGCCGGCTGATGACCGCCCGCTACCCCGTCTATGCGGAAGCCGACCTGACGGTGATCAGCGACGAGCGCCCGCCGGAAGCGACCGTGGAGCAGGTGATCGAGGCGCTGGAGGCGCATTTCGGCATCACCCTGCCCCACTCGCACCATCATCATCACCGCCACCCGGCGCACCACCACCACGACAAGCCCTGATCCCGCCATGACCAAAACCGTCACAGACACCGTCCGCCTCGACCTCGGTCCGCGCAGCTACGACATCCTGGTCGGCGACCGGGTGCTCGACGGCGCCGGACCGCGCATCGCCGCGATTACCAAGGGCAAGGCGCCCATCGTCGTCACCGACGAGAACGTCGCTCCGCTGCACTTGCCGACGCTGGAACGCACACTGCGCGACGCCGGCATCGAGCCGACCCAGGCCATCGTCCTGCCGGCGGGCGAGAAGACCAAGGACATCGCCCATTTCGAACGGCTGATGGACGCCGTCCTGGCGCGCGGTATCGAACGGTCGGCGGTCCTGCTGGCGCTCGGCGGCGGGGTGATCGGCGATATCACCGGCTTCGCCGCCGCCTCGGCGCTGCGCGGCATCGACTTCATTCAGGTGCCGACCACGCTGCTGAGCCAGGTGGACAGCTCGGTCGGCGGCAAGACCGGCATCAACAGCCCGCACGGCAAGAACCTGATCGGCGCCTTCCACCAGCCGCGTCTGGTCATCGCCGACACCGCCACGCTGGATACCCTGCCGCGGCGCGAGGTGCTGGCCGGCTACGCCGAGGTGGTGAAGTACGGGCTGATCCGCCTGCCCGGCTTCTTCGCCTGGCTGGAGGAGAACGGCGAACGGGTGGTCGCCGGCGACAGCGACGCCCGCCGCCACGCCGTCACCGAAAGCTGCCGGGCCAAGGCCGCCATCGTCGGCGTGGACGAGCGGGAGAGCGGCGACCGCGCCCTGCTGAATCTCGGCCACACGTTCGGCCACGCGCTGGAGGCGGCGACCGGCTTCGGCTCCCGCCTGCTGCACGGCGAGGCGGTGTCGATCGGCATGGTCCTGGCCTTCGACCTGTCGGTGCGGCTGGGGCTGTGCCCGGCGGCGGACGCCGAGACGGCGCGCGCCCATCTGGCCCGCGTCGGTCTGCCGGTCCGTCCCACCGACGTGCCCGGCGTGGAATGGGATGTCGACGGGCTGATCCTGTCCATGGCCAAGGACAAGAAGGTCAAGGACGGGCGCATCACCTTCGTGCTGGTGCGCGCGTTGGGTGACGCCTTCACCCAGCGCGACGTCGATCCGGCGGTGGTGCGTGCGCTACTGGAGGATGCCGTCGCGCGCTGATGCGCTGCACCATAATCCCTTGACCGTTGGGGTGGCAAACTGTCAGAGTTAACGACAGTTCCGATTCGCGTCCAAGATGCGAGGAAAAGCCGCCCCAAAAAGGGAGACTGGACATGCCGAACCGTAAGCTCATCCCCGACGTCATCAAGGATCAGCAGCTCGTCTGCCTGTCCCCGGAGGCCAGTGTCCACGACGCCACCGTTCTGATGGCGGAACGCCGCGTCGCCGCCCTCTTGGTCACCCAGGACCAAGCGGAAGGCGGCCGGTCGCTGAAGGGCATCTTCACCGAGCGCGATCTCGCAGTCCGCGTCGTCGCCCCAGGACGCGATCCAGCGGCGACCCGGCTCGCCGAGGTCATGACCGCTTCTCCCGACACGCTAGGACCTGACGCTCACGCCTACGAAGCGCTGGACCTGATGGAGCGCCACCATTACCGCCACCTGCCGGTCACCGCGAACGGCGAATCGGACGGGATGGTGATGGGCATCGTCTCCATCCGCGACCTGTTCGCCGTGGTCCGCGCTCATCTGGAGGACGAGATCCGCGACCGCGAGGCTTTCATCTTCGGGTCGAACTACTCCGCCAGCGCTCCTCCATAATCCCAGGCACAGCGCCTCGGCGCGTAATGCTGCAATGCGGTGAAGCCGGCTTGACCTGAACGCTGGCCCCACCGATATTCCCGGGTACGCCCCAACAATCAGGCCGTCCGAACTAGGCCGAACGTCAGAGAGTCCCATGCCGCTGTCCGAACCCGCCGCGCGCGAACCGATCCACATCCGGGAAGTCACCTGCCGGGGCTATCGGCGGACCGATGGGCTGTGGGATGTCGAAGGCCATCTGACCGATGTGAAGAGCTACGCCTTCCACACCGAGCAGCGCGGTCAGATCCTGCCCGGCGACCCGGTGCACGGCATGTGGCTTCGCCTGACGGTGGACAACGACCTGACCGTCCAGGCGGTGGAAGCGGTGACGGAGAAGAGCCCCTACCGCACCTGCGGCTCCGTCACACCCAATTTCCAGCGGCTGGTCGGGCTGAAGATCGGGCCGGGCTGGACCCGCGCGGTGAAGGAGCGGCTGGGCGGCGTCCAAGGCTGCACGCATCTGGTGGAGCTTCTGGGGCCGATCGCCACCACCGCCTTTCAGACCATCTATCCCATCCTGGCGCGCGAGCAGGCCGAGAAGGCCCGGGCGGCCGGCGGCGAGGCGGGCAGCAAGGAGGACATGCTGCGCACCAAGCGCCCGGTGCTGCTGAACACCTGCCATATCTTCGACAGCAACGGCGAGGTCGTGCGGAAGAACTGGCCCGACCACTACACCGGCGACCGTCCGCGCGACGCCGCGGACTGAGGCGGCGGTCGGGGCCGACCGGTCTTCGTCCGCACCGGACACAGCTTAACCGGACAGACACATAAGGGCGCATCCTGTGGACGCGCCCTTTTCTTCTGCCGATCGGAATGCTCCTCCTGTCACGCTTCCAGCGCGGACCGCAGGCCCTCGACCGCCGCGCCCGGCTTTGCCGTCGGCGGCAAAGCCGATGCCGTGGTGCCGGCCCCGCTTTCCGTCCGATCCAACTCGTCGAGCGGTGGCAGGTCGAAAGGCGTCCCCACGAAGGGATCGCCCCCGCCGTGTCCGGCCTGGACATGACCGTCTTCGGTGCAGGCCCGGCGGAAATAGGCCGCGATGAAGACGCGGACCGCCGAGGTCAGGGTGACCTCCGCATTGTCCGCGCCCGGACCGCGCCGCCGGACCTGCTCGTCCAGCCGGTCCTTGATCAGCGTGCAGAGGCCGTTGACCGTCAGGCCCTCGCGGCGGGCGATGTCCTCCAGAGCGTCCCACATGGTCGGCTCCAGACGCATGCTCGTGCGGCGCCCGGCAATCATGATGTTCATGCTCTTCAGCGGCTCCACACACGCGTTGGGATTTACTGTTAACCGCTTCTTCGGCCCGCGCTTCGCCATACGCCGCCCTCTCCACGAACCCGCCGGACGACGCGCGAAAAGTGCATCGCCCACGGCGCATTGATTGGTTGCATGCGCTGCACTCTACTAAATACAGCGAGAATTGCAACCACGGCAGCACTCCAATTATGTTTGAGGACGGAAAAGAACCTCTAGTAGTTGCATGCGTATGTATGCATTTGCAGGTGGCGCTTTTCCCTTGCTGCACGGGCGGCGGCTGGGCGTTCTTGTCGGCGTTGCTGTCAGCGAGCCTCCTCGGGGGTCAGCGTGGTCAGGCCGAGGGCGTGAACGCGCTCCGCCATTTCTTGGGCGAGCAGGCCATAGACCAGCCTCTGGCGCTCCACGCGCGACTTTCCGGCGAAGGCCGCGGAGACGATGGTGACGTGAAAATGCGTCTCGCCTTCCGGGTGGGCGCCGCCATGGCCGGCGTGCCGGCCGGAGTCGTCCTGGATGTCGAGCCGCTCGGGGGCCAGCGCGTCGGTCAGCTTCCGGCGCATGCGGGTGGCGTATTCCATGGGGGTCCTCATTGAGTTTGGGCGGGGTCGGATTTGGGATTGAGGTGACGGCGCGGCACCGCTCCCGTCAAGCCGCCAATGCCGCAGACCGGCCATTTTCCGCAGGTCGGCACCGCCCCCTTGCGTGCGCTTGCCAGAAAGGATGCCTCTTCCCATACTTCGCACATGAGCAAGCCACGCACCCGCTACGACTTCAGCCGCTACGACCAGCCGCGCACCGCCGTGCGCGCCTGCGATCATCCGGGCTGTGCCGGCGAGGGCGCGTATCGGGCGCCGAAGAGCCGCCGGCAGCTCAACGACTACTACTGGTTCTGCCTGGACCATGTGCGCGAGTACAACCGCGCCTGGGACTATTACGCCGGCATGAAGCCCGAGCAGATCGAGGCCGAGGTCCGCCGCGACACCACGTGGCAGCGGCCGAGCTGGCCGCTCGGCTTCTGGGGGGTGCAGGAGAAGTTCCTGCGCGACCGCGCGATGCACGGCTTCAGCTTCGAGTTCGGGCGCGAGGCCGGCAAGGACCAGTCCGAGGAGAGCAAGCAGCGCCGCCAGGCCGCCCGCAGCGCGGAGGAGGAGGCGCTGGTCGTTCTCGACCTCGCCCCGCCGGTGGATTTCCCGCGCATCAAGGCGCGTTACCGCGAGCTGGTGAAAATCCACCATCCCGACGCCAATGGCGGGGACAAGGCGGCCGAAGAAAAGTTGAAGGAGATCAATCAGGCCTACAACACGCTGAAAGCCTGCTATGGTGCGTAACCCCGACGGTTGGCCGGACCAGATTGGCCGGGCGGCCCCGACAACAGACACGTTGGAACGATAAGAACCTCCCATGCCTTCTCAAGGAGCCACCCAGGCCAGCTCGGCCCTGTTCGATCACGTTCCCGACATCACCCTGTCGGTGCGTCAAGTGTTCGGCATCGACAGCGACATGCAGGTGCCGGCCTTCAGCCAGCGCACGGAGCATGTGCCGGACATCGACGAAGCCTACCGCTTCGACCGCGACACGACGCTCGCGATCCTGGCTGGCTTCGCCTACAACCGTCGCGTCATGGTCCAGGGCTATCACGGGACCGGCAAGTCCACCCACATCGAACAGGTGGCCGCGCGCCTGAACTGGCCCTGCATCCGCATCAACCTGGACAGCCACATCAGCCGCATCGACCTGATGGGCAAGGACGCCATCGTCCTGCGCGACGGCGTTCAGGTGACGGAATACCGCGAAGGCATCCTGCCCTGGGCGCTGCAGCACGCCTGCGCGCTGGTCTTCGACGAGTATGACGCGGGCCGTCCCGACGTGATGTTCGTGATCCAGCGCGTGCTGGAGGTGGAAGGCAAGCTGACCCTGCTCGACCAGAACCGCGTCATCCGCCCGCACCCGGCCTTCCGCCTGTTCGCCACGGCGAACACCGTCGGTCTGGGCGACACCACCGGCCTCTACCACGGCACGCAGCAGATCAACCAGGGCCAGATGGACCGCTGGAACATTGTGGCGACGCTGAACTATCTGCCGGTGGACGCCGAGGTGAAGATCGTCGCCTCCAAGGTGCCGGAATACGACAGCGAGGCCGGCCGCAAGACCGTGGCGTCGATGGTGCGGCTGGCCGACCTGACCCGCGCCGGCTTCATCAACGGCGACATCTCCACGGTGATGAGCCCGCGCACGGTCATCACCTGGGCGCAGAACGCCAACATCTTCAACGACATCGCCTTCGCGTTCCGGATCACCTTCCTGAACAAGTGCGACGAGGTGGAGCGGCCGACCGTCGCCGAATACTACCAGCGCTGCTTCGGCACCGAGCTGCCGGAGACGGGAGTGCAGGCCAACCTGGTGTGATCGGGGCTAAGTTCCCGCCCGATTGCGGAACACTGATACTTCACGGATTTCGCGGATTTGAGCATGGATTTCATGGATGAGGGTCGTTCTGGACCATAGGATTGAAGCCCTGACGGAGCGTATCATTGGAGCCGGTTTAGAGGTCTTCAACACGCTCGGACAAGGCTTCGTCGAATCGGTCTATCAGAACGCCCTCGTTCATGAACTCCGCAGCCGGGGCCTGGACGTCGGGTTGGAGGTGCCTTTCGGCATTTCCTACAAGGGCAACAGCGTCGGGACTTATTTCGCGGACGTTGTGGTCGAAGACCAAGTGATCGTCGAACTGAAAGTCGCCGAGGCCATCAGCCAGCCGCACATCAGGCAGGTGGTGAATTACCTGAGGGCCAGCGGGATGCCGGTTGGGCTTCTGCTGAATTTCGGCACGCCGAGCCTGACGGTCCGGCGCGTCCTCCCATAAGGAAAAATCTGTGTAATCCGTGCACACATCCGCGAAATCCGTGAAGGTTCCGCACTTCTCCAACTCTATCGACAGCCCGCCATGACCGACCGTGAAAACCCCGTCGAGGCCTTCAAGCGCTCCACCGCCGCCGCGGTGCGGGCCCTCTCCCGCCGGGCCGACGTGCAGGTGGGCTTCTCCACCGAGCCACCCGGCGTCGCCGGCCTGCGCGTCCGCATCCCCACCCCGGCGCGCGACCTGAACCCGCACGACGTCGCGACGCTGCGCGGCGCCGCGGACGCCGTGTCGCTGCGGCTGCGCTTCCACGACAATGCCGTCCATCTCCAGCGCATGCCGCTGGGCGACAGCGCCCGCGCCGCCTATGACGCGCTGGAACAGGCCCGCTGCGAGGCCCTGGGCGCCAGCCACATGCCCGGCGTGGCCGCGAACCTGGAGGCAGCGCTGGACGAGCGCTACCACAAGCAGGGCTTCGAGCGGCTGGAGGAGCGCGAGCAGGTCCCCCTGCCCGAGGTGCTGCGCCTGATCGCTCGCGAGGCGATGACCGGCGCCGCCCCGCCCCCCGCCGCCGAGCACGCGGTCAGCCTGTGGCGCGGCTGGATCGAGGAGCGGCTGGGCAAGGACCTGCACGGGCTCGCCAGCCACATGGCCGATCAGGACGCCTACGCCCGCGCCGTGCGCAAGCTGCTGACCGAGCTGGACATGGAGGTCGGCAACGACCCCGACGAGCCGCAGGAGCCGGAGGAGGACGAGCGGGACTCCGGCGAGAACGAGAACGAGCCGAACAAGGGCCAGACCCAGGGTGAGGACGACACCCAGAGTCAGGCCGAATCGATGACCTCGCAGGAGACGCAGGAGTCCGACCAGGGCGAGCAGGCCGATGAGGGCACCGGCGAGGAGGGCGACACCGAGATGGGCCAGGGCGAGGGGGCGGAGGAGCCCGCCGGCCCCGGCCAGCCCTGGCGCCCGGAAGCGCGCGGACGCAACGAGCCCGACCCCAACGCCTACAAGCCCTTCACCACCCAATTCGACGAGGTGGTCGACGCCGCCGAGCTGTGCGACCCGGAAGAGCTGGCCCGGCTGCGCCACATGCTGGACCAGCAGCTCGTCCATCTCCAGGGGGTGATCTCCAAGCTGGCCAACCGCCTGCAGCGGCGCCTCCTCGCCAAGCAGCAGCGGTCGTGGGAGTTCGACCTGGACGACGGCATCCTCGACGCCGCGCGTCTCGCCCGCATCGTCGTGAACCCGGTCCTTCCCCTCTCCTTCAAGAAGGAGAAGGAGATGGACTTCCGCGACACGGTGGTGTCGCTGCTGATCGACAACTCCGGCTCGATGCGCGGGCGGCCGATCTCCATCGCCGCGATGAGCGCCGACATCCTGGCCCGCACGCTGGAGCGCTGCGCGGTGAAGGTGGAGGTGCTGGGCTTCACCACCCGCGCCTGGAAGGGCGGGCAGGCGCGCGAGCACTGGATCGCCTCGGGCAAGCCCGCCAACCCCGGCCGCCTGAACGACCTGCGCCACATCATCTACAAGGACGCCGACCAGCCCTGGCGCCGCGCCCGCAAGAATCTCGGCCTGATGCTGCGCGAAGGCATCCTGAAGGAGAACATCGACGGCGAGGCGCTGATGTGGGCACACAACCGTCTGATCGGGCGGCCCGAGCAGCGGCGAATCCTGATGGTGATCTCCGACGGCGCCCCGGTGGACGACTCGACCCTGTCGGTCAACGCCGGCAACTATCTGGAGCGGCACCTGCGGCAGGTGATCGAGTACATCGAGACCCGCTCGCCGGTGGAGCTGGTGGCCATCGGCATCGGGCACGACGTGACCCGCTACTACCGCCGCGCCGTCACCATCGTGGACGCCGAGCAGCTGGGCGGCACCATGATGAACAAGCTGGCCGAGCTGTTCGACGAGGACGACCGCCGCAGCCGCAGCGGCTGGCGGTAAGGCCAAGAGCAAGTCTGAAAACGACAACGGCGCGGATCACTCCGCGCCGTTGCTCATTGATGCGGTCCGGTTCGGACGATCACTGCAGGCTGCGCTGCATCTCTTCGAAGTTGCGCGAGAAGCCGTTCAGCGGGAAATCGATGTCGCGCTTGCCAGCGCGCAGGAAGTTCACGCGGACCAGCACCGTGGAGCCGTTGCGGAACTGGTCGACCACGCGGCCCGACACGAAGTTCGGGAACATGCACATGTTGAGCGTGGCGATCTGCGTCTCGATCCGCGGCTGACGGTCGACGCGGATGGCGCAGTTGTCGATCATGCCTTGGCTGGTCGTCAGGAACAGGTGGAAGTCGTTGCCGGTCGGGATGACGCTCAGCGCCACGAAGCCGACCTCCTTGCCGTCGTCGAACAGCCGGTAGTTCATCAGCCGGCAGACCTTGGTGTCGGTCATGCGGTCGATCTCGCAGCGGCTGGTCCAGGCGCCTTCCGGGCCGTACTCGGCGGCGGATTTGGAGAAATCGACGGCGGAGGCCGGTGTTACGGCCAGCGCGGACAGCAGCGCCGCACCAAAAGCGAAGAGACCTGTCCAACGCATCCTGACGCTCCCCATCTGTCGTCCCGTTCGGCCGCTAGCGATCCCGCACGACGGCGGTTACCGCAAACGGATTATAGGCATACCCTAAGGACGAACAAGCCTTTACACCTTTGGTTGGCGTCTTAGTCCGCGATGATCGTTCCGCTCCGCATCCTTTTTGAATATTGAGAATGGTTATCGTTCACGCTTGACACCCCGCCCCCCGAATGGTCAAGTCGGTGCATGAGAACGCTTCGCAATTGCGGGCGTGAACCGACAAGAATTCGGGAGTCACTGAGGATGCACATCGGATCGCGCGGCGTGTTTGCCGCCACCTTCGCCGCCACGCTGCTGACCATGACGGGTCTCGCCAGCGCCGCCGAGGTGAACATCTACTCCGCGCGCCATTACGATGTGGACAAGGACCTTTATGACGCCTTCACCAAGAAGACCGGCATCAAGATCAACGTCATCGAGGGCAAGGAAGAGGAGCTGATCGAGCGGATGAAGACCGAAGGCGGCAACAGCCCCGCCGACGTGTTCATCACCGTCGACGCCGGCCGCCTGTGGCGCGCCCAGGAGGCCGGTCTGCTCCAGCCGACCCGCTCCAAGGTCATGGAGGAGGCCATCCCGGCCCACCTGCGCGAGCCGGAAGGCCATTGGTTCGGCATTTCCAAGCGCGCCCGCATCCTGGTCTACAACAAGGCCTCGGTGAAGCCGGACGAGATCAAGACCTACGAGGAGCTGGCCGATCCGAAGTGGAAGGACCGCGTCCTCGTCCGCTCCTCGACCAGCGTCTACAACCAGTCGCTCGTCGGCTCGCTGCTCGCCGCCCATGGCGAGAAGGCGACGGAGGAATGGGCCAAGGGCGTCGTCGCCAACATGGCGCGCAAGCCGCAGGGCGGCGACACCGACCAGATCAAGGGCGTGGCCGCCAACGAAGGCGACGTGGCCGTGACCAATACCTACTACTTCGCCCGCATCGCCTCCTCCTCCAAGCCGGAGGACAAGGCCATCGCGGAGAAGCTGGGCGTGATCTTCCCCAACCAGGGCGACCGCGGCACCCATGTGAACGTCTCCGGCGCCGGCGTGATGAAGAACGCGCCGAACAAGGAGCAGGCCGTCCAGTTCCTGGAGTATCTGGTCAGCCCCGAGGCCCAGAAGATGTTCACGGAAAAGAACTACGAGTACCCGATCGTCGCCGGGGCCGAGACCGCGCCGGTGCTGGTCACCTGGGGCAAGTTCAAGGAAGACCCGCTGAACGCCGCCGTCTACGGCAAGAACAACGCCGAGGCTCTGAAGATCATGGATCGCGCCGGCTGGAAGTAAGCCACCGTCCGGCGTAGCGAAGGGGCGCGTCCCAGCGGTGGAGACGCGCCCTTTTTGTTTGTGTGGTCAGGAGATTAAGCGGAATGGCTTCCGCATTGGACCGCGACGGCGGTCCCGGCCGCACATGCGGCCGAAGCCCGGCCGACAAATGAGGCCATGTGAATCTAAAGCGAATGAAAATTCGCTTTAGAATTTGCCCTCTTCGTAGTCGCGGTAGGCCTGCATCACCTCCTCGCGGCTGTTCATGACAAAGGGGCCGCCCCAGGCCACCGGCTCGCCGATCGGACGGCCGGAGAGCAGCAGGAAGCGCGCGCCGGACGGGCCGGCGGTGATCTCCGCCCGGTCGCCCTCGCCCAGCACCAGCACCCGCGGCCCGCCCAGCCGGACGGAGCTGCCGGGCACCACCACCGATCCCTCGAAGACCACCAGCGCCGCCGCGTGACCAGCGGGCACCGGCTCGGAGAAGGCAGCACCCGCCGGCAGGCTGACGTCGAAGTAGCGGGCCTCCGTCGGGCCGCTGCGCACCGGGCCGGCGGTGCCGTTGCCGGTGGTGCCGGCGATCACCGTCACCGTGGTCCCGCCCTCGCGCGTCTCGACCGGGATGCGGTCGGCGGCGAATTCCTGATAGGCGGGCTCCGACATCTTCAGCCGCGCCGGCAGGTTGATCCAGAGCTGAAAGCCCTTCATCAACCCTTCGGTCTGCTCCGGCATCTCGGAATGGATCACGCCGCGCCCGGCGGTCATCCACTGCACGCCGCCGGTCTCGATCACGCCCTCGTGGCCGTGGTTGTCCCAATGGCGCATGCGGCCAGCCAGCATGTAGGTGACCGTCTCGAAACCGCGGTGCGGGTGGTCGGGGAAGCCGGCCAGATAGTCCTGCGGCGTGTCGGACCCGAAGTAATCCAGCATCAGGAAGGGGTCGAGCATGCGCAGGCGCGGCGTGCCGACCATGCGGGTCATGCGCACGCCGGCCCCGTCGGACGCTTCCATGCCTTCGACGGCGGTCAGGACGGGGCGGACGGTTTCGGCGGTCATCGGACGCTCTCCTCGGGCAATATCGCTGAGAGAGAGGTATTCTTTCCAGGGCACTGGATAAAGCCCCAGCGCCGCTCAACACTGTTGCGGCAGGGGCAACAGCGTCATTCGTCCGTCTGGCCGGGGCGGGAGCGGCTGATGGACAGGCTGAGCAGGATCACCGGCACGATGCCGACCGCGACGATGGCCAGCGCCCCGGTGGCGGCCTCGGTCAGCCGCTCGTCGGAGGCCAGCGTGTAGACTCGCACGGCCAGCGTGTCGAAGTTGAAGGGCCGGACGATCATCGTCGCCGGCAGCTCCTTCATCACGTCCACGAAGACCAGCAGGCCGGCGGTCAGCAGGCTGCCCCACATGATCGGCGCGTGCACCCGGATCAGCGTCCGCCCCGCCGTGTGGCCGAGAACGCGGGACGCAAAATCCATCGTCGGGCGGATCTTGCCCAGGCTGGCCTCGATCGTGTTGAAGGACACCGCCAGGAAGCGCACCAGATAGGCGAACAGCACCGCCGCGATGGTGCCGCTCAGCAGCAGGCCGGTGGACACCCCGAAGGTCTGGCGCATGAAGGCGTCGACGGCGTTGTCGAGATGGGCGAAGGGGATCAGCACGCCGACCGCGATCACCGAGCCGGGAATGGCGTAGCCCATGGCGGCGACGCGCACCGCGCCCTTCAGCAGCGGCGTCGGGCGCAGCCGCTGCCCGTAGGCCAGGACCAGCGCCAGCGACACCGCCAGCACCGCGGCCAGCGCCGCCAGCGTGAAGCTGTTGCGGGCCAGCGTCAGGAACACCGGCCCGAAGGCCTGATCCCCGGCGGTGACCGCCATGCGGACCAGCAGCCCGGCGGGCAGCAGAAAGCCGAGCAGCAGCGGCAGCCCGCAGGCCGTCATGGCGGCGGCGGCGCGCCAGCCGGTCAACTGGTGCTTGGGCAGGCGGCGGTAACGGGTGGTGGTGTGGTGGTAGCGGGCCTGACGGCGCGACCAGCGCTCCATCAGCACCAGCACCAGAACGAACATCATCAGCACGGCGGCCAGCTGCGCCGCCGCCACCGGCTGTCCCATGGCGAACCACGTCCGGTAGATGCCGGTGACGAAGGTGTTCACGGCGAAATACTGCACGGTGCCGAAATCGGCCAGAACCTCCATCAGCACCAGCGCGAGGCCGGCGACGATGCTGGGGCGGGCCAGCGGCAGCGCCACCGTGAAGAAGCTGCGCCACGGTCCGCGGCCAAGCGTACGGCTGACCTCCAGCACGCAGACGGACTGTTCCAGGAAGGCGGCGCGCGACAGCAGATAAACGTACGGGTACAGCACCAGCGTCATCATCAACGCGGCGCCTTCGAGCGTACGGATGTCCGGAAACCAGTAATCCCGGCGCGACCAGTGGAAAACCTCGCGCAGCGCGGTCTGCACCGGGCCGACGAACTGGAGCAGATCGGTGTAGACGTACGCCATGACATAGGCCGGCACCGCCATCGGCAGCAGCAGCGCCCATTCCAGCATACGGCTGCCGGGGAACCGGCACATGGTGACCAGCCAAGCGGTGCCAACCCCGATGACCAGCGTGCCCAGCCCCACCCCGAAGACGAGGCGCACGGTGTTCAGCAGATACTCCGCCAGCACTGTGTCGACCAGATGCTGCCACACCCCGTCCGTCGGCACGAAGACGCGGCTGATCACCGCCAGCACCGGCAGGGCGACCAGCGCCGCGATCACCAGCGTCGCCAGCGTCCAGCCGCTGAAACCGACGCGATGCCACAGGGAGGCCCACGGGGAGGAATGAAAGCCGGCGGCCTGAACCGGGCCGCCCGGAGTCGGAGCGGGGGTTTGAAAGGTGTCCGTCGTCAAGGCCGGTTACGCCCATAGGGATGTGTCGAACGGGAGCCCTATGGTCTCACACTGTGCGAATAACTCGCAATGACAACATGCCGCATCCCTTTCCCGTGAGGGTATGACAGGGATGCGGCCGCTGTTTGTGGTTACTTGGTGCCGAACATGCGGTCGCCGGCGTCGCCCAGGCCGGGGACGATGTACGCGTTCTCGTCCAGATGGCTGTCGAGCGAAGCGGTGAAGACCTTCACCCGCGGGTGGGCGGCGGCGAAGACGCGCATGCCCTCGGGCGCCGCCACAAGCGCCATGAAGCGGATGTTCTCGTCGTCCACGCCGTGGCGGTTGAGCACGTCGCAGGCGTGGACGGCGGAGTTGCCGGTCGCCAGCATCGGGTCCACGACGATGAACAGGCGGCCTTCCGCCTCCGGCAGCTTCACCAGATACTCGTGCGGCATCTTGGTGTCGTGGTCGCGGTAGAGGCCGATGTGCCCCTCGCGCGCCGACGGCACCAGCTCGTGCAGGCCCTGGGCCATGCCGAGGCCGGCACGCAGCACCGGCACGATGGCCAGCTTCTTGCCGGCGATGACCGGCGCGTCCATGGGCTGGAGCGGCGTGTCGATCCGCTCGGTCGTCAAAGGCAGGTCGCGGGTGATCTCATAGCCCATCAGCAGCGAAATCTCGCGCAGCAGGGTGCGGAAACCGCCGGTGGAGCGTTCCTTGGCCCGCATCAGCGTCAGCTTGTGCTGGATCAGCGGGTGGTCGAGGATGAACAGATTGGGAAATTCGGTGTGGGTGCGCATGGATCTCGTGCCGCGGCCTGTATAGACCCCGATCCTAACCCGGCGGACCCGCTTCGGCCAAGCCGCCCTTAAGCGATCCCGCCGGATGCACCGCTCGGGAAACGAAAATCAGCGGCGGTTGGGAAGCGCCGGTCGCCCCGCCACACCCTCCGGCTGGTCGACCCCGTGGCGGACCACGCGGTTGCGGCCGCTGTTCTTCGCCTGATAGAGGGCGCGGTCGGCGCGGACCACCATCTCCTCCACCGGCAGATCCTCCCCGGCCTCGACCAGCCCGAAGGAGGCGGTGACCGCGATCCGCCGCCCGTCCGGCAGCGTCACCGGGGTCCGCGCCAGCTCGCCGCGCAACCGCTCGATGACCCGGAAGCCCTCGGCGAGGCCGGTTTCCTTCAGGCAGATCAGGAACTCCTCGCCGCCCATGCGGAAGGCCTCGTCAAAGCTGCGGATGCCCCGGCTGATGGCGGCGGCGGTGGCGGCCAGGACGCGGTCGCCGATGTCGTGGCCGTAGGTGTCGTTGATGCCCTTGAAGCGGTCGATGTCGCAGATGGCGACGCAGAAGGCCGGACCGTTGCGGCGGAAGCGGTTGTGCTCGCGCTCCAACGCCTCCTGCATGCCGCGGCGGGTGCGCAGGCCGGTCAAGGGGTCCAGCCCGCTCGCCGCCGCCCCGAAGGCGCGCTCGACCCGGCGCAGATGCAGGACGAACTCCTCGAAGCGGGCGATCACCCCCTCGTAGTCGGCCTCGGTCGGGCTCTCGCCGCCGGCCGCCTTCAGCAGAAGCAGCTTGGCCTTGCGGTGCATCTGCTCATGCAGGGTGACCAGCTTCTCCACGGCGGGCTGGTGGGCCAGATCGTCGGCGTTGACCGCCACGCACCACGCCGCGAAGGAGGCCGGGGCCGACACCCGCTCACCCCCCTGCCCGCCGCGGAAGAAGATCGCGCGGTGCCACTGCCCGATCCATCGCAAATGCTCGTCGAGGACGAGGCCGAGGCTGTCGGATGGCGAGCGTGTGTCGGACGAGCTGGTCATCGGGCTTGCACGGCTTCCCTTCGGACACATCCACCGGTCGCGGCCCATGGATGCCAACAGTATCGCACGAAATCATACCCCAGGTCCGCAACCCGGTCGTGCGATTAAGTTGTGCCCATCCGCCAAAAGGGAAAGCCCTGCGGCAACATCAAATTTTATTCAAATGTCTTGCCGCGACGCGACGTCACAGCCCGGCCACGCTGTCCAGGAAGCGCCGGATCAGCTCCGGGTCCTTGTGGCCGGGACGGTCCTCCACGCCCGACGACACGTCGAGCGCCGTGGCGCCGGTCGTCCGCACCGCCTCCGCCGCGTTTTCCGGCCTCAGCCCGCCGGACAGCATCCAGGGTTTCGGCCAGCTCCGCCCGGCGAGCAGCGTCCAGTCGAAGGCGATGCCGTTGCCGCCCGGCAGGGCCGACACCTTGGCCGGCGGCTTGGCGTCGAACAGCAGCCGGTCGGCGACCTCGGCGGCCTCCAGCGCGGCGGCCAGATCCTCCGGCCCGCCAACCTTGATCGCCTTCATCACCGGGATGTTGAAGGCCGCCTTCACCTCGGCGATGCGCCGCGGCGTCTCCTTGCCGTGAAGCTGGATCAGGTCGAAGGGGACTTGGCTGACCACATGCTCCAGGAAGTCGTTCTCCGGATCGACGAACAGCCCGACCGTGCGCACGCCCGTCGGGACCAGCCGCGCCAGCTCTGCCGCCATGGACGGCGCTATGGAGCGCGGGCTCGGCGGGTAGAAGACGAAGCCGACATAGCGCGCCCCGCCGGCGACCGCGGCGTGCAGCGACAGGGGCTCGGTGAGGCCGCAGATCTTCACGCTGACGGGCATGGGGAAGGGTCCTTACAGTTCCGAAACGATGCGTCGGGCGGCGGCTTCCGGATCGGCGTCGCCGGTGATCGGGCGCCCGATGACCAGATGGTCCGCCCCGGCGGCCAACGCCTCGGCGGGGGTCATGACGCGCTTCTGGTCGTTGGCGGCAGCCCAGGCGGGGCGGATGCCCGGCACCATCAGGATGAAGTCCGGTCCGCAGGCCTCGCGGATCAGCGCCACCTCGGCGGGGGAGCAGACGACGCCATCCACCCCCGAGTCCTTGGCGAGCAGCGCCAGCCGCTTCACCTGATCGGCCACCGGGACGCTCTGCCCGACGGCCTGGAGGTCGGCGGCGTCCATGCTGGTCAGCACGGTGACGGCGAGGATCTTCGGACGGTCCGCACCCGCGCTGGCCGCGGCGTCCGCCGCCGCGCGCATCATCGCCGGGCCGCCGGAGGTGTGGATGGTCAGGAAGGCGGGCTTCAGCGGCAACGCCGCCCGGATGCCTCCCGCCACCGTGTTGGGGATGTCGTGCAGCTTGAGATCGAGGAACAGCGGCGGGCCATCCTCGCCGATCACCGCGCGGATGCCCGCCGGGCCATGGGCGATGAAGAACTCCAGCCCCAGCTTGATCCCGCCGACCACCCCAGCGATCCGCCGGCCGAGGTCACGGGCGGTGTCGAGGTCGGTCGTGTCGACGGCGCAGAAGATGCGCGAGGCGGGCGCGATGCTGGGCGTGCTCATGGGAAAACGGCTCTCCGGACCCTGGAAGGTGGTGATGGCGCGCAGCCTAACAAGGGCCGGCGGCAATCACCAGACTTCCGGGGCCGAAGAGCGGAGCGGGACCGCTATTCGCGGTGCACGTCGACGCGCCCGGTCGGCGGAGTCGCCGGGGTGCCCATCGGAGTCGCGGTCGGCGTGGCCGCCGGAGCGCCCGCCGCCGGGTTGGCGCCCTGTGTGTTGATGTCGCGCAACGAGGCGGCGGCGGCGCGGCGGCGCTCCTCGGCGACCTGCGCGCTGTCGTAATCGGCGGTGGCGGCGTCATAGCCGCTCCAGCCGGCCTCGCGGTAGCCCTGCGCCCGGCCGGGGATGTCCACCGAGCCATGGCGCTGCATGACGGCGAGCGCGGAGTCGCACATCGCCTCCTCGACCCGGCCGACCAGCAGCACGCCGCCGCGGCGTACGCCCTCCGCGAAGACCTCCGCGTCCTCCCTCGTCACGCCGACGCCGGTCAGCATGGAGACGCGGCGGTCACGGGCGTCGAAATTCGGGTCCTCCCCGAAGTCGGCGGAGTGGCGCCAGCTTTCCAGCCGGTTTTCGGTGGCCAGACTGGCCGAGGAGCCCAGCTTCGCGCTGTCGGCGCCCATCATGGTGAAGTCCTGCCGCAGATTGGCGGCTTCGAGTTCGCTCAGCGCGCGTTCGGCGCCGGACAGATCGTCATACAGCGCGACAATGGTCTTCTTGTTCATGAACCCGCTCCTGTGCTGGTCCGATCCGGACGTGGTCCGGAATCAGAGTCAGAGGAAGAAATAGAGGAGGGCGAGGACCACCAGCACGACCAGCGCGATGACCCACCAGTTCATGGAGCCGGCCGCACCGCCCGTCGCCGTCCGGTTGCCGTCCGTGTCATAGACACCCACTTTGCGAGGTTCGTCGGCCATGGATGCTTCACTCCCTGTCGGTAAGGCTTCAGCCAACACAGGCTGATTGCCCTCTCAACAGGGGTGGAGCCGCACCGTTCCGCCGGTTCCCAAGGGTCAGCACCGGGAGTCAGCGCCCGGCGGCCCAGTCCGGCAGTTCGGACGCCCGCACCGGATCGGCTATGGCGGCGGCCAGCGCCTCGCCCAGCGCCGGGGCGAACTTGAAGCCGTGGCCGGAGCAGGCGCTCATGAGCCAGCAGCGGGCGGACAGCGGCTCGACCACGAAGCGCTCGTCGTCGGTCACCGTGTAGAAGCAGGTCGCCGCGTTGGCAAGGCTGTAGCGGTGGCCGTCCGCCAGCACCCGGCGGGCACGGTCCAGCACGTCGCGCGCCTCGTCCGGATCGGGATCGCGCTCGGTGTCCGGGTCGCCGACGCGCGAGAATCGGTGGTCGCCCGCCTTCATCGTCGTGCCGGCCACCGGGGGAACGACGTAGACCCCGCTTTCCCCATCCGCGTCGATCAGCATCGGCGCCTTGGCCCAGACGCCGCGCAGCCCCTCCGGCGGCATCAGATAGGCCACGACCTGCCGCGAGGGGGTCAGGCGCGCCGCCGTCTCCGGCAGCAGCTTCGTCACCCAGGCCCCACCGGCGACCACCAGCGCGTCGGCGCCGATGGTCCGGCGGTCGGCGAGCGTCACGGTGGCGCGCTCCGCGTCGATCGCCGTCACGGGGGCACGCGCGTGGACCGTCACCCCCAGCGCGTTCAGATGGTGGCTGAGCAGCTCCACGATGCGCCCGGCGAGCAGCACGCCGCCCGACTCCAAATGCAGCCCTTCCGCCACCGCGCTGGCGTCGACCAATGGGAATTCCGCGGCGATCTGCGCCGGAGTCAGGCGGCGGAAGGGATGGCCCAGCGATTCCAGCACATCGACGCTGTCGGCCAGCCAGCGCCGCCCGTCCTCCGCCGAGGCGGTGCAGAGCGTGCCGCTGGGGACGAGCAGCCGTTCGCCCAGGTCGCCCCACAGCCGCTCCCACGCCTGGAAGGCGGTGTCGGCCATGCGGGCGTAGCCGGCGCTGGCGCCGTAGGCGTGGCGGAACAGCCGGTGCTGGTCCACGGAGCTGCCGAAGGGGTTGGGCACTTGGCCCTGGTCGAAGACCGCGACCTCGTGCCCGGCGCGGGCCAACGCCCAGGCCGTGCACAGCCCCATGATGCCGGCGCCGACGACGGTGATGCGGAGAGTCATGATGGAAAAACGCCTTAGCGGATCGTGTCGTTGTGGATCACCATCTCCACCGCCAACTGGGCGGCGCAGAGGTCCTCCAGTGCGGTGCCGACCGACTTGAACAGGGTGATCTGGTCGTAGAAGCGGCGCCCGGCGCGCTGGCCGCGGGTCAGGTCGTAGAGGTCGCCGGCGATGTCCGCGTCGGTCAGGATGCCGGCCTTCATCGGCTGGACGATGTCGCCCGCTTCCTTGCAGGCCCCCTCGCGGGTGTCCACGAAGACGCGGGAACGGCGGATGCAGTCGTCGTCCGCCTCGCGCATCTCCGGGGTGAAGCCGCCGACGAGGTCGAGATGCGCGCCCGGCTGAAGCCATTCGCCACGGATCAGCGGCTCCTTCGCCAGCGTGGCGCAGGAGATCACCTGGGCGCCGCGCACCGCCCCCTCCAGGTCGGCGGTGGCCTCGATGCGGAATTTCGGGCGGTGGAAGCGGCTGGCCACCTTCTTCGCCTTCTCAAGGCTGCGGCCCCAGACCAGGACATGCTTGATCGGCAGGACGGTGGCGAAGGCCTCGATCAGTTCGGGGGCCAGCGCCCCGGTGCCGACCATCAGCAACCGTTCCGAGTCGGGCCGCGCGAGGTAGGAGGCGGCGAGCGCGGAGGCCGCCGCGGTGCGCCGCTTGGTCAGGGCGGTGCCGTCCAGAACCGCCTGGGGCATTCCCGTCTTGCCGTCCATCAGCAGATAGAGGCCCTGCACCGCCGGCAGATCCTTCGCCCCATTGTCAGGGAAGACGGTCACCACCTTGACGCCGATGGACTGGTTGACCTGCCACGCCGGCATCAGCAGCAGCGTGCCGTCGCTCTGGCCATAGGTCTCGACCGTGTGGTGGTGCCGCATCGGCACCTCGACCCCGGCGCGGAAGGTCTGCCGCATGCGCTCGATCAGCATGCGGAAGTGCAGGACGGATTTCAGCTCGGCTCCGGTGACGGTGCGCATCGGCGGCTCCCTCCACAGGTCCGGCAAAGCGGAACCCCCCTCCCGCCCCCCAGCCGGACGGGAGGCCGAGGGGGTTACCGGCGAGCGGTCAGTGGACCGTGGTCGCCGGCAGGGCGGCGCCGGACCCGGTCACCGCGGGCAGGCCGGCGGTGCCGGACAGCGGACGGTTCATCTCGGCCAGACGCTTCTCCGCGGCGGCGGCGCGGGCCTGCGTCTCCTTCAGCTCGCGCTCCAGATAGGAGACGCGGTCCGAGGAGCGGCGGGCGCGGCGGCGGTGGCGGCGTTGGGCGTTCCAGGCGACGACTCCGCCGGCCAGGAAGCCGATCACCAGCGCCACCAGCGTGGCGAGGTAGACCGGAACCTCCAGCGTGAAGGGCAGCGGCCAGAGCGACAGCGTGACCAGGCCACGGTTGGAAATGGCGAACAGCACCGCGGCCAGCGCGATGGGAACGGCGATGATGAGGGCGATGAAACGCACGGGTGTGGTCCTCGTATCCATGATCGGGGGCCGGGGCAGCGCCGGGTCCGCTCCGACGACTCAGTGACGGGCTGTCAATGAACGGACATCATTCGTCGGTGTTCAAGCGCTCGCGCAACTGTTTTCCGGTCTTGAAGAAGGGGATCGCCTTCTCGCCCACCTCGACGGCTTCACCCGTGCGCGGGTTTCGGCCGGTGCGGGCGTCGCGGCGCTTGACGGAGAAGGCGCCGAACCCGCGCAGCTCCACCCGGTCGCCGCGGGCGAGCGCCTCGGAGATCTCGTCGAAGATGGTGCCGACGATCTTTTCGATGTCGCGCTGGTACAGGTGCGGATTGCGCTCCGCGAGCCGTTGAATCAGCTCTGATTTGGTCATGGCGATTCCGTTTCCCCCGGTTCGAGCGCCCTTGGACCGCGCTCCTTGACCTGCGCGCAAGCGTGCCACCGGGTCCAGTGACCGTCAAGCTAAGCCTTTCTGGCGGAACCCTTTTCCCGGCAACGCTCCGGCTTGCCCGATGGCCTCCGGGAAAAAGGTTCGAAATAAGATTAATCCGTCTTACGGATTGCCTTTGAACTCACCATTTCCGATGACATGGTTGGAACGGTCCCGGTCGCCGGATGCGGTTGAAGGGACGCGGTTGGAGGTTCGCCATGACGCACGCCCATCACACCGGCCCCGCCGACCCGCTGGCCGGCCTGCCCTACGCGGATCGCGTCCGCACCGTCACCACCGCCCAGGCACTGGGCTGGCTGCGGGCGGGCTGGATGGACCTGCGGGCGTCGGGCTGGGTCAGCCTCGCCTACGGCGCCCTCTTCGTCGCCATCGGCTTCGCGCTGACCGGCGGGTTGGTCCTGGCCGGGATGGCCTATCTGATCGCGCCGATGATCGGCGCCTTCCTGCTGATCGCCCCGCTCCTGGCGCTCGGCCTCTACCGAATCTCCAAGGACGTCGAGGAGGGGCGGCGGCCCAGCCTGTGGCGGGCGCTGACCGCGTGGCGGGCCAACCCCTACCACATCCTGACCGCCGGCCTGATCCTGATGCTCTATGTGATGATCTGGGCGCGGATGAACGTGGTGGCCTTCGCCCTGTTCTTCCCGCACGAGGCCATCGCGCTCGATCATTTCGTGGCGCAGATGTTCAGCTTGGACGGTCTGGTCTTCACCGCCTTCATCACGGCGCTAGGCTTCGCCTTCGCCGCCTTCGCCTTCATCACCAACGTCACCGCACTGCCGATGATGATGGACCGACCGGTGGACGTCTTCGCCGCGGCGCTGGCCTCAGCGATGGCCGTGCTGCGCAACCCACGCGTCATGGCGCTGTGGGCCGGGCTGATCGTGCTGATCACCGGCGCCGGGCTGCTGACCGGCTTCCTCGGCCTGATCGTCGCCCTGCCCCTGGTCGGGCACGCGAGCTGGCACGCCTACCGCGACCTCATCAAGGAGGACGAGGAGGGGTGAGAGCGGTTTGAAAAAGGAAAAAGCCGCCGCGGGGTGACCGCGGCGGCTTTTTCGTAACCAAGTGCGAGAGGCGGGCTCCCTCCCCGACCCTCCCCCGCTGACGCGAGGGAGGGAGATGGGAAGGACCTTACTCTTCGCCGGTCTGCTGCTTGCGCTTCAGAGCCGCACCCAGGATGTCGCCCAGCGAGGCGCCCGAGTCGGACGAACCGTACTCGGCCATCGCCTGCTTCTCCTCCTCCATCTCGCGGGCCTTGATGGACAGCGAGATGCGGCGGGAGCCGCGGTCGATCTGGGTGACCTTCGCGTCGACCTTCTCGCCGACGGCGAAGCGGTCCGGACGCTGCTCCGAACGGTCGCGGGACAGGTCCGACTTGCGGATGAAGCCGGTGTAGCCCTCGCCGACCGTGACCTCGATGCCACCGTCGGTGACCTGGGTGACGGTGCAGGTGACGACCTCGTTCTTCTTCAGGCCGGCCGTGGCAGCCTCGAACGGATCGTTCGCGAGCTGCTTGATGCCGAGGGAGATGCGCTCCTTCTCGACGTCGACGTCCAGGACCTTGACCTTGACGCGGTCGCCCTTCTTGTACTCGGCGATGGCCTCCTCACCCGACTTGTTCCAGTCGAGGTCGGACATGTGGACCATGCCGTCGATGTCGCCCGGCAGACCGACGAACAGACCGAACTCGGTGATGTTCTTGACCTCGCCTTCCAGCTCCGTGCCCGGGCCGAACTTGTCGAGGAAGGTCTCCCACGGGTTGTCCAGGCACTGCTTGAGGCCCAGGCTGATGCGGCGCTTCTGCGGATCGACGTCCAGGACCATGACCTCGACTTCCTGCGAAGTCGACACGATCTTGCCCGGATGGACGTTCTTCTTCGTCCAGGACATCTCCGAGACGTGCACCAGGCCCTCGATCCCCGGCTCCAGCTCCACGAAGGCGCCGTAGTCGGTGATGTTGGTGACGCGGCCCTTGAACCGCGAGCTGACCGGGTACTTGGCTTCCACGCCTTCCCACGGATCGGCCTCGAGCTGCTTCATGCCGAGGCTGATGCGCTGGGTCTCCGGGTTGAAGCGGATGACCTGGACCGTGACGGTCTGGCCGATCTGCAGGGCCTCGGACGGGTGGTTGATGCGGCGCCACGCGATGTCGGTGACGTGCAGCAGGCCGTCGACGCCACCCAGATCCACGAACGCGCCGTAGTCGGTGATGTTCTTGACCACACCCTGCAGAACCTGGCCTTCCTTGAGGTTGGCCACCAGCTCCGAACGGGCCTCGGCGCGGCTCTCTTCGAGCACGGCGCGACGCGACACGACGATGTTGCCGCGCGAGCGGTCCATCTTCAGGATCTGGAACGGCTGCGGGGTGCCCAGCAGCGGGGAGATGTCGCGGACCGGACGGATGTCCACCTGCGAACCCGGCAGGAACGCCACGGCGCCCGACAGGTCGACGGTGAAGCCGCCCTTGACGCGGCCGAAGATGACGCCGGTGACGCGGGTCTGGTCCTGGAAGGACTTCTCCAGCAGCGCCCAGGCCTCTTCGCGCTTGGCCTTCTCACGCGACAGAACGGCTTCGCCGTTCTTGTCTTCCATGCGCTCCAGATACACCTCGACCGTGTCGCCCGCCTTCATCTCGGGCGGCTGGCCGGCAACGGCGAATTCCTTCAGCGCGACGCGGCCTTCCGACTTCAGGCCGACGTCGATGGTGACCATGTCGTTCTCGACGGAGACGACGCGCCCCTTGACGACCGAGCCTTCGAGGGACTCGGCCGTGCCGAGCGACTCCTCGAGCAGAGCCGCAAAGCTTTCCTTCTCGCCGGTCCGGGCCATAGCTTGTGCCATTGAAACTCCTAAGGTTGGCCGAAAGCGATCCCGCCATGGTCCGTCCCGCGGCAAAACGGGCCGGCCCCCGATGGGACCACCGCGCCGGGCACCACGCCCGGCGACTTGGTTGACATATGTTCCTTTGGAGGGCCGAAGCGCCCGGACCCTGATGCTCAGACCTTGGGGCCGAAACCGGTTTTCGTTCCGATAAAGGCGGTCGCCGCTGCGAACGCCTGGTCGGCGTCGAGGGCGGAGGTATCAAGCACAAAAGCGTCGGCAGCCGGCAGGAGCGGTGCTACCGTCCTCTGGCTGTCGCGCGCGTCACGGGCCTTCATGTCCTCCAGGACGTCAGACGGTATAGCCGGAATCCCGCGTTCCCGCAACTCCTTGAGTCGCCGTTCGGCCCGCACCTCCACCGAAGCGGTAACGAACAGCTTGGCATCGGCGTTCGGGCATACGACCGTTCCGACGTCCCGCCCGTCCAGCACCGCCCCCGGCGCGCCGCCGGGCGGGGCCGCGGCGAAGCGCCGCTGAAAATCGAGCAGGGCGGCCCGCACCGCCGGCACCACGGCGACCTTGGAGGCCGCCTGCGCCGCCTCGTCGTTGCGCAGAGCCGGGTCGTTCAGGATGCCGTCCTCCGGCCGCAACGCGCGGGCGGCCTGCGCCGCCGCCTCCGCGTCCGCCGGGTCGCCGCCCGCGCGCAGGACGCCGACGCCGACGGCACGGTAGAGCGCCCCGGTGTCGAGATGCGCGAAGCCGTAGGCCTGGGCGATCCGCTTGGACAGCGTGCCCTTGCCCGCCGCCGCCGGGCCGTCGATGGCGATGACCAGACCCATCGCCCTCACGCCCCCGCGATCTTGGCGCCGACGCCGTTCATCAGAGCGACGAAGCCGGGGAAGCTGGTGTCGATGAAGGCGCCGTCGTCCACCTGCACCGGCTCGGATGTGGCCATGCCCAGAACCAGGAAGCTCATGGCGATGCGGTGGTCCATGGCGGTGGCGACGGTGGCGCCGCCCTGCGGCGGCTTGCCGGTGCCGTAGACGGTCAGACTGTCGTCGGCCCCGACCTCGACCTTCACGCCGCACTTGGTCAACCCGTCGGCCACCATGGCGAGGCGGTCGCTCTCCTTCACGCGCAGCTCCTTCAGGCCGAGCATGACGGTGGTGCCCTCCGCGCAGGCGGCGGCGGCGGCGAGGATCGGGTATTCGTCGATCATGCTGGGGGCGCGGTGCGCCGGGACGACAATGCCCTTCAGCGGTCCGTGCTTGACCCGCAGGTCGGCCACCGGCTCGCCCGCCTCGTCGCGACGATTCTCGAAGGCGATGTCGGCACCCATCTCCACCAGCGTGTCGTAGAGGCCGGTGCGGCGCGGGTTCATGCCGACGCCGGGGAGCAGCAGCCCCGATCCGGGGCGCAGCAGCGCCGCGACCGCCGGGAAGGCGGCGGAGCTGGGGTCGGCGGGCACGACGATCTCGCGCCCGGTCAGCTCCGGCTGGCCGACGACGGACACGGCGAGCGCGCCGTCCTCCATCCGCTCGGTCGTCACGGTGGCGCCGAAATGGCGCAGCATCAGCTCGGTGTGGTCGCGGGTCGGCTCCGCCTCGATCACGGTGGTGGTGCCGGCGGTGTTCAGTCCGCACAGGATGATCGCCGACTTCACCTGGGCGGAAGCCACCGGCAGGCGGTAGGTGATCGGAACGGTGCGGTCGCTGCCGACCACGGTCAGCGGAAGCCGACCGCCGGACCGCCCGACGAAGCGCGCGCCCATCTGCTCCAGCGGGCCGGTCACGCGGGCCATCGGGCGCTTGTTCAGCGAGGCGTCGCCGGTGAAGACGCAGGTGATCGGGTGCGACGCGACGAGGCCCATCAGCAGGCGCGCCGCCGTGCCGCTGTTGCCCATGTCGAGCACCTGCGCCGGCTCGCCCAGACCGCCCAGACCGACGCCGCGCACGCGCCACACCCCGTCCCCGCCGCGCTCCGCCTGGGCGCCCAGCAGGCGCATGGCGGCGGCGGTGTTCAGCACGTCCTCCCCTTCCAGCAGGCCGTGGATGACGGTTTCGCCCACCGCAACGGCACCCAGCATCAGCGACCGGTGCGAGATCGACTTGTCGCCCGGCACGCGGATGGTGCCGGCCAGCGCGCCGGTGGAGGATGAGCGAAGCGGCTTCGCCTGCAGCATGGGAGGGCTCCCCAGACAAGAATGTGACCAGGGCGGAGTACCTAGCACAGCGGGAAGGGCGATGCGAGCGATGCGCGGCTCCCACAGGGTGATTGGCTGAAAGCCGCGTGCAGGCAATGCGGGCAAGAATCGACACGGATTTCACGGATTGAAACCGGATTTCCCGGAACCGGGCGGCTGGGCGCAGCGCAGCGTCCCGTGATCGGCAAAGATCCGTGAAATCCGTGCCCTGATCCGTGAAATCCGTGTCGATCTTGTCCGCCAAAGCCGCGACCGAACCATTCGAACGTGCCCCTGACCGCTCCCGCGATCAGTCGCCGACCGCCACCCCCTCGCGCCGGGTGTCGGCGCCGCCGGACAGTCCCTGGCCGGTCACCACGATCGCCTGGGTGCCGGAGGTCAGCTCCATCGCCTTGACCGTGTGCCCCCGCGCCTCCAGCGCCGCGATCCAGCCTTCCGCCTCGGTGCCCTGCTCCAGCTCGGTCGGGCCGTTGCGGCTGCCGAAGTTGGGGGCGTCCACCGCCGCCTGCGGGTCGAGATTCCAGTCCAGCAGCGCGACCAGCGTCTTGCCCACGTAGTTGATGATGTTGCTTCCGCCCGGCGACCCCACCGAGGCCACCAGGGCGCCGTCGCGGAAGACCAGGGTCGGCGCCATCGAGCTGCGCGGGCGCTTGCCCGGCTCCACCCGGTTGGCGACCGGCTTGCCGTCCTCCGTCGGGGTGAAGGCGAAGTCGGTCAGCTCGTTGTTCAGCAGGAAGCCGCGCACCATCAGGCGGGAGCCGAAGCCGTCCTCGATGGTGGTGGTCATGGCGACCGCGTTGCCCGCCCCGTCCACCACGGAGATGTGGCTGGTGCCATGCTCCTCGGCCTCGGCAAAGCCCCAGGCACGGCCATGCTTGAAGGGCGGCTCGCCCGGCTGGGCCTTGCCCATCGACCGCTCGCCGACCAGGGCAGCGCGGCTCGCCAGATAGCCGCGGTCGAGCAGCCCCTTCACCGGCACCGATACGAAATCCGGGTCGGCGAGATAGAGGCCGCGGTCGGCGAAGGCGAGTCGCCCGGCCTCCGACATCCAGTGCGCCGCCAGCGCCGGATCGCCGCGGGTGGCGGCCATGTCGCGGCCCTCCAGGAAGGCCAGCATCTGCAGCACCGCGACCCCGCCGGAGCTGGGCGGCCCCATGCCGCACAGGGTATAGGCGCGGTAGGGGCCGCAGACCGGCTCCCGCTCCTTCACCCGGTAGGCCTTCAGGTCGGCCTCGGTCATGTCGCCGGGGTTGGTGGGATGGCTGGTCACCGCCTTGACGAGGTCGGCGGCGACCGGCCCCTCGTAGAAGGCGGCGGAGCCTTTCTCCGCAATGGCGCGCAGGGTTGCCGCGAACTCCGGGTTCTTCAAGACATGGCCGACCGGCCAGGGCGTGCCGTCCGGCTGGTAGAAATAGGCGCGCGCCGTGGGGTTGGCCGGCAGGTGCTTTTCCATAGCCAGCTGGCCGTTCAGCCGCGGGCTGACCGTGAAGCCGGTCTCGGCCAGCGCGATGGCGCGCTCGAACAGGCGGGGCCAGGGCAGTTTGCCGTGCGTGCGGTGGGCATGCTCCAGCAGCATCACCGTGCCCGGCACCCCGACGGACCGCCCGCCGACCACCGCGTCGTAGAAGGGCATCGGCTTGCCGTCCGCCCCCAGGAAACGCTCCGGAGTCGCCGCGGCCGGCGCCGTCTCGCGCCCGTCGAGGGAGGTCACCACTTTCGTTGCGGCATCGTAATGAACCAGGAAGGCGCCGCCCCCGACGCCGGAGCTTTGCGGTTCCACCAGATTGAGGACGAGCTGCACGGCGATCGCCGCGTCCACCGCGCTGCCGCCCGCCCGCAGGATTTCCCGTCCGGCCTCCGCCGCCAACGGATTCGCTGCGGCCACCATGTGGCGCGTGGCGGTGTCGACGCCGCGGCTGCCGCGTCCGGTCGCGCGCTCAGGCGCCACGTCGCCCGCCGCGGAAGGAGTCGTGGACGGCGCCGTCTGGGCCAAGGCCTCCAGCGGCAGCGCCGCCAGCAGCCCGGCGGACAGCAACGCCCGCCAGCGGCGGGACAGCAGGATCGGCATCGGCTTCCTCCCCCATTATCATGGTATCCTTGTGGGCGGCCCGAAGGACCACCGCAGGGTGAAGTTTGGCACCGGCCGCCGGACCTGCCACGTCGACGGCGGCATTCAGCGAACTTTTTTTTGACAAGCGCCCGCTGGCGTGGCAAAGGGCGCGGCTTGCAATTCCCGAATTGGGCATTCCCTAGGAACGTGACGGAGGACGAGGCGTGGCCAAACCCGAATGGGGCGTCAAGCGCATCTGCCCGAGCTGTGGCGCGCGCTATTACGATCTGCGCAAGGACCCGCCGGTGTGCCCGAGCTGCGGAGCGCAGTTCGATCCCGAGGCGTTGCTGAAGTCCCGCAAGGCGCGCCCGGCGCCGGTCGACGATGTCAAGAAGGCCCCGGTGGTCTCCTCGGAGGACGAGGAAACCGAGACCGAGGAAGAAGAGTCGACGGAACTCGACGAAGTCGAGGACGATGTGACCGTCGACGATATCGAGGAAACCGACGAGACGCCCGAGGACGAGGACGATGTCCTGATCGAGGACACTTCGGAACTGGGTGAGGACGACATGGACGAGGTCGTCGACGTCGAAGGCGAGGACGAGGAGGAGCGCTGACCGGCGCTCTTCCGGGTGAGCGGAAAAAAGGTGGACGGGGCCGAATTTTTTTCTTGCATCGGCCCCTCGTCCTGACCAATATCCCGCTCCACCGAGGCAGGCCGCAAGGCTCGCCGCCCAGAGTTTCGGGGCCATAGCTCAGCTGGGAGAGCGCTACAATGGCATTGTAGAGGTCAGGAGTTCGATCCTCCTTGGCTCCACCAAACACCTGAAGGGCCTGCGCATCACCGCGCGGGCCCTTCGGCGTTTCAGGCCTCTGTTTCCTCCCGCCTCTCCCGTCGCCGCCGTCTTGACAGGCGTCAAGGAAGGCTCTTTGGTCGGGCGGCACCGTCGGCTTCCGCCGATTTCCCTTTCCTCCCGCTTCGGACACGCCATGGCCGACATCCTGATCGCCAACACCCTGACAGGCGACACCACCCTGGGCGCGTTGAACGCCGTCGATCCGGACGCCGTGAGCCGGCTGGCGCAGATCCACCCGGTCTTCAACCCCGGCGTCGGCGTGCCCGACAGCGCCAGCCTGGGCGATCTCGCCAAGGCCACCGGCATCCCGCTGGACGTTCTGCTGGCCACGGCGCGCGGCGCCATCCACGTCACCGCCCCGGCTGGCGGCTGCGGCTGCGGAAGCGGTGGCTGCGGCACCCCCAAGCACTGAACGCTTTCCCCCTCCCATTCGCGGCGCCGGTCCCCACCTGTTGGTGGCACCCACCATTGGGAACGGGCTTTGGGAACGGGAGGACACGCATGACGACGGTGCCAACATCGACCGAGTCTCCGGATGGCTGGCTGGAAACGGTGGTCGTTCCGCGCACCAGCGACATCGGCGGGTTCGAGGTGCGGCGCGCCCTGCCCTCCGTCCGCAAGCGGATGGTCGGGCCGTTCGTCTTCCTCGACCAGATGGGGCCGGCCATCCTGAAAGCCGGGGCAGGCATCGATGTGCGCCCCCACCCGCACATCGGGCTGGCCACCGTCACCTACCTGTTCGACGGCGAGATCCTGCACCGCGACAGCCTGGGCACCGTGCTGCCGATCCGTCCGGGGGCGGTGAACTGGATGACCGCCGGGCGCGGCATCGCCCATTCCGAACGCTCCGCCACCGACGAGCGCGGCCGCGACCGGCTGCTGTCGGGCATCCAGTCCTGGGTCGCCCTGCCCAAGACCCATGAGGAAACCGACCCCGCCTTCGTCCATCTCGGCGCCGACGAGCTGCCGGTGATGGAGGGCGAGGGCAAGCGGCTGCGCGTCGTCGCGGGCGAGGCGTACGGTGTACGTTCGCCCATGAACACGCTGTGGGACACGCTGTACGTCGATGCCTCGCTGGACGCCGGCGCCCGCCTGCCCATCGACCGCGAGACGGAGGAGCGGGCGCTCTACATCGCCGACGGCACCGTCACGATCCACGGCGACCGCTTCGAGTCCGGACGGCTTCTGGTGCTGCGTCCCGGCGACGCGGTGACGGTGGAGGCCGAAACCGCCGCCCGCCTGATCCTGCTGGGCGGCGCCGTGATGGACGGCCCGCGCCACATCTGGTGGAACTTCGTCTCCAGCCGCCAGGACCGTATCGAACAAGCCAAGGCCGAATGGAAGGCCGGACGGTTCGACGCCGTTCCCGGCGAGACGGAGTTCATTCCGCTTCCGGAACGGTGAAGCCGAGCGCCGTCAGCTTCTCCCGCACAGCCGGATCGGCCAGCGCTGCCAGGAAGCGCTGGACCGCCCGCCGGTCCCGGCGGTCGTTGGGGATCACGAAGTCGTAATGCTCCGCCTGCAGGGGCAGGAAACCCAGACCGTAGAGGGTGGCGACGCTTTCGATGGCGACGCCCCAGTCGGCGCGGCCCTGGGCCACCGCCACCGCCACGGCGTTGTGCGACTTGGCCTGCGACCAGTAGCCGGTCGGGCGCGCGGCCCCGAGCAGCCGGTCGGTCAGGATGCGCGTTCCGCTGCCAGCGTTGCGGTTGACCAGGATGCAGTCGGAGTCCTGCGCCGCCGCCAGACCGGCCTCCTCGGCCGTTTTGCCTTCGAAACGAACATCGCCCTTGCGGAAGACGATGCCCTGGAGGCGGCGGTAGCCGGTCACGAGGCCCAGCGCCGGGGTCAGGAAGGGGCGGTTGTACTCACCGCTCTTCGGGTCCATCAGGTGGATGGCCGCCACGTCACACTCGCCGCGCCGGGCGGCGGCGAGGCCGCCCATGGAACCGACGTTCAGCGTCTTGACCGTCAGCCCCTCCCCGACCAGCCGGCCGGTGATGGCGTCCAGCCCGACGCAATGGCTGCCGATCACGATCAGGTCGGCGGGACGGGTGTCGCGCCCGATGCGCTGCACCGACACCGGGGTGCCGGCCTCCACCGCCTCGGCCTGCGGGTCGATGGCGATGAAGCCGTCCGCCGCGCTGAAGGCGGTCACCGCGCCGGAGCCCTTGGACAGTGGATAGGCCGCCAGCCCGCCGTCCGCCCCGCGCACCAGCGAGACCATCACATATTCGGTCCGGCCCCGTTCCGATCCCAGCCGCATCGGCACCGTCGCGTCCACGCTCTCCTTCGCCGCGGGCGGCAGGCCGGCCAGCGCGCGCAGCACCGGGGCGACGAACTCGTGGAAGGTGAACATGGCGGAGGTCGGGAAGCCGGGCAGGATCACCACCGGCTTGCCCTTCGTTACGGCCAGGCACAGAGGCTTGCCGGGCTTCAAGGCGACGCCGTGCGCAACGATGCCGGGATCGGTCAGGCGGCTGACGATGCGGTAGGACAGGTCACCCGCCCCCTTCGACGTTCCGCCCGACAGCAGCAGCGCGTCGCAGGCCAGACCCTGTTCGACCAGCGGAGCCAGTTCGGCCTCGTCGTCGCGGGCGATGCCCAGCCGGACCGGCTCCCCGCCCAACTCCTCCACCGCGGCGGCCAGGATGGCGGCGTTCGAATCATAGACGGCACCGGGCCGGATCGGCTCGCCCGGCGCGACGATCTCGTCGCCGGTGGACAGGATCGCCACGCGGGGGCGGCGGACCACCGAGACCTCGGCCCGCCCGATGGCGGCCAGAACGCCGATCTCGCGGGAGGTCAGCAGTTGCCCCCGGCGCATCACCGTCTCGCCGCGCCCGATGTCCGACCCGGCGGCGGCGACGAAGGCGCCGGGCACCACCGGCTTGCGGATCGCCACCAGAAGGGCGTCGCCTTCCTCGTGCGACTCGGTGTGCTCGACCATCACCACGGCGTCGGCGCCGCGCGGCAGCATGCCGCCGGTGGCAAGCACCGTGGCCGTGCCAGGAGCGACGGTCAGCGCCGGGACGCGCCCGGCGGACAGCACCTCCTCGTTCAGGCGCAGCACGACCGGCGTGTCCTCGCCCGCCCCCTGGGTGTCGGCGGCGCGCACCGCGAAGCCGTCCACCGAGGAGCGGTCGAAGCCCGGAACATCGACCTCCGCCACCACGTCGGCGGCCAGCACGCGGCCCAGCGCGGCGCCCAGCGGCACCGTCTCCGCCCCCTTGGGCGTCAGGTCGAGGTGGCGTCGGAATCGCGCCTCGGCCTCGTCGCGGCCCACCACCTCGAGGAACTGCTCCTGCCGGGCCGCCTGGGCGACAAAACGCCGGATGTCGATTCGCCGGATGTCCTGGTTGGACACGCCCTTCCCCCCTTCGCTCGATGCCGTTCAGAGATTTGTACCGTCAAAACAGTGCAGGGTCACGGTCGCCCCGGCGGGAAAACCCTCGCTGTCCGCGGGGATCAGCACGAAGCCGTCGGCCAGCACCGCCCCGGCCAGACCCGGCCGGTGCGGGGAGGCGACGGGCTCGACCATCCCATCCGCCGTCCGGCGCACGCGGTACAGTTCGGTGCAGCCGATCTCCGACACCAGCTTGCGCACCGTCACGGCGGGGACCGCCGGATGCGGCAGCGCGGAGTCCCGCCCGCCCAGGCGGCGCACCGCCCGCCCGGCCAGCAGCTCATAGGCCGTCAGGCAGGCCATCGGTTCGCCGGGCAGCAGCACGGCGGGCACGCCGCCGGCCGTCCCAAGCGCCGCCGAATCGCCGGGGCGCAGGGCCACGCCGTGCAGGGCGAGTTGCCCCGCCTCGGCCAACGCCAGGGGAGCCACGTCGTCCTCCCCCACCCCGGTGCGCCCGGCGGAGATCGTCAGGTCGGCGCCGGGGGCCACGTAGGCCGCGGCCAGTGCGGCGCGGTTCGCCGGCAGCGGTCCCACCAGTTCCGCCACGCCGCCATCGCGCGTCACCAGGGCGGTCAGCATGGCGCCCAGCGTTTCGGGTCCGGACCGCGGCCCCCCGGCCAACACGATCCGCACCCGCGGCCGGGCGCCGACACGCACCGTGTCGATCCCCAGCGCGGCGAGCAATCCAAGGTCCTGCGGGCGCAAGCGGTGACCGGCCTTCAGCAGGACCGTCCCGCCGCGCAGCCCCTCCCCCTGCCGCTCCACGCCCTCGCCCGGGGCGGCGCTGCCCAGCGCCTCGACGAAGGGACCATCGGCCTGCATCGCCTCCACGGGCAGGACGGCGTCGGTTCCAGCCGGCATCGGCTCGCCGGCCGCGACCGTCACGGCGCCCGGCAGCGGAACCGGGTTGTAGGAGCCGGCGCCCAACGTGTCGCTGGAGGCCACCGCCACACCGTCGCGGGCGGCCCGGTCGGCGGGCGGCCAATCCCCCGGCACGCTCACCGGATCGGCGAGAACCACTCCCTCCGCCAGCATGGCGGCGAGGTCGGCGAGAGCCACGGCGCGCGGCGGCAGAGGGCCGACGGTGGCGTCGATCCAGCCTTCCATGACCGGCAGGGCGGCACGGCTGGAAAAGCCGCGCCCACGCACATCGGGGGGAATCGCTGAAGAAGGACGCCGGTCCCCGGTCGCGCGGTCGTCTCCGGCTCTTGCCGAACTCATGGCTGCACCCGTGATGCTTCAGGTCGGCCCCTTATACCGCAACCTCCACACCACCGCTGCACACACGGTTGCGGCCGGCGCGCTTGGCCTCGTAAAGCAGACCGTCGGCAAGCTGGGTCAGCCGTTCCGGGGTGTCGTCCAGCATCGGCCGGGCAGTGGCGACGCCCAGGCTGATGGTGACGTGGTCGGCGACATGGGACACCGCGTGGGGCAGCCGGCGGTCGGCCACCGTCTCGCGCAGACGCTCGGCGACCTGGACCGCGCCGTCCTCGTCGGTTTCGGGAAGCAGGCAGACGAATTCCTCGCCGCCATAGCGGGCGATCAGGTCGCCCGGCCTCATCATCTGCTCGGCCAGGAGCTGGGCCACCGCGCGCAGGCACTCGTCGCCCGCCTGATGGCCGTAATGGTCGTTGTAGGGTTTGAACTGGTCGACATCGAGCATGATCAGCGACAGCGGAAGCTGCACCCGCCCACAGCGCCGCCATTCGCGCAGCAACACCTCGTCGAAGCGGCGGCGATTGGCGATGCCGGTCAGGCCGTCGGCGAAGGACAAGGTGCGCAGCAGGTCGGTCTGCCGCTTCAGCAGCAGGTGGTTGCGCACCCGCGCCTTGACGATCGGCGGGCTGATCGGCTTGGAGATGAAGTCGATGGCGCCGACCTCCAGCCCATAGGTCTCGTCCTCCACTTCGCTCTTGGCCGAGATGAAGATGACCGGAATATCGCGGGTGATCGGATCGGACTTGAGGCGGGAACAGACCTCGTAGCCGTCCATGCCCGGCATCATGATGTCCAGCAGAACGAGATCGGGCAGCCGGGACTGCGCCAGCTCCAGTGCCTTCGCCCCGTCGGTGGCGAAATAGATGTCGTGCTCGTCCTTCAGGATGCGGCTCAGGACATGCACGTTGGACGGGATGTCATCGACCACCAGGATCTTGGAGCGTGCGTCGGTCATGTTCGGTTCCTGATGGCCGGTTCCTGAAAGGCGGTTCCTGGTGTGAAGCGGGTCAGTCGGCCGGAAGGCTCAGACCGAGGTCCTGGGTGATCCTGCGCAAGATTCCTTGAGCTTTTGTAAAATCGAGGCCGTCGACCGCCGACGAGAGCGCCTTCATGGCCGCCGGGTCGATCCAGTCGGCCAGCGGCGGGGCCAGAACAGCGAACTCCTCCGCGGCGGCGAAGTTGCTGTCGCGCAGCAGCCGGGCGAAACGCTCCAGCATGGGCTCCAGCGTCGCGATGTCCATCGCCGGACAGCCGCCGTCCGGCGGGAGGCCGGGGGCGTGTCCCAGCGCAACGCCCAACCGGGCAGCGGCGAGCCGGGCGGCGGAGTCCAGCACCGCCTCCAGCTCCGCGCGTAGAACCGGCAGCTGCGCCGCCGCCGCCGCCCCGTCCCCGCGGAAGGCGGCGACCTGCACCGCGTCCGCGGCGGCGGACAAAGTCCGCGCGCCGATGTTGCCCGCCAGGCTCTTCAGCTCATGCCCCAGCGCCTTGGCCCGCGGCAGGTCACCGGCGGCCAGCGCCGAGGCGATGCCGTCCGCCGCGCCGTCGTAGGTCCGGGCGAAGTCGGTGACGAATTTGCGGAACAGCCCGACGTCGCCGTCGAGGCGGTGCAGCGCGTCCTTCACGTCGATGCCCGGCAGGTCGGCAGGAAGCGCTCCACGGGCGTGGGACGGCACGGCCTTGGGCAGAAGCGGCATGCCGGGCGTCGCCGACGGCTGGCCGAGCCAGCGCGTCACCACGGAAAACAGCTGCTCCACGTCGATCGGCTTGGCGATGTGGTCGTCCATGCCGCCGTCCAGGCAACGCTGGCGGTCGGACGGCAGGGCGCTGGCGGTCATGGCGATGATCGGCAGCCCCTGCCCGGCGGGTCGGGCGCGCAGCCGGCGCGTCGCCTCGAATCCGTCCATCTCCGGCATCTGCACGTCCATCAGGACGAGATCGAAGGGCGGATTCGCCTCCTCGACCCGGGCGACCGCCTCGCGCCCGTTGCCGGCCAGGGTCACGCGGGCACCGGCGCGCTCCAGGATCTCGCGGGCCACCTCCTGGCTGATGCTGTTGTCCTCCACCAGCAGCAGGCGCTGCCCGAACAGCGGGCGCCGTTGCGGCGGGCGGTGAAGGCCGGCGGGGACCGGCGCGCAGGGGTGCAGCGGGATCGTCTCCAGCGCCTCGCCCTCCGCACCTCGCCCAAAGGCGTCGATCACCGCATCGAGCAGGGAGGAGGCGGTGACCGGCTTCACCAGCGCGCCGCTCAGGCCCAGGTCCGGCGCTCCCGCATCCCCCATCCGCTCGCGGCCGAAGGCGGAGACCACGATGATGACCGGCGCCTTCACCAGCCCGTCCTCGCGGATGCGGCGGGAGGTTTCCAGCCCGTCCATCCCCGGCATCTTCCAGTCCATCAGCACGATGTCGTAGGGCTGCCCGGCGGCGGTCGCGCGCTCCAGCTCCGCGATCGCCTCAGGCCCGGACGCGCAGAGCGAGGCCCGCCAGCCGAAGGAGACGACCAGTTCGGCCAGCACTTCGCGCGCCGTATGATTGTCGTCCACCACCAGCACCGAGAGGCCGCGCGGCACGGCGGAGAACCGCGACGGACGCTCTCCCACCCGCCCGGCATTCCCGAAAGCGGCCTGCCCGAAGACGGGATTCCCGAAAACGGCGGTGAAATGGAAATCGCTGCCCCGGCCCGGCTCGCTCGTCACATCCATGGCGCCGCCCATCAGGGCGACCAGCCGCGTGCAGATGGCCAGCCCGAGGCCGGTGCCGCCGTAACGCCGGGTGGTGGAGCTGTCGGCCTGGCTGAAGGCCTGGAACAGCCGTTCCTTCTGCTCCGCGTCGATGCCGATTCCAGTGTCGCGGATGGAGAAGGTCAGGACCGCCCGCTCCTCCGCCACCTCGACGGCGCGGACGGACACCACCACCTCCCCCGCCTCGGTGAACTTGATGGCGTTGCCGGCGAGATTGATGAGCACCTGCTGAAGGCGCAAGGGGTCGCCGACGAGGTCGAGCGGAACCTCCGGCCCGACCGAGAACAGAACCTCGATGTCCTTGTCCTGCGCCGCCGCGCCGACGATCACCGCCAGGTTCTGCAGCAGGTCGTCCAGGCGGAACTCCACCCGCTCCAGCTCCAGCTTGCCGGCCTCCACCTTGGAAAAGTCCAGGATGTCGTTCAGGATGCCGAGCAGCGACTGGGCCGACACGCGGATCTTCTGGGCGTAGTCGCGCTGGCGCGTCGACAGGTCGGTCTGCTGGAGCAGGTGGACCAGCCCCAGGATGGCGTTCATCGGCGTGCGGATCTCATGGCTCATGTTGGCCAGGAATTCGCTCTTGGCGCGGCTGGCCGCCTCGGCCACGGATTTGGCCTGGCGGAGCGCCTCCTCGGCCCGCTTGCGCTCGGCGATCTCGTGGAAGACGACCACCGCGCCCTCCACCCGGCCGTCCTCCAGCATGGGGGAAGCCGCGAACTCCACCGGGAAGCTGGTGCCGTCCTTGCGCCAGTAGATGTCCTCCGAGCCGCCCCGCGCCTCGCCGGTGCGCAGCACCTCGAAGACCGGGCAGTCGATGGTCGGCGCCGGCGTGCCGTCGGCGCGGGTGTGGTGAAGCAGCACATGCAGGCTGCGGCCCAGCATCTCCTCGTTGCTGTAGCCGGTCAGCGCGCAGGCGGCGGGGTTGGCGAAGGTGATCCGCTCGTCGCGGTCCACGCCGCAGATCCCTTCCGACGCGGATTGCAGGATCAGGTTCAGCCGGCGGTTGGCCCCGGCGAAGGCGCGGTTGGCCAGCTCCAGGCTGCGGGCGGTGGCATCCAGGTCGGCGTTCGTCTCGGCCAGCCGGCGGCGCCCCACCTCCTCGCGCGACAGGCTGCGCGCCGCCGCCAGCGCCAGCGCCGCGCAGGCGGCCACCGCCAGCAGGACCAGCAGGCCGCCATGGATCGTGCGCTCGCGCCAGGGCGTCAGCGCCTCGTCCCGCGACACGCCGACCTGCACGATCAGCGGCAGATCCTGAACCCGCAGGTTGGCAACGATCCGCTCCGATCCGTCCACCGGAGACTGGCTGAAGATCGTGCCGCCGATGGCCCGCGGCGCCTCGTCCATCGGTCGGGTCACCGGAGGCATGTCGGGGGGCGCCGCGGACAGCGATGCGGCGGTGTCCTGGCCCGACAGGCTGAACAGCAGAGTCCCGTCCTCGCGGTACACGGCGACGGCGCCCCCGCGTCCGATGTTCAGCCCGTCGAAGAAGGAACGGAAATAATCGAGGTCCAGGGCGATGTTGGCGACGCCCTGGAAATTCTCCACCGTCCCGATGCGGCGGCTGATGGTGAAGGTCGGCCGGCCGGACAGCCGCCCCCGGATCATCCCGCCGATGTGGAAGGTCTCGCCGTTCCGGTGAGCCTGGAAGAAGGCGCGGTCCGCGTTGTTCATTGGCGGCGACGGATACTGGCGCGTGGTCAGCAGCCCGTTTCCGGCGGCGTCGAAAATCCAGATGGAACTGACCTCCGGCATGGCGTCGGACATCGCGCGCAGTTCCTGCCACAGCGGCAGGTCGCGCCCGACCGCCTCCACCTCCCGCACGCGGAGCCGGTCGTCGACGCGCTGCAGAATGAGATCGCTGGTGGCGACGGTGCGGCGCACATGCTCGTGCAGCAGGCGGGCGGCGTTCAGTGTCCGGTCACGGGCGTGGCTCACCGCCTCGTCGCGGTCGGCCCAGGTGGCGGCCCCCCACAGGCCGACTCCGAACAGGGCGATCACCCCGACGATGGTCGTCAACAGCGTCCGCAGCCGCGTGCGGGGGGCCGCGGCGTGTCCCTCCGCCGTCAGAAAAGCTTCGTCCATCGCCGGTGTCCGCCAGATCCGGCGCACGCCGGAGGAGAGAAAGGTGCCGCACATGGGAATTATGGCGTCCGGACGATATCCTTCGCAAGAGACTTGAAACGGCTGCCCTCCCGGCCGCGGGACAGCGTGTCGCGCAACGCCTCCGCTCCTTCCTCCGCGGCATCCAGAACGCCGCCGGCCAGCCCCTCCGCCTCGTGCCGGCGGCCGGAGCGCAGGGCGGCGCTGAGCGCGCGGCAGGCGGACGCCAGACGGACCAGCCCCAGATTGGCCGACGGGGCGATCAGGGCCTGCGCTTCCGCCAGCGCGCAGCCGGATTCACCGCCCATGCGCAGGCGTCCCATCCGTTGGGGCAGCTCGTCGAGGAAGGCGGCGGCCATACGGGCGCACGCCTCGTCTCCCAGCTCGTCGGACAGCCGGGCCAGCATCGCGCGGTCGAGCGGCTGACGGAGCGGGATCGGCTCCACCGCCGTGAAGGCCTCGGCCATGGCGCCCCCTTCCGCGGCGCCGTCGGTTGCTTCGGCGGCCCGGCCGCCCTGGACGGCCCAGCCCAAGGCGACGTCGATCGCGTCCAGCATGGTGGCGCGGTCCACCGGCTTGGCGATGTGACCGTTCATGCCGGCGTCGTGGCAGCGCCGAACCTCGTCGGGCAGCGCGCTGGCGCTCATCGCCAGGATCGGGATGATCCCAACCGGCGGCGGCAGGCCGCGGATCGCCCGTGTGGCGGAATGACCGTCCAATTCCGGCATGTGCACGTCCATCAGCACGAGATCGTAGGCGCCGCGCTGCACCGCCTCCACCGCCTGCTGCCCGTTGGCGACGGCGTCCACGCGGTGGCCCGCCCCCTGCAGCATGGCCGTGATCAGCTCCCGGTTCATCGCCAGATCCTCGGCCAGCAGGATGCGGGCCGGACGGCGGTGGACCAGCAGTTCCGCCGCGCAAGGGGCGCCGCTCCCGGCGGGCGGATCGGCTTCGGGCAGGACCAGCGACAACCAGAAGGTCGAGCCGACCCCCGCCTGGCTCTGCACCCCGACCGTCCCGCCCATCATCTCCACGAGCCGCCGGCTGATGGCGAGGCCGAGACCGGTGCCCCCGCGCGACCGGTCGATCTGGCTGAAGCGCTGGAAGAGCTGGCCCTGCCGGTCGGACGGGATGCCGATTCCGGTGTCGGCGACGCTGATCGTCAGATGCGGACCGGCGGGGGTGTCGGCGATCTTCACGACGGTCAGGCCGACGTCGCCATGCTCGGTGAACTTCACAGCGTTGGCCAGCAGGTTCAACACCACCTGCCGCAACCGGTCGGGATCGCCGCGCAGCCAGTCCGGCACGTCCGGAGCCACGGCGGCGTGCAGCGTCAGCCCCTTCGCCTCGGCCTCCAGACGCAGCACCGCCGCGCAATTGGCGATCAGGTCGCGGACGGCGAAGGAGGTGTCGTTCAGCACCAGCCGCCCCGCCTCGATGCGCGAGAAGTCCAGCACATCCTCGATCACCGTCAGAAGCGACCGCCCGGCGTCGTGCACCAGGCGGGCGTGGCGGCGCTGCCGGGGCGTCAGATCCTCGTCCAGCAGCAGGCGGGCAAAGCCCAGGATGCCGTTCAGCGGGGTGCGCATCTCGTGGCTCATGGTCGCCAGGAACTCGGCCTTGGCGCGGCTGGCCGCCTCGGCCTCCAGGCGGGCCTGGATCAGCGCCTGCTCGTTGCGCTTGGTCTCGGTGACGTCGGTGACGATGCCGTCCCACACGATGTCGCCGTTGTCGCGCCGCGCCGCGCGGCTGGAGACGCTGATCCAGCGGATGTCGCCGTTCGGCCAGATGATCCGGTATTCCAGCCGCCAGGGCTGCAGCGTCTCGGCGGAAGCGTGGATCGAGGCCAGCAGCCGCGGGCGGTCTTCGGGGTGGAGGATGCGGTTCAGCGACTCCAGCGTCACCCGCTCGGTCGCCGGCAGCCCCATCACCTGGAAGAAGCCGGGGCTGCAGTAGGGGAAGCGCAACCGGCCGTCCACCGTCAGCACCCGCTGGTACACACCGCCCGGCAGGTTCGCCACCGTCGCGGTGAATCGGCGCTGGCTTTCGGTGAGGGCGATCTGGAGATCGCAGCGCTCCTGCTCCTTGCGCAGGAAGGTGCCCAGCGCCAGCGTGCCGAGAAAGTTGCCGAGGCTCAGCGGAACCAGCGCGGTGTCGACCAGACGGCGCGCCATGTCGGAGGGCAGCAGGAGGAAGCCGAAGGGCGCCATCACCGTCACCAGCAGGGCCAGCGCGATCAGATGCCGATTGCCGAACCGCCCGGACCGCCGCGCCGCCGCCCCCACCAGCATGCCGATCAGCCCCGCCCCGACCAGCGAGGTCACCCCCGCCACCGCGCCCGGACCGCCCAGCCAGAGGCGGAAGGCTCCCGACACCGCCGCCGCCGCCGCCCCGGCCAGAGCGCCGCCGAACGGACCGGCCAGCCCGACCATCACGTTGCGCGCGTCGATGAACAGGCCGGGCGCCACCCGCACCGGATCGGCCATGCCCAGCACCGCCACCCCGCCGAACATCAGGCCCAGGAGGGCATTGGCCAGCGGCGCCGGCCAGCCGGCGGCACGGCTGCGGATCTGCAGGAAGACGACCGCCACGACCGCGAACAGCCCGATGTTCTGCGCCAGCCCGAGCAGCAGTTCACTGGAAAGCATGGTCATCACAACCCCCTGGCGGTCCCGTTTCGCATTTTGCCTGTGCGGCGAGAGACGGATTCGCATCGTGCGACGCATTCCTGGCATACGGGCGGATGCCGCTCCGTTTCGGTCCGCCTGTCGGCTACAGCCACGCAAAGGACGTGCCGCACTGGAGGTGGTCGTCCATCCTGGGTAGCCCAACAGAGGCAACCCGCCGGGGATCACCATATGGGGTAGCGGAGCGGCGGCACGGCGGAGCGGGAAAGGTCCCGCTTTCCGCACCGCACCACGCCCTTCGGGGCACCCCCTCCACACCGGCAATCGTCGCAAATGCCATAGGCCTGTGACGTTCCGGGGATTTCTGCCTGGCGGTCCGGCCCGGCGGCCGTATGACCGGGTTAGTACCGAATTCCGGCGGGGCAAAAGGGCCTTCAATCCCGTTGGCGAAGCGGGATGCCGGCGGTACCGCGCCGGTGTCGCCCGAAGACCGCGCTCTCGCCCGAAGGGGTCCTCCCTTGGGATTCCCGCCATGGAAAGCATCGGCAGGACGGCCATCGGGCCGGGGGGACGCGGACCGGAGGCGGTGACGGGAGAAGGTTTATGCATCACGCCGTTGCCGGGACCCCGCGGTTGTCCGTGGTGGTTCCCTGCTACAACGAAGCCGAGGGGATCGGCGAATTGCACCGCCGGGTGACCGCGGCCTGCCGCGCCGAGGTTGGGGAGGGCTATGAGCTGATCCTGGTGGATGACGGATCGCGCGACGGCACCTGGAGCCGCATCGCCACTCTGGTGCGCGACGATCCGGCGGTGACGGGGGTCCGGCTGTCGCGCAA
Source organism: Azospirillum brasilense (assembly GCF_022023855.1). Classification (NCBI taxonomy): domain Bacteria; kingdom Pseudomonadati; phylum Pseudomonadota; class Alphaproteobacteria; order Rhodospirillales; family Azospirillaceae; genus Azospirillum; species Azospirillum brasilense. Next base: position 712,334 of record NZ_CP059449.1, read on the forward strand.
CCATGGCCACCAGCTCGCCCTGACCGCCGGCCTCCACGTCTGCCGTGGCGAGCGCATCCTGATCATCGACGCCGACCTGCAGGACCCGCCGGAGCTGCTCACCACCATGATGGCCCGCATGGACGCCGGGGCCGACGTGGTCTACGGCACCCGCATGGCCCGCGACGGCGAGACGTGGTTCAAGAAGGGCACGGCGGCGCTGTTCTACCGCCTGCTCGACCGGCTGGTCGACATCGAGATCCCCAAGGACACCGGCGACTTCCGCCTGATGAGCCGCCGCGCCCTGGAGGTGCTGAACGCCATGCCGGAGCAGCACCGCTTCATCCGCGGCATGGTGAGCTGGATCGGGCTGAAGCAGGAGCCGCTGCCCTACGACCGGCAGGCCCGCGCCGTCGGCGAGACCAAGTATCCGTTGGGCAAGATGATCCGCTTCGCGGTGGACGCCATCACCAGCTTCTCCATCAAGCCGCTGCGCGCCGCCTCCTACGTCGGCTTCTTCTTCGCGCTGTGCGCGCTGCTGGCGCTGGGCTACGCGCTGGTGAGCTGGTCGCAGCACGCAACGGTTCCCGGCTGGACCAGCGTGATGGTCGTCTCGCTGGTGCTGGGCAGCACCCAGCTGCTGATCCTGGGCGTCCTGGGCGAGTATCTGGGACGGCTCTACATGGAGACGAAGCAGCGGCCGCTGTTCGTGGTGGACCGCATCGCCCGCCATCCGGACGCCATAGCCGCCCAGGTCGCCGCCCAGACCGCGGCCGGTGCCGGTGGCCAGGCCATGCCGGACCCCGTCGTGGTGCATCTGGGAACCGGCATCGCGGCGGCCGCCGGAGCCTTCTCCCGCATCGAGGCCAAGAGCGAGGCCAACAGTTGAGCGGCACGGAAGGCCGGAGACGGGCCGTTCCCTGGACGGCCATCCGCTTCGCCCTGGTCGGCCTGCTGAACACCGGGGTGGATTTCGCGCTGTTCCTGGCGCTGGCGTCGCTGGCCGGCGCGCCCGTTCTGGCCGCCAACGCCGTGGGCTACGGCGCCGGGGTGCTGTGCAGCTTCCTGCTGAACCGCAGCTGGACCTTCCGCCTGCACCGCGAGGCGGCGCCCATGGCCCGCCGCCTGCCGCTGTTCCTCGCCTTCAACCTCGTCGGGCTGGCGCTGTCCACGCTGGTGGTCGGTCTGCTGGTCCCCGCCGTTCCGCCGCTGGTCGCCAAGATCGCGGCGACCGCCGTCACCTTCGCCTGGAACTACTGGTCCAGCCGGCGCTTCGTCTTCACAGCACCGGCCGCCAATCCCCTCGTCTGACTTCAAGCCACCGGTTGCCCTGCCGGAGGGCGCGAGCGCTTTGCCGCAACGGCGAACCTTGACCGCCGGGCGGCCTACCCCAATCTATGACGGAGCGGCGCCGATCCTCCCCTTTCGGGCCGCCAGCCAGCCGGGCGCCGGAAACGGGCCCAATGTGCAACTCGCTCGCCTCTCGAGGAGGATGCGCCGTGACGACACGTCTTTCGCTCTTCAACAGTCCGCTGCTCCTGGGCTTCGACCAGTTCGAGCGCACGCTGGACCGCATCGCCAAGAATTCCGCGGAAGGCTATCCGCCCTACAACATCGAACAGATCGGGGACGAGGGCCTGCGCATCACGCTGGCCGTGGCCGGCTTCACCTCCGAGGACCTGTCGGTCCAGATCGAGGACAACCAACTCGTCATCCGCGGCCGCCAGACCGACGACCGCTCGCGCATCTACCTGCACCGCGGCATCGCCGCCCGGCAGTTCCAGCGCAGCTTCGTTCTGGCGGAGGGGATCGAGGTGGTCGGCGCCTCGCTCGACAACGGCCTGCTCAACATCGACCTCAAGCGGCCCCTGCCGGAACCGAAGGTCCGCACCATCAAGATCGAGCAGCCCGCCCAGGCCGCCAGCGGCACCGCCGGACCGCAGACCATCGACGTCGCCCCCGACCGCGGCGACGCCTGACCGGTTTCGGCGCCACAAGCGCGACTGCCCGCCGCCCACACCTCATCGACCGATTCGTCCAAAGGACTGCGTCATGAACAGCTTCGACACCGACAAGGCCACTGCCTTCCTGCGCCAACTGTCACCCCAGGACTTCGCCACCTTCGGGCTGGACCATGTGGCCTATGTCCGGCCGGTGACCGTCGACGACGCCCCGGCCTTCTCCGTCCACGCCGCCGACGGCACGCCGCTGACGGTGTTGGCCGAGCGCGACGTGGCCTTCGCCACCGTCCGCCAGAACGACATGGAGCCGCTGAGCGTCCATTGACGCCCGGGGCGTCCCGCTGATGACGACCGGAGGTTTCGCTGAAACCTCCCCTGAGGTTGCGAAAGGGCCGGTCCACCGCGGACCGGCCCTTTTCGTTTCTGTACGTCCGGTGCTATGACATTGCTCCGGGACGCCCCCTTCAACCCTTGCCTGCCCCCCTCAACCCGCTATCCTTGTGGGGGACCGCGAAAGTGGCCAAGCGGGCGGATGGGCGCCGGCTTGCGGGGAGATGGCATTGAGCGACGGGGCAGACACCAGCGAGGCTGTGGCCGAGGTTGCGGGGGACAAGTCGGCACGTCCCCAGGGTGGAGGCCGGCGCAAGCAGTGGGAGGACGAGGCCCGCGACGCGCTGCACATCATGCCGCTGTCGGCCATCCCGCTGGAAACGCCGGGTCTTCAGCACGCCCGGCTGATCAAGAACGTGCGGTTGCAGACCGTCGTCGAGATGTTCCACGACGTCCAGACCGGCAGCGGGCAGGTCTCGCCCCGCCACCTCACCGCCTATTTCGAATCCTACAAGGAGGAGGTGGAGCGCGACCTCGTCAAGATCGAGAAGATCGCCGCCGCCTCCAGCTTCGACGTCTACACCTCCCGCATCGAGCTGCGGCGGATGAACATCGATGTCAACAGCATCGAGTCGCTGACCCTGTCCGACCGCAAGAAGGAGGAGCTGACCAACTACATGCGCGTCTTCACGCGCCCGCTGGTCGAGTATGTCTACGGGTCCGAGGACATGCAGGTCCAGGACGTGAAGGACATCATCGGCATGTTCTCCAACCCCAACCGGGACGAGGCGCTGCGCAATCTGCGCATGATGGCCGACCGGCTGGACATCGAGCTTGGAGAGATCCCGCAGTTCCTTGAGGAGTACGGTGACATCTTCCTGTCGCTGGCCTATTTCAAGAAATGCCTGGACGACATCGTCCCGGAGATCCAGCGTTTCCTTTCCTGGATGGCCGAAATCCGCAGCTCCACCGAGGTCAAACGCGACGCCCGGCAGATGCGCATGCTCGACGAGATCAGCCGCGACCTGACCGACATCTCGACCTCGATCACCGGGCGGTTCGAGAGCTTCGACAACCGGTCCAAGGACTTCTGGCGCGACATCAACGCCGAGACCTTCCATTCCATCCGCGAGCTGATCGCCTCCCATCACGTCACCATCGGCGGCGTGCTCTGCGGTCTGGCGGTGAAGATGGACCTGTGGAAAGCCCGCTTCGCCCGCGGCGGCGGCGGCCCGAACCGGCGCATGGAGTTCGTGAAGTCGGAAATCCTGCCCGGCCTGTCCCACATCAAGTCGCTGGAACAGTCCGCCCGCTCCGCCAGCGCGTGAGGAGCCTTCCACGGCACGGCTCCGGTTGCCCGGAACGGCGGTTCACTCAGTCAGGGGCACCCTGGCGGTCACCGTCCCCCCGTCCGGCACCGCCAGGGCGAAGGCGTCGAAGGCCGGCGGGCCGAAGACGCTGCCCGTCGCCCCGCCGCTGAAGCCGTAGGGCTCGCCCGGCATACCCAGCAGGTTTGTGGTGAGCACCGAGTCGCCGTTCCGATCCTGAAACACAGCGACTCCGTAGCGCCCCGCCGGCAGCTTGGCGAAAACCACCGTCACCTCCGTCCCCGACGCCTCCAGGATTTGCCCGGCGAAACGCCGCTCCGCTTTGTAGGCATCGGCGCCGTCATACAGCGCGACCCACAGTTTGCCCTGTTGGGGCTTGACGTTGCCGATGGTTGCGCGAAGCTCCCCCGCGCAGACTCCCGCCGCGGCGAGGGTCAGCGTCATCGCGCCGACCAACCCCAATCCGACCCGACATGCGCCTCCCATTTCCTGTCCCTTTCCTTCGCCGTGGGGGAACCGTCGCCTTTCCAACCCGGTCCCTTCCATGGCTGAAGGAGCGGTCGGCGGGCCACCGCCGCTGCGGGACCGGCGGGATGCGGCTTCGCGAAACGCGGGAAACGGCGTTTCACGATGCGTGAAACGGAGGCTCCCGCGGCGGGGCAGCCCCGCACGCCCTACCACCGCCGGCTGCTGGGCCGGCGCCTGCCCGTGCTGCTGGCCGCCGCGCTGGTGCTGACCCTGCTGGGTCCGTTCGGCACCTTCGCGGATCTGACGCTGGCGCAGCGGCTGGCTTACTGGTGCGGGCTGATCGGGCTGGGCGGTCTCGCCTTCGAGCTTCTGACCCTGGCCGCCGGCCATCGGCTGAGGGAGCGGGCGGGAGCGTGGCGCGCCATGCTGGCCGGGGTGGTCCTGGCGGTGGCGGCGCTGATGACGCTGACCGTGGCGCTGCTTGAAAGGACGTTGCGCGGGATGGATTTTTTGCGCCCGCTGGGGTTGGCGGAGCTGTTCGTCTACGTCGTCCTCGTCACTCTGCTGGTGTCCGCCATTCCGGTCTGGCTGGAGTTGCGCGACCGCGGGCTTCTCGCCGGCCCCACGCCGCCGCCATCCCCGCCCGTCCCGGACAACGCGCCGGCATCCCCGGCGGAGCGGCCGGAGCCCACCTTCCTCGCCCGCCTGCCCGCGCGGCTCGGCCAGGACCTTCTGGCGCTGGAGATGGAGGACCATTACGTCCGCGTCCACACGGCGGAGGGCAGCGACCTGATCCTGATGCGGCTGCGCGACGCCATCGCGGAGCTGGCCGGGCTTGAGGGGATGCAGGTCCACCGCTCCCACTGGGTCGCCGCCGCGGCCGTCGCCGGGGTGGAGCGCAAGCCGGACGGCAAGCTGGTGCTGGTCCTGCGCAACGGCCGTCGCGTGCCGGTCAGCCGCAGTTACGCGGCGGCGGTCCGCGAGGCGGGCTGGACGGAGAAGACGGGGCCGTAACCAGCGCCCCCTCAACACACACGAAGACCCTGTGAAAACCCGAACAGACGCGGACACCCCACGCAATAACGGGTTCTTTCTCTATCACTATTGGGCGGTCATTACCGTTGAATTCTTGTTAGGTCATTCAAAGTGCCGACACCCTAAGGCTTTCATTCAATAATTCACTTCAACACGCCGTCGCGATGGCATACCATCGAAAACACAGGCATTTTCCCATCAAGGGCATCGAAAACAATAAGGCAATCCAGACGACAAGAACGCCAAACTTAGGCCTACACCGTGAAGTCTTTCTGACATCATTGAATTGCCAGGGAGCGATCACACCGCTTCCCCTCGCGTAGCCGGACACCCCTATACTCCCTCGTCGCTCGCCTCCCGCCGCAGAACCGGGTTCGGGACCGCCGACCCGCGCCTCCGTTCCACCCAAACCTTGCGGATCCCATGACGTACCGCCCCGACATCGACGGCCTTCGCGCGGTATCGATCCTTTCGGTTCTGCTGTTCCATGCGAAGTTTTCCCTGTTCAGCGGCGGATACGTCGGCGTCGATGTGTTCTTCGTGATTTCCGGTTACCTCATCGGCTCGATCGTTCTGAACGACGCGCAGCGCGGCCGCTTTTCCCTCGCCGACTTTTATGTCCGCCGCATCCGCCGCATCCTTCCCGCCCTGTTCGCGGCGCTGGCGGTCACCGCGGTGCTCGCCCTGTTTTTGCTGTCGCCCCAGGAGTTGAAGAGTTTTTCCCAGAACCTCGCGGCGACCACGCTGTTCTCGTCCAACATCGTCTATTATCTGAAGTCCAGTTACTTTGAGAACGCGGCGGAGATGAACCCGCTTCTCCACACCTGGTCGCTGGGGGTGGAGCAGCAATTCTACATCGTCTTCCCACTCGCCGTGTTGGCCCTGCTCCCGTACGGGCGTTCGGTGTGGGTCGCCGTCCTGCTGGCGGCGGCGGCGGCGTCCTTCGCCTTGGGCGTGTCGCTGGTCCGGGATCATCCGGTGGCGGCCTTCTACCTGCTGCCGCCCCGGCTGTGGGAGCTGGTGCTGGGCGCCCTTCTCGCCTTCGGCGCCGTTCCGGACAGCCGCAGCCGCGCGGTACGGGAGCTGGCCTCCGCGGTCGGCGCCGCGCTGATCCTCGTCAGCGTGTTCACCTTGACGGAAGCAACGGCCTTTCCGGGCTACGCCGCGCTGCTGCCCTGCCTGGGCGCAGCGCTGGTGATCCACGCGGGGCGGAGCGGTCCGACGGCGGTCGGAAGGGTACTGACGCTGCGCCCCATGGTCTTCATCGGCCTGATCTCCTACTCCATGTACATCTGGCATTGGCCGCTGATGGTCTTCGCGCGGTTCTACAAAGGGCGGGACCTGACCACCAAGGAAACGCTGATCCTTCTCGCGGTCATCGCCGCGGTGTCCGTGCTGTCCTGGCGGCTGATCGAAGTTCCCTTCCGCAAACCCAGGGCGGATCCCGGGGCGGAGTCGGGACGCCGGCCGCCCACGGTCTTCGCCCGAACCGGCTGGGCCATGGCGGGGCTGGCGGGAGTCGGGCTGCTCGGCCATCTGTCCAACGGGCTGCCGCAGCGCTTCACCGACTACACGCCGCAGGACATCTCAGGGCGGGAACTCTACAAGGAACACACCTGCTTCCTCGAAACCGACCAGTCCCCCGAGGCGTGGCCGGGCATCGAGGGTTGCCGGATCGGTTCCCTGAAGGCGGACGCGCCCACCGCCCTGCTCTGGGGGGATTCCTTCGCCGCCCATTACGTGCCGGGGCTTCAGAACGTCGCCGACACCCTGCCCTTCAACATCGTCCAGTACACGGCATCCGGCTGCCCGCCCATCAAGGATCTGTCCGTCAACGCCCGCCCGAACTGCCAGGACTTCAACAGCCGCGTCGATGAGATCATCGACCGCAATGGCGTCCGCATCGTCATCATGGCCGCGCGGTGGGAATGGTACATGGACACCAACGCCCTCGATCTCCGCCGCCTGCATGACACCGTGGAGGCTTTGCTGAGCCGGGGCATCCGCATCGTCGTGCTGGGGCAGAGCCCGGTGTTCCGCTTCCGCAACCCCTACGACCACACCTATTTCATGAAGTCGGAGCGGGCCTATTCGATCACCGGCCAAGCCGCCGACCAGCCGCTGATCACCGCGACGCAAGGGGCGCAGTTCGTCGACACCTCCGACTATTTCTGCGATCCCGATCCCTGCAAGTCCCTTCCGCTCTGCCGGATCAGGGACGACCAGGGCTTCTACTTCCTGGACCAGGGCCATTTCTCGGCCCATGGCAGCATCCTGCTCGTGCAGAGCATCCAGGCGGTTCTCCGCGCGCCCGATCAAACCTACGGAGAGTGAGGCCCCGCAAGGACGCCGCGCAGCGGGAAGGCGGTGCCGCCCACCCGCCGCGCCGGCGTGCGTCACTTCGCCAGATTGCGCAGGACGAAGTTCAGCACGCCGCCGTTCCGGTAATACTCGACCTCGTCCACCGTATCGATGCGCAGCAGCAGCGGCACCTGCCGGGTCTGGCCGTCGGCGCGGGTGATGGTCATCGTCACGTCCTTGCGCGGGCGCAGGTCCTGTTCGATGCCGTCGATGTCGAAGGTCTCGGTGCCGTCCAGCGCCAGATCGTTGCGGGTCAGACCGTCCTTGAACTGGAGCGGCAGGATGCCCATCCCGACGAGGTTCGAGCGGTGGATGCGCTCGAAGCTCTCGGCGATCACCGCGCGGATGCCCAGCAGCTTGGTGCCCTTGGCCGCCCAGTCGCGGCTGGAGCCGGTGCCGTACTCCTTGCCGGCGATGACCACCAGCGGCACGCCCTCCTGGGCGTAGCGCATCGCCGCGGTGTAGATCGGCAACTGCTCGCCCGAGGGGTAGTGCCGGGTCTCGCCACCTTCCACGCCCGCCAGCATCTCGTTGCGGATGCGGATGTTGGCGAAGGTGCCGCGCATCATCACCTCGTGGTTGCCGCGCCGCGCGCCGTAGGAGTTGAAGTCCTGCGGGCGCACCTGATGGCTCAGCAGATACTCGCCGGCCGGGCTGGTCTTCTTGATCGAGCCGGCGGGCGAGATGTGGTCGGTGGTGATGCTGTCGCCCAGAACGGCCAGGGCGCGGGCGCCGCGCACGTCGCTCACCGCGTCGGGCGTCTTGGGCATGTCGGCGAAGAAGGGCGGCAGCTTCACGTAGGTGCTGCCCGCCTGCCACTCGTAGGTCTGACCCTCGGCGGTCCGGATGCCCCGCCACTGCTCCGGCCCCTCGAACACGTTGCCGTAGCGGCTGCGGAACATCTCCGCCGACAGCGAGGCGTCGATGGCGTCCTGGACTTCCTGGTTGGTCGGCCAGACGTCCTTCAGATAGACGGGCTGGCCGTCATGGCCGGTGCCGATGGGGTCCTTGGCCAAGTCGATCTTCATGTTGCCGGCCAGCGCGTAGGCGACGCACAGCGGCGGCGAGGCCAGATAGTTCGCCCGCGTGTGCGGGTTCACCCGGCCTTCGAAGTTGCGGTTGCCCGACAGCACGGCGGCGACCACGAGGTTGCCCTCCTCCACCGCCGCGGCGATGGGGTCGGGCAGCGGGCCGCTGTTGCCGATGCAGGTGGTGCAGCCGTAGCCGACGATGTTGAAGCCGAGCTGGTCGAGGTAGGGCTGGAGCCCGGCCTTGGCCAGATAGTCGGTGACCACTTGCGATCCCGGCGCCAGCGAGGTCTTGACCCAGGGTTTGGACTTCAGCCCCTTCTCCACCGCCTTGCGGGCGAGCAGGCCGGCGGCCACCAGCACCGCCGGGTTGGAGGTGTTGGTGCAGGAGGTGATGGCGGCGATCACCACCGCCCCCTGGTCGAGGTTGTAGCCGCAGCCCTGCACGGGAACGGAGCGGTCGGCGTCCTCCGCCTTGAAGGTGCCAACCAGATCGCCGCTGAAGCTCTGCGCCGCCTGGGACAGCGGCACGCGGTCCTGCGGGCGCTTCGGGCCGGCCAGCGACGGCTCGACCGTCGTCATGTCCAGCTCCAGCATGTCGGTGAAGACGGGGTCCGGCGTGCCGGCGTCGCGCCACATGCCCTGGGCGCGGGCGTAGGCTTCGACCATCGCCACGCGGTCGGCGTCGCGGCCGGTGAAGGTCAGGTAGCGGATGGTCTCCGCGTCGATCGGGAAGATGCCGCAGGTCGCGCCGTATTCCGGGGCCATGTTGCCGATGGTGGCGCGGTCGGCCAGCGTCAGGTGGTCCAGACCCGGCCCGTAGAACTCCACGAATTTGCCGACCACGCCCTTCTTGCGCAGCATCTGGGTGACGGTCAGCACGAGGTCGGTGGCCGTCGTGCCCTCCTTCAGCCGCCCGGTCAGCTTGAAGCCGACGACCTCGGGAATCAGCATGGAGATGGGCTGGCCGAGCATGGCCGCCTCCGCCTCGATGCCGCCGACGCCCCAGCCGAGCACGCCCAGCCCGTTCACCATGGTGGTGTGGCTGTCGGTGCCGACCAGCGTGTCGGGATAGGCGACCAGCTTGCCCGCCGGGTCGGTGTCGGTCCACACGCCCTGCGCCAGATACTCGACGTTCACCTGATGACAGATGCCGGTGCCCGGCGGCACGACGCGGAAATTGTCGAAGGCCTTCTGGCCCCAGCGCAGGAAGGCGTAGCGCTCCAGGTTGCGCTCGAACTCCAGCTCGACGTTCTTCTCGAAGGCGGAGGGGTTGCCGAAGAAATCGACCATCACCGAGTGGTCGATGACCAGATCGACCGGGACCAGCGGGTTGATCTTCTTGGGATCGCCGCCCAGCGCGGCCATCGCCTCGCGCATCGCCGCCAGATCGCAGACCGCCGGCACGCCGGTGAAGTCCTGCATCAGCACGCGCGCCGGGCGATAGGCGATCTCACGGTCGGACCGCTTGTCGTGAAGCCACTGGGCCACCGCCTTGACGTCGTCGGTGGACACGGTGCGCCCATCCTCGAAGCGCAGGAGATTCTCCAGCAGCACCTTCATGGAATAGGGCAGCCGGGAGAGGTCGCCCAGCCCGGCGTCCTCCGCGGCCTTGATGCTGAAATAATCGTAGCTCTTGCCCCCGACGGACAGGGAGCGGCGGGTTTTCAGCGAGTCCTGACCGGTGAACGTCGTCACGGTACCCCTCCTTCGCGTTATTGGCGGACCGGCCGGGCGGCGGCCGTGGTTTCCGCATGTCTCAACCGCCTGATTTAGTGCCGGTCCCGCCCCCCTTCAAACGGCGCCTTGCAAAGAGCGGGCAAGCGGAAGCGTGGGGGCTGCGCTCTCTTCGTGCGAAATGGGGCCGGTCCGTACTAGAATCGCGGGAAATGATAACCACGCGAACGGGCGGACGGCCCCGGCACGCGACGGGTGGAGGAAACGGAATGGCATGGCGCGCCCCAGCCCTGGCGGTTGCGGCCCTGACGGCGGCGCTCTCGTACGCCCCGGCCGAGGCTGCTTCTGAGTCGCCGCAAGGGGCGCAGTTCTTCCCGCACCTCGTCTACCGCAGCGGCCCCTACGCGCCCTACGGCATCCCGCTGGCCGACGGGGTGGCGGATTATCTGACGCTGGTCAACCGTCGCGACGGCGGCATCGGCGGCGTGCCCATTGCCTGGGAGGAGTGCGACACCGGCTACAACACCGACCGCGGGGTGGACTGCTACGAGCGGCTGAAGGCCAAGGGGCCGACCGGGGCCGCCGCCGTCCTGCCGCTGTCCACCGGCATCACCTACGCCCTGATCGAGCGCGGGGCCGCCGACCGCATCCCGGTCTTCTCCTCCGGCTACGGGCGGGCGGACGTGTCCGACGGGCGGGTCTTCCCCTACGCGGTCAACGCCCCGGCCAGCTATTGGACGGGCATCGACGCCGCCATCAGCCACATCGCCACGGAACTGGGCGCCACGGAGCTGGGCGGGACGGAGCGGCTGCGCGGGCGGAAGATCGCCTACGTCTACCACGACAGCGCCTTCGGCAAGGAGCCGCTGCCCATGCTGGAGGCGCTGCGCGGCCGGCTGGGCTTCGAGATGCGCAGCTTCCCCGTCGCCCCGCCGGGGCTGGACCAGCGCGCCGTGTGGACACAGATCGCCCGCCACTACCGGCCCGACTACGTGATCCTGTGGGGCTGGGGTGTGCAGAACTCCACCGCCCTGCGCGAGGCCGCCGCCGCCGGCTATCCCGCCGACCGCATGATCGGCGTCTGGTGGGCCGGGTCGGAACTGGACGTCCGGCCGGTCGGCCCTGCTGCGGTCGGCTACAAGGCGGTCGCCTTCCACGCCGCCGGAGCGGATCTGCCGGTGATCCGCACCATCCGCGAGCAGGTCCACGGCCGCGGGCTGGGGACCGGCGACCCCGGCCAGATCGGCACAGTGCTGTACAACCGCGGGGTCTTCAACGCCGCCGTCCTGGTCGAGGCCATCCGCACCGCGCAGGGCAAATACGGGCGCCGGCCGCTGACCGGGGCGCAGGTGGCCTGGGGCTTCGACCATCTGGACCTGACCGCCGAACGGCTGGCCGAACTGGGGCTGGATGGCTTCATGCAGCCGCTGCGCATCACCTGCGCCGACCATGAGGGGATCGTGCCGCTGCATGTGCAGCAGTGGGACGGGGAGCGCTGGCTGGACGTCTCCGGCCCCATCGAGCCGCGCCGCGCCCTGATCCGCAAGCTGGTGGCGGAGTCGGCCCGGCGCTTCGCGGCGGAACGCAAGATCGAACCGCGGGCCTGCGATTAGGAAATCGTCAGGTCGGGCGCATCGCCACGTAGCGGCAGAAACGCAACCCGCTGCCCAGCACGCGCAGGCGCGACCACCACAGCGCCAGCTCGCGGGCCAGCGCCTTGAGCACACGGGGCTCGGGGGCGGCGGTCTTCAACGCCTCGCCCAGCCGGCGCACCCGCTCCACGGCCTGACGGCGGTGGAACTGGGTCAGATCCTCGGAAATGCGCAGGTCCAGGTTGCGCTGGGTCAGCTCATCAGCCATGCGGGTGCCCGACCAGGGATAGACCTCCAGCGGCTCGGAGTCGCGCCAGCCGTTCCAGCTTTCCCAGGAGGACGGCGTGCCCTCGATCACATAGTCGAACAGCAGCACGCCGCCCTTCGGCTTCACGCAGTCGCAGACGCGGTCGAGGAAGTTCTCCTTGTCGCGCACCCGGTGCATCACCCGGTCGGCCAGCACAAGGTCGAAGGAGCCCGCTTGGTTGAAATGCTCGGGGTCGTAATGGCCGATCGGCGCCTTCTTCGACACACCCAGCGCCTTGGACCGCTCCATCCCCAGCTTGGCCAGCAGGGGCGACATCTCCAGTCCGGTCACCCAGGTGTCGTAGCTGTCGACGATGCCGCGCGCCGGCCCGCCCAGCCCCGCCGAGAGATCCAGCACGCTCTTGGCCGGGTTCAGCCCGAAGGAGCGGACGGATTCGACCATCCATTGCGCGTCGCCGGGACCGACGCAGTCCTGGCCCCACAGCATCTGCGCCCCCTCCGTGCGGGCGACCGACCAGACCGGTTCGCCCTGGCGGTCCAGTTGCAGATTCTCCAGCCGTTCCAGGTCGGCATCGGGCCGCGGCGCCTCGGGCGGCAGGGTGGCAGCCGGCGCGGCGGAACCCAGCGCCGCCACCGGGCCGCGCAGGGGCAGGCGGGAGGCGGGGGCGGTGCGGGCCAGCCGGGACAGGGCGGCGAGGTCGTAGCCTTCCCACCAGGCGACGAATTTCGTCCGCCAGTCGGGATTGCGCCAGCGCTCCCTATCCTGAAAATTGTGCCGCATCCGGCGCTGCGTTTCCAAAATTGCTGCCCCACGAAGGACGGCCACCGCCGGCATCAACGGATACCGCACAATATAGAGGTAGACCTCAACAGTCGGGGAGTCAAGTAACCAGCACGAACAGTTAGAGAGGACTTGCATGAACTGTCGCGAAAATTTTATCTAACTATGAAATATTTCCGCAACGCCCACCTCTTGCGGTCCCGAAGGCGGCGCGCGGCACGGTGGCCGAAGCGCGCCGCGTTGCAGCATCGAGGCGCAATGCCTATAGTTCCGCCCCAGCACCCCGCAGCCTGTCCCCAGACCGTCCCCACACCGCTCAAGGAGCACTGGCGTGCCGCAAAAGACCGGCAATCCCTGGACCGTCCTGACGACCAAGCCGATCTACGAGAATCCGTGGATGCGGGTGGTGGAGCACGACGTGCTGACCCCGCTCGGCACCCCCGGCATCTACGGCGTCATGCACGCCCAGAATCTGGCGACCGGGGTGCTTCCCATCGACGACCAGGGCCGCGTCACGCTGGTCGGCCAGTACCGCTTCCCCTTGGAGCAGTACAGTTGGGAAATCCCGGAGGGCGGCGGCAAGAAGGGCGTCGAACCGGTGGAGTCGGCCAAGCGGGAGCTGCTGGAGGAGACCGGCCAGACCGCCCGCCACTGGCTTCCAATCCTGACCATGCATCTGTCCAACAGCATCACCGACGAGACCGCCCATTGCTTTCTCGCCTGGGGGATCGAGCAGGGGCAGGCCGAACCGGAGGAGACCGAGGTCCTGCAACTGCGCCACGTCCCCTTCGCGGAGGCCTACGCCATGGTCAAGCGCGGGGAGATCACCGACGCCATCGCGGTGGCCTGCCTGCTGAGGGTCCGCCTGATGGCGCTCGACGGCGACCTGCCCGAGGACGTCACCCGCCTGATCCTGGGCTGAGGGGCGGAGAGATCATGCAGGCTGTCGCCATCGACTTCGAAACCGCCAACGAATCGCGGACCAGCGCCTGCTCCATCGGGGTCGCCTGGATCGAGGACGGGCGCGTGGTGGAGACGGAAGAGCATCTGATCCGCCCGCGGGAGATGCGCTTCAACCCCTTCAACACCGCCGTCCATGGGCTGCGGGCGGAAGACGTCGCCGGCGCGCCGGAATTCCCGGAGGTCTGGCACCGCTTCGCGCGTCGGCTGGATGGCCGGCTGGTGCTGGCCCACAACGCCTCCTTCGACATCAGCGTGCTGCGCCACACGCTGGACGATTACGGGCTGGTGTGGCCGGCCTGCAGCTACCTCTGCACGGTGGTGCTGGCGCGCAGGGCGTGGCCGCAACTGGCCGCGCACAAGCTGAATTATCTGGCCGACCATCTGGGGATCGCGCTCGACCACCACCGCGCCGGCAGCGACGCCGAGGCCTGCGGGCGCATCGCGCTCGCCGCCACCAGCGTTCTGGGGCTGGAGCGGCTGGCCGACATCGCCGCGGCCACCGGCATCACGTTCGGGCAGCTGGCGCCGGGCGGCTACAGCCCCTGCAAGGGCGGCAACCCGCCGCGGCGGCGCAAGCTGGTGCCGGTGGTCTAAAGGGAAGCGTGTGGGGCAAGTGCTTCACACGCCACTCCGCTCCGGAAACAGCCCCGCCAACCCTTCCGCGCTTGCAGGACACACGCCGCGCTCGGTCACCAGACCGGTCACCAGACGGGCTGGGGTCACGTCGAAGCCGTAATTGACCGCCGGGCTGCCGGCCGGGGTGACGCGGATGGTCTCGATCCGCCCGTCGGCGGTGATGCCGGTCAGCTCGGTCACCTCGCGGGAGTCGCGCTCCTCAATGGGGATGTCCTTCACCCCGTCCGCCATGCCCCAGTCGATGGTCGGCGAGGGCAGCGCGACATAGAAGGGCACGCCGTTGTCGTGGGCGGCCAGAGCCTTGAGGTAGGTGCCGATCTTGTTGCAGACATCGCCGGTCGCCGTGGTGCGGTCGGTGCCGACGATGCACAGATCCACCATGCCGTGCTGCATCAGATGGCCGCCGGTGTTGTCCACCACCACCGTGTGGGGCACGCCGTGGCGGTTCAGTTCCCAGGCGGTCAGGCTGGCGCCCTGGTTGCGCGGGCGCGTCTCGTCCACCCAGACATGCAGGCGGATGCCCTCCTCGAAGGCGACATAGACCGGGGCGAGCGCCGTGCCCCAATCGACGGTGGCGAGCCAGCCGGCGTTGCAGTGGGTCAGCACGTTCACCGCCTCGCCCGGGGCCTTGCGGCGGGCGGCCTCGCGAATCAGGGCGGCGCCGTGCTCGCCGATGGCGCGGTTGATGGCGACATCCTCGTCGCAGACCGTGGCGGCTTCGGCGTAGGCGGCCTCGGCGCGGGCGGCGGGCGGCAGCGGAGCCAGACGGGCGCGCATCCGCTCCAGCGCCCAGCGCAGGTTGACCGCGGTCGGGCGGGTGGCGAGCAGCCGCGCGCCGGCTTCCTCAAGCGCGGCATCGGACGGGTCGGCCCGCATGGCCAGCGCGACGCCGTAGGCGGCGGTCGCCCCGATCAGCGGCGCCCCGCGCACCAGCATGGCGCGGATGGCGTGGGCGGCTTCCTCCAGGTCGGTCAGCCGCGCGACGGCGAAATCATGCGGCATCCGTGTCTGGTCGATGATCTTCACAGACCAGCCGTCCTGCGCCAGCCAGATGGTGCGGTAGGCCGTGCCGTCGATCTTCATACGCCATACTCCCCGCGCTCGATGCTGCTTCGGCCTTTCGGCCCGGTGCGACAATAGGGGGTGGCGCGGCGCGGTTCAACGGGCGTACCCAGGGAACAGGAGCCTGCAAAAAAGTGTTGGTCCGCCACGAAAGCCACGACCTTCGATGCTCAACGGCCTCTCTCCCATGCCCCTGCGCGCCTTGCGATCCAAAGGTTCCCCACTGCTCTACCGGATGCCGGGGTCGGCGCTGGTCCTGATGGTCTGCGCGGTGGCGCTGCTGCTGACGCTCGGGCTGTCGGCCAGCTTCGCGCTGCGCGACCGGGCGGCGGCCCTGCAGCACGCCCAGGACACAGCCGGCAACGCGAGCCTGCTGGTCGCGGAGCACGCGGCCCGGCTGGTGGAGACCAGCGACCTGATCCTGAAGCAGGCGGTCCAGCTCGCCGGACCGGCGGACGCCCCGCTGCCCAACGACCGGGCGGGCTGGGAGCGCTACGCGGCGCTGGTGCGGGGCACGCCCTATCTGGTGTCGATCTGGCTGTTCGACGCCGAGGGGAACGCCGTCCTGACCACCCGCCGCTTTCCCACCCCGGCGATGAACGTCGCCGACCGCGACTATTTCGTGGCCCAGCGGGCCGGCGGCAGCGAGGCGGGCGGCCATCTCTTCATCACCGCGCTGGACAACAGCCGCTACAGCCAGGAGCCGCTGATCCTCCTCTCGCGCCCGCTGGCCGCCGCACCGGGGCAATTCCGCGGCGTGGCCCTGGTCGCCGTCTCGCCGCGCTACGTCCGCGACATCTACAAGAGCTTCGACTTCGACTACGCCCGCTCCATCACCCTGCGCCGCGCCGACGGCACGGTGCTGCTGCACGAGACCCAGGGGCCGGACGCCACCGACAGCGCGTTGGCGGAGGCCGCCGGGGAGCCGGAAATCTCCGCGCTGCGCCGGGTGGACAGTGTACCCGTGACCGCCGAGGTGGCCATCCCGGTGAGCAGCGTCATGGATCGCTGGCACGGGCAGCTCTGGACCTACATCTCCTACGCGCTGGCGGCCTTGGCCGCCGTGGCGGTGATCGGCGGGATGGCCCTTCAGCGCGCCCGGCGGGAGCGGCAGGCGGAGAACGCGCTCCAGCACGCCTACGACACGCTGGAGGAACGGGTCCTGCAGCGCACGGCGGAGCTGGCGCAGACCAACGCCCAGCTCGAAACGGTGGTGACCGACAAGGAGGTTTTGCTGAAGGAGGTTCAGCACCGGGTGAAGAACAACCTTCAGGTTATCTGCAGCCTGTTGCGCCTTCAGGCCGCCCGCATCGACGAGCCGGCCCGCCGCGCCTTCGACGAGAGCCTGCGCCGCATCCAGTGCATGAGCCTGATGCAGGAGCTTCTCTACCGCTCCGACCAGCCGGCGCGCATCGACTTCGCCGACTATCTGCGCCAGCTCTGCGACGGGCTGGTCCGCTCGACCAACCCGACCGGGGCGCGGCTGACGGTGAACGCCCCCCAGCCCTGGAGCCTCGACGTCGATCAGGCCACCCCGCTCGCCCTGATCGCCAGCGAGCTGGTGTCCAACGCGCTGCTCCACGCCTTCCCCCTCGGCCATCCCGGCACGGTGAGCGTGGAGCTGCTGCCGGAGGGGAGCGAGGGCATGCGGATGGTGGTGCGCGACGACGGCACCGGCCTGCCGCCCGATCCGTCCGCCGCGCAAAGCCGCGCGAACGACAAGCGCCAGAGCGGGCTGGGGCTGGTTCTGGTCCGGGCGCTGGCCCAGCAGGCCGGGGCGGCGGTGACCATCGACCGCCAGCCGGACGGTGGACCGGGCACCCGCTTCATCGTGTCGGTGCCGACCCTCGCCAAGACGCAGACGAAAGCCGCCTGAAAGGGGTCAGCCTGAAGTGGGCCGCCCGAGGAGCCATCAGGGCCGCGGCGGCTCCAGGCGCAGATAGACCATGGCGGAAGCGAGCGCGCTGGCGTAGGCGTCCTCCCCGGCGCGCGGCGGCAGGTCGAGATCGCGCAGGATGCTGTCCAGCCGCAGATCGACCGCGTATTTGCCGGGCGCCTTGGCCTTGCGGCCGTAATACAGGCTGGACACCTCGATGCGCTGGTTCGGCAGCGCCATGCCGACCATCGGCTGCACCAACCGGTCGAGAAGCCCCACGGTGAAATCCAGGTAGTACCCGACCAGCGGCCGGTTGCCGATGAAGGCCAGCAGGCGGGACAGTGCGGGCTCCGCCGGTTCGGTGGGCCAGAAGGACAGGATCAGGCGCTGGCTGGTCAGGACGCGGCCGCCGCGGATGCGCAGCGCCGCGACGCCGCGCAGATCCGCCGTGGCCGCATCGAAGGAGGTGGCCTCGCAATGGATCGCCACCCGCTCCCCGGTCTCCTCCCCGGACAGCAGCAGGGCTCGATCGGGATGTTCGGGCATCGCCGGAACGGACGGCGCTCCCCCGTTGGCCACCACGCTGGCAATGGTCTCGGTCGGCATGCCGCCTCCTCTCCCCGCGCGCCCGGCGGGTCAATGGTTCAGGTGGAAGTGGTAGGCGAGCAGTTCCTTGAACTTCTTCACCAGCGCCAGACAATCCTTGAACTGGTCGCGGTCGAGCTTGCCCAAGGTCTCCGTACGGACGAGGTTGTCGGTCTGGGTGCCGGACACGCTGGCGTCCAGCCCGGCCTTCAGCCGCAGCGTGGACAGGAAGGTGAAGGCGTCGGCCAGTTCGCCCGCCATGCCGCGGTCGAAAACGCCCTGGTCGGCGAGCGCCCAGATGCGTTCGGTCGTGTTGGTCTCCGCCATGTGCTTCTCCAGCGCCAGCGCGCGGACGCCATGGACGATGGGGAAGATGCCGGCCTTCTTGATGTCCACCGCCTCATTGCGGCGCCGCTCGAACAGGCCGCCGAACAGACCCGACGGCGTGTCGAACGCGAGCGCCGGGCGGGCGAAGGCGGTGAAGAACATCTGGTTGTCCTGAAGCCGGCCCAGCAGGTAGCCCTTCGCCTCGGCCAGCAGGGCGGCGTCCCCGGCCACCGCCGCCGCGTCGTAGAAGATGGCGAGGTTCATCTGCGCCGCTTCGTCGGGCCGGTGGATCCAGTGGAAGAGGGAATCCTTGTACAGCGCCAGCGGACGCGTCCAGTCCGGGTTGGACACCATGATGCGCCCCGGGCAGGGCGGGTAGCCGAACTCGACCAGATGGCGGGTGAAGGCGTCGGTCACCTGCGACAGGGATGGGCAGTCGTAGCCGTCGCGCAGGATCAGACCGTTGTCCTGGTCGGTCTTCAGAAGCTGCTCGCCACGCCCCTCGCTGCCCATCACGATCAGGCAGGAGTTGGCCAGCAGGTCGGGCGGCGCCAGCAGTTCGAACAGGCGGCGGAAGATCTTGCGGTTCAGCTCGGTCACGAGGTCAGCGATGAAGGACACCTTGACGCCCGTGCCGTGCAGCGTGCGGATCAGCCCGACGATGTCCTGGCTGGCCCGGCCCAGATCCTCCGGCGTGGCGGCGCGGTCGACCTTGAGCGCGACGACCTGGGAATGGTTGGACAGGACGGCCAGCAGGTCGGTCTGCTCCAGCAGGCCGGCGACCGCGCCCTGCTCGGTGATGACCAGACGGCGCACCGAATGCTTGGTCATCAGGATCAGCGCGTTGAACAGCAGGTCGTCGCGATCCAGAGCCAGCAGCTCGTAGCGGGCGAGCGGCCCCACCGGGCTGTCCACGGGCCGCCCCTCCAGCACCACAAGGTCGCGCAGATCGGTGCCGGTCAGGATGCCGACGCGCCCCCCCTTTTTCGGATCGCCATCCCGGACCAGCACGCTGCTCGCCTGGTTCCGCTTCATCGCCGCCGCCGCGTCGCGCAGGGACGCCCCGGCCTCGACGAAGACCGGCGGGTGCAGATAGGCCTGCCGGATGCGCGCCATCGTCAGCGCGGCGGTTTCGCGGTTGGATCGCTCGTTGGCCAGCGCGCTCAGCCGGTCGGCGAACGCCTGCTGGATCACCGCGCCGAAGGCGGCGTTCTCGTGCGCCAGTTCGAGAAGGATCGGACGCGGCACCAGATCGCACAGCGTGTCCTCCGCCGCGACGAAGCTGCGCGCCTGCCCGTCGGAGAACAGCGCCTGGAGGTCGAAGCTGTCGTGGGCGCCGTGCACCGCCACCACCTCGCCGCCCCGGCGTTCGTGGACCAGCCCCTGCCGCACCACAAACAGGCAATCCGCCGGCTCGTCCCGGCTCAGGATCACGCCGTCCCGGGGGTAGACGCCGAGGTCGAGCGCGGCGGCGAGCCGCTGCCGCTGCTCCGGCGTCAGGCGGTCGAAGGGGGAGACGGAGAAATCGAAAGCGTCGGACAAAATCCGCTCCACGAACCAGCGGGTGAATAAAAAAGGCGCCCCAAGACCGTGGTCTTGAGGCGCCTTGAAGATTACACCAGCCCCTTCATCTGCGGAAGGTGGGTGCGACCATTCGCATTAGTGAGCGGAAGCCCCTTCGGCGCCCAAACCGGTCTGCGACCGGATGTACTGGGCCTTGTAAGCCTCGCGCTCGTCCTGCGCCGCCTTGCTGTTGTCGGTGATCGAGAAGAACCAGATCGCCAGGAACGACAGCGGGATGGTGAAGGCGCCCGGGTTGTCGTACGGGAAGATGGCGGCCGGGTTGCCCAGCACCGACTTCCACACGGTCGGACCCAGGATCAGCAGCGTCACCGAGGACACCAGGCCGATCCAGCCGCCGAGAACGGCGCCGCGGGTGGTCATCCGGCCCCAGAACATCGACATCAGCAGAACCGGGAAGTTCGCCGAGGCCGCGATCACGAAGGCGAGGCCGACCATGAAGGCCACGTTCTGGTTCTCGAAGGCGATGCCGAGGAAGATCGAGACGATGCCGATGACCACCGTGGTGATCTTCGACACGCGGATCTCGTCATGCTCCGACGCACGGCCCTTGGCGATCACCGAGGCGTACAGATCGTGCGACACGGCCGAGGCGCCGGCCAGCGTCAGGCCCGCGACCACCGCGAGGATGGTGGCGAAGGCCACCGCCGAGATGAAGCCGAAGAACAGGTCGCCGCCCACCGCGTGCGCGGTGTGGATGGCCGCCATGTTGGAGCCGCCGATGATCATCGCCGGGTTGGGCTTGCCGCCCGCCGCCGCCAGCTTGGCCGCGTCGAGGAACGGATAGGCGCCGGTGGCGTCCGGGGCCAGCAGCAGCACGATGGCGCCGAAGCCGATGATGAAGGTCAGGATGTAGAAGTAGCCGATGAAGCCGGTCGCGTAGAACACCGACTTGCGGGCCTCGCGGGCGTCCGACACCGTGAAGAAGCGCATCAGGATGTGCGGCAGGCCGGCGGTGCCGAACATCAGCGCCATGCCCAGCGAGATCGCCGAGACCGGATCGGTGATGAGGGCGCCCGGCGCCATGATGCCGGTCGCCTTCGGGTGGACCTGCGTGGCCGTGGCGAACATCGCCTCCGGGCTGAAGCCGAACTTGGCGAGCACCGCGAAGGCCATGAAGGAAGCGCCCGACAGCAGCAGCACGGCCTTGATGATCTGCACCCAGGTGGTGGCGAGCATGCCGCCGAAGGTCACGTAGGCGATCATCAGGACGCCGACGATCACCACCGCCCACATGTAGTCGAGGCCGAACAGCAGCTGGATCAGCTTGCCGGCGCCGACCATCTGGGCGATCAGGTAGAAGGTCACCGTGGCGAGCGAGCCGCAGGCGGCCATCGTGCGCATCGGGGTCTGCTGGAAGCGGTAGGAGGCCACGTCGGCGAAGGTGTACTTGCCGAGGTTGCGCAGGCGCTCAGCGACCAGGAACAGGATGATCGGCCAGCCGACCAGCCAGCCCACCGAGAAGATCAGGCCGTCGAAGCCGGAGGTGTAGACGAGGCCGGCGATGCCGAGGAAGGACGCCGCCGACATGTAGTCGCCGGCGATGGCGAGGCCGTTCTGGAAGCCGGTGATGCCGCCGCCGGCGGCGTAGAAGTCCTTCGCCGACTTCGTGCGGCGCGCCGCCCAGTAGGTGATGCCGAGCGTGGCCAGCACGAAGATCAGGAACATGACGATCGCCGAGAAGTTCGTCGCCTGCTTCTGAACCGCGCCTTCGACCGCCGCCGCGTGCACCGACGCGGGGATGAGCGCGCCGGCCGCAACGGCCGCGACGCCCACACGATTGACCAGCGAACGCATCACTTCGACTCCTCCATGATCTGCCGGTTCAGCTCATCGAACTCGCCGTTCGCCCGATGCACGTAGATGCCGGTCAGGATGAAGGCGGAGATGATGGTGAAGAGGCCGACGGGGATACCCCAGGTGGTCACGCCATTGCCGATCGGGGTACCCAGAAACCCCTTGCCGAACGCGACCAGCAGGATGAAGCCGAAGTAGATGACGAGCATGGCGATCGAAAGCGTCCACGCGAATGCGCTACGCTTCTGCACCAGCTCCTGAAACTTGGGATTCGCGAGAATCCTCTGAGCGTTTTCTTTCATAGTGCGTCCCCTCGCGAGTGCCGAGCGATTTTTGCAAGGTCATATTAGACACTCGGGCCATATGGTCTTTGTAACGAACTATCCCGTCAACAACTTTGATGCAGGCCAACCGCTAAAAAGCGGCTTGACGCAGCCCGCGGCCGTTGTTCCGGAGGTTCGTTCACAAACCCATGGCAGCGAAAGGGCAAGGGGTGCACGAAATATTGTGAAGCGTGGGCTTAAGAATTGGTGCGCGGAAGCCAAGGTATGCGACCAAAAGTCACACCTTCCTCCTTCAACTCCTCCGCTTCCTTGTCGGTGGCCTCGCCATAGATTCCGCGCGGATCGGTTTCGCCATAATGGATGCGCCGCGCCTCTTCCGCGAAACGGTCCCCGACGTAATCGCAATTCGTTTCAACCGTGCGGCGAACTTCCGTCAATTGACGCATAACCTCCGCCGCGAAGCGCTCGCGCAGTTCTGCCGGCACGGAGGGCGTTGCGGACGCGGGGGGAGCCGTGGGCACCGTTGCAGCGCCGCCTGCCTCTGCGGGCACCGCTTCCGGCGCACCGCCGTCCCGGGGAGCCTCATCCCTGGAGCGCCCGTTTTTGGCGATGCGCGGGGCCATGGGGGCCTTGGTGATGTGCGTGTCGCCGCAGACCGGGCAGGCGATGGCCTTGGCGGCGGCCTGCGTCTCGTAGGCGTCGCCGTTGCGGAACCAGGCTTCGAACCGGTGGTCGGCCGTGCATTTCAGAACGAAGAGGATCATGTCCCCGTCGGATGCTCCACAATGAGAAGAACGGATGGTCATGATATACGGTCGGTGACCGGTTGCCAGTTCAGCACGACGCCGGCGTCGCGGTCAAACACACGTCATGAAAGAGCGGAAGGATCCGTCCCTTGTCCACACCGTCCCCCGCCGGATCGCCCCATTCCGCGATCAGCCCGCCGTCCCCCTGGGTTGCGCGCTTCGCGCCGCTGGTGCGCACGGGCGGCCCGGTGCTCGACCTCGCCTGCGGGTCGGGGCGGCACCTGCGGCTGTTCCAGGCGCGCAACCACCCGGTGGTCGGGCTGGACCGCGACCTGCGTGGGGTGGCCGACCTGTCCGGGACGGCGGGGGTGGAACTGGTGGAGGCCGATCTGGAGAGTGGAGCGCCGGTGCCGCTGCTGCGCGACCGCCGCTTCGCCGCGATCGTGGTGACCAACTACCTGCACCGCCCGCTGTTCCCCGCCATCCTCGACGCGTTGGAACCCGGCGGCCTTCTCCTTTATGAGACCTTCGCCCTGGGCAACGCCCGCTTCGGCCGCCCCGCCTCCCCCGCCTTCCTGCTGCGCAGCGGCGAGCTTCTGGAGGTGGCGTGCGGGCGTCTGCAGGTCGTCGCCTACGAGCATGGCGAGGTCGCCTCGCCCAAGGCCGCGGTCGTTCAGCGGCTGTGCGCGGTCAAGGATCTGGAGGCCGGAAGCGGCCTGGACGGCGACCCGGAGCCCCGCCCCCTGCCCGCCTGACGGCCGCTCAGAAGCCGACCCGCTCCAGCGTGAAGGTCCGGTCGTGGGTAAGGGCCGGCACCATGCGGCGGGCCTCCTCGACGCGGGCCATGTCCAGCTCCGCCAGGACGAAGCCCACCGCCTCCTCGGCGTCGGCCAGCACCTCGCCCCAGGGGGCGACGATCAGGGAATGGCCGTAGGTCAGCCGTCCCTGGTCGTGGCTGCCGGTCTGGGCCGGGGCCAGGACGAAGCAGCCCGTCTCGATGGCGCGGGCGCGCAGCAGCGTGTGCCAGTGCGCCCGGGTCGGCACGGTGAAGGCCGCCGGCACCGTCAGGATCGACGCCCCCGCCTGGGCCAGCGCCCGGTAGAGATAGGCGAAGCGCAGGTCGTAGCAGACGGTCATCCCCACCCCGGCCCCAGGGCGTGGCGGCCAGGACCGCGCGGTCGCCGGGCCGGAAGGTCGCGGATTCGCGGTAGCTCTCCCCGCCCTTCAGGTCGACGTCGAACATGTGGAGCTTGTCGTAATGGGCGACGACCCGCCCCTTGGCGTCGAACAGGCAACTGCGGTTGGCCACCCGACCGTCGTCGAGCAGGACACCCAGCGTCCCGGCGAGCAGCCAAGCCCCGGTCTCCCGCGCCAGATCGGCGAAGAAGGGGATGGCCGGATGCTCGTCGGCCGTCTTCACCCGCTCCAGCACCTTGGCCCGGCCCTGGACGATCATGCTGACATTCTCGGGCAGGGCGATGAAGTCCGCTCCGGCGTCGCGCGCCCGGCGGACCAGATCGCCCGCCGCCTGAAGGTTCGGAAGGATTTCCGTGCCAGCGTTGACCTGGACGCAGGCGGCCTTCAGGACGCCGCTCATCCCCCGATTCCCAGGATCGGATCGAGCTTGCCGGCACGGTCCAGCGCGTGGATGTCATCGGAGCCGCCGTAGGGCTTGCCGTCGATGAAGACCTGCGGCACGGTCATGCGCCCCTCGGCCCGCTGCACCATCTCCTCGCGGCGGCCCGGATGCATGTAGAGGTCGATCTCCTCATACGCCACCCCCTTGCTGTCGAGCAGGCGCTTGGCGCGCGAGCAATAGGGGCAGAAGGGCGTGGTGTAGATGACGACGTCGGCCATGCGGAGGGCTCCTTGGCTGTTTTGAACGGTTATAAGATCAACCGCCGCACCGCGTCACCCGTTACGTTTTCATGGCTCACACCCACGGCTCACGTCTTGACGACGCGCGCCAGGGTCAGTGCGTCCACCCGCTCCGCCCCCGCGCGCAGCAGAACCCGCGCGCATTCCGACAGGGTCGCCCCGGTGGTCAGCACGTCGTCCACCAGGACGATGCGCTTTCCCGCCACCCGCGGCTCCAGCCCCGGCCGGACCGCGAAGGCTCCCTTGACGTTCCGCCGCCGCCCCGAGCGGTCGAGCCCGCCCTGCGACGGGGTGGACCGGCGGCGGATCAGCAGGTCGGGAATCACCGGACGCCCGGCCTGCCGGCCCGCCGCCTGGGCGAGCAGGGCCGCCTGGTTGTAGCGGCGCCGGAACAGCCGAAGGCGGTGCAGCGGCACCGGGGCCAGCAGGTCGGCGTCGGCCAGCAGTTCCGCCCCGGCGCGGGCCATCCAGGCGCCGTAGGCCACGGCGGCGTGGATGCGGTCGCCATGCTTGAAGCCGAGGACCAGCGGGCGGCTGCCGTCGTCGTAGGCCAGGACGGCGCGGGCACGGGCGAAGACCGGAACCTCCGCAATGCAGGCGCCGCACAGCGGCTCCCCCTCCAGCGCGAAGTCGAAGGGCGTGCCGCAACAAGCGCAGAGTGGAGGTGCGATGAAGGTCAGGCCGCTCCAGCACGGCGCGCAGAGGCCGCCCTGCCGGTCGGTCCACCGCCCCGCCGCAGCACAGGCAGCGCGGCGGCAGCAGCGCGTGTCGAGAATTCCCGCCAGAACCCTGGTCGCCAGCCGCTGCGGAAGGGCCATGGCGGCGCGCCCCTCAGTTCAGGCCGGCGATGCGGTCGAAGATCACGAAGGTGTAGTCGCGCAGCGCGATGTAGATTGCCGGCCCGGTGATGAACAGAAGCGCCAGCGTCGCGAAGATCTTCAGATCCTGCTGCAGCGTCGATTCGTTGATGTTGGTCGCCTGCTGGAAGATGGTCATCAGCATGCCGAGCACCGTGGTGACGACGAGGACCGGGGTGGTGATCTTGATGATGACGATCAGCGCCTCATAGGTGGCGCCGATGGCTTCCTCGATGCCCATGGCCAAGCTCCCGCGAGTTCGGGGCCGACCATAGCACAGTGCCGCCCTTTCGCCGATGGTTGTAGCCCGCCAGGGCTGGGCTATATTGCGGGCATGACCACGCCCGACAGCATGACCGTCTTCGACCGCGCGCTCGTCCGCCGCCGCCGCGACCGCGCCGTCCCCGCCTTCGCCGAACACGCCTTCCTGTTCGAGGAGGTCGCCGAACGCCTCGTCGACCGGCTGGAGGACGTGGCCCGACCCTTTCCCACCGTGCTCGACCTCGGCGCCCACGACGGGGTGATGGGGCGGACGCTGCGTGGACGCAAGGGCGTCGAGACGCTGGTCGCCTGCGACCTCTCCCCCGGCTTCGCCCGGCGGGCCGGTCCGTTTGCCGTCGCCGCCGACGAGGAGCTCCTGCCCTTCGTGCCGGAGACCTTCGACCTCGTGGTCAGCAACCTCAGCCTCCACTGGGTCAACGACCTGCCCGGCGCGCTGGTCCAGGTGCGGCAGGCGCTGAAGCCCGACGGCTTCTTCTGCGCGGCCATGCTGGGCGGGGAAACGCTGCTGGAGCTGCGCCGCTGCCTGTACGAGGCGGAGATGGAAGTGGCCGGCGGCGTGTCGCCCCGCGTGTCGCCCTTCGCGGAGATCCGCGACGTCGGCGGCCTGATGCAGCGCGCCGGGTTCGCCCTGCCGGTGGTGGACAGCGACGTCATCACCGTCACCTACAGCGACGCCTTCCGCCTGATGCGCGACCTGCGCGGCATGGGCGAAACCAACGCCGTCCTCGCCCGCCGCAAGGTGCCGGCCACCCGCGCCCTGCTGTTCGACGCCGCCCGCCGCTACGCCGAGCGCTACGCCGAGCCGGACGGCCGCATCGAGGCGACCTTCCAGATCCTTTACCTCGCCGGCTGGTCGCCGCACGAGAGCCAGCAGCAGCCGCTCAAGCCCGGCTGCGGCGAGGTCCCGCTGGGCGAGGCGCTGAAGGGATCGGCGGAAAAGCTTCGGTGATCCGGAGCGGGAAGGCGTTCACCCGATCAGCCGGATCGCCATCCAGCCGAGCACCCCGGCGTTCACCACCATGATGACCGGCGCCGCCCGCGCGACTGCGGAGCGCCAAGTGCGCCCCGCGAGATGGCCGGCGAGGCCGACCGCCAGCAGGCTCGGCAGCGTGCCCAGCGCGAAGGCCGCCATGCCCAGCGCTCCGGTCAGCGCGCTGCCACTCGCCGCGGCCACCGCCACCGCGCCGTAAAGAAGGCCGCAGGGAATGAAGCCGAGCGCCAGCCCCAGCGCGTAGCCACGCCAACCCGTGGGGTTGCCGAACAGGGGGCGGGCCAGCCGGGACACCCGGTCGCCCCACCAGCGCTGCACCGCGCCGTCGAGCTTGGGCACCCAGGCGGTCAGCCCCTTCACCGCATAGCCGAGGAAGAACAGCGCCGCGAAGGCCAGAAGCGCCACCGACAACCATTTCAGCCCGGGCAGCGCCCCGACATGGCCGGCGACCGCCGCCGCCGTCGCGCCGATCAGCGTGTAGGTGGTGCCGCGCCCCAGATGGTAGGGCAGCACCGCCGCCCCGGCCAGCCGGTGAAACTCGCTCATCCGCGAGGCCGGGACCTGCTCCAGCCGCGCGGAGACCTGGGCCAGGACGAAGGGACCGCACATGCCCGCACAATGGGTCGATCCCCCGACCAGCCCGGCGGTCAACAGCGCGACCAGCAGCCCGCCGTCGCGGTCGATGACGACGGCGCACTGGTTGAGGCCGGCTTCGAGAAGCGTCAGGGCCGAATGGGCATCCAAGGCGGACCTCCGGTTGGAAGACCGCCCGTGTATAGGGGAAGCCCGCCGCGAAGGCCATGACCTGAGTCAACGGGCTCCAACCCGCGCCGGCTCAGCCTTCGGGGTTAGGTCTCGGAGCCGGACTGCGCCACCTCATGCACCTCCACCGGCTGCGCCGCGTGGCGGTTCATGATCTCCAGCGCCTGCTGCTCGCGCCCGGCGTCGGCCAGATTGACCCACAGCAGGATGCCACCCTTGTCGAGGTGCTGGAGCATCGGCTCGTTGCGCTTGTCGGTCAGCCAGTTCGACATGACCGAGCCCATGGCGCCGCCACCCACCCCCGCAGCAGCAGCAGCGGCGGCCGCGGCCAGGGCCGTGCCGCCGGTCGCCAGGACGGCGCCGGTCGCCAGGATCGCCCCGACATAGGCCGGGAACCCCACCGCCACGCCCTTCACGCTGCCGACATCCTCCGGCGAGACGTAGGACTGGCGCGGCGCGTCGGGGTCGTGGGCGATGTCTTCCGCCCGCTGCGGCACATGACCGAGATGGTCGCGGATGGTCTGGTCGTTGGCGAGCACGCTCAGCTCATGGCGCTGGAACCCGGCCAGGGTCAGCTCGTCGACGGCCTTCTGCAGGGCGTCGCGGCTGGCGAAGATGCCCACGGCCTCGCGCACGGCGCCGCGCAGATGGCCGGCAGAGCGGTTCGCGTTCGCATCACTTTCGAAGGTCATGGCGGTCTTCCCCTGTTGCGCTTCCCGGTTGAGCTTCAACCATGGGCGCGGAGCGGAGGTTCCCGCCGGGACACCAAGCGGCGTCAGGGCTTTGCCACGGCGGCGGGCGGAGTTACCACGCCCCGCGGCTCCGGCATGGTGCCGAGGAACCACCACAGGCCCAGCGCGATCAGCGCGGCCTTCACCGCCAGGAACAGGGCGATGTGGCGGGCGAGCGGGCTGCGGACCATGGGCGGCTCCATTGCAGCGGGTCGCCGTCGCCAAACCGGGCCAAACTGGATAGTATCCCCGGCCGAAAGACGGATCACACACGGATCGCACAAAAGGACGCGCCATGAAACGGCTGCTGTTGCTCAGTCTGCTGGCCCTCGGCCTGACCGCCCCCGCCGCCGCGCCAGCCCTGGCCCAGATCAACCTTCTGGAAGGCCCCTCCATGGTCAAGGCGGTGACCTCCAACGACGCCAGCGCGTTGCGGCTGCTCCTGCTGAAGGGGGAAAACCCGAATCAGGTCGATGCCAGCGGGCGCCCCGTCCTGCTGCTGGCCATCGGCAACGGCCATCCGGAGCTGGTGCGGCTTCTGCTGGACGGCGGGGCCAACCCCAACCGCGCCGACAAGTCCGGCAACACCCCGCTGCACTACGCGGTGGAGGCCGACGCGCCGGAGGCGGTGGACCTTCTGCTGGCCAAGGGCGCCAAGGTCGACCAGGACAACCGCCAGGGCGTCACCCCGCTGATGACCGCGGCGCGCTTCGGCCGCGTCGATCTCGTGGAGCGGCTGCTGAAGGCCGGGGCGCAGGCCGACCGCTCCGATTTCACCGGCCGCACGACGCTGAGCTGGGCGCAGGACAGCCGCAACGCCCGCGTAGCCAACCTGCTGCGCCAGGCCGGAGCGCGCTGAGGCCGCGATGGGCGACGCCCTGCTCACCTCCGTCCTCGGCGCCGCCCCCCTGAACGGTCCGGGGCCGCTGTTCCTGCTGCTGCTGGCCCTGGCCATCGACGCCGCCGCGGGCGACCGGATCGGGCGCGTCCTGCCCGACCCGGCGGCGCTGGCGCAGCGCGTCTGCGCCTGGGCCGACCGGCGGCTGAACCGGGTGGAGCGCGGCAAGACCGCCCGCCTGTTGCGCGGCGCGCTGGTCGTGCTGGCGCTCGTGCTGGCCGCCGTCGCCGTCGGCCTGATCGTCGAGCGGATCGGCGCGCAGAGCCGCGGCTGGCTGCTGGAGCTGGCGGTGATCCTCGCCACCCTGCGCGGGCGGAGCGCCTGGGCGCGGGTGCGCGCGGTGCGCCGCGCCCTGGACAAGGGCGGGGTCGCTCCGGCGCGGGACGCCGTTGCCCCCCTCACCCGTCGCCACGCCTTCAGCCTGGACGAGCACGGCGTCGCCCGCGCCGCCATCGAGGCCGCCGCCAAGGGCTTCGCCCGCAAGCTGGTGGCGCCGGTCTTCGGCTATGCCCTGCTGGGCGTGCCCGGCCTGCTGGTCTGGGCGGTGGTGGACGGCGCCGACACCGCGCTGGGCCACGCCGGCGTGCGGCACGAGCGTTTCGGCCAGACCGCGGCGCGGCTGGACGACGCGCTGAACGCCATCCCGGCGCGACTGGCGGCGGTTCTCCTGGCGCTGGCCGCGCCCTTTGCCGGAGCGAAGGCCGGCGGCGCCTTCCGCACGATGATGCGGGACGGCGGCAAGGCGGCTTCCCTCAACATGGGCTGGCCGACCGCCGCCATGGCCGGCGCGCTGGGTCTGGCGCTGGGCGGGCCGCACCGCGACGGCGGCGTGGTCATCACCGAACCCTGGATCGGCGAGGGCCGCGCGCGGGCCACCGCCGCCGACATCGGGCGGGCGCTGGCGGTCTACGCCGTGGCCGGGTTGATCCTGGCGTTGCTGGTGGCGCTGCTGCTATGGGGGATCGCGGGGCTGTAAAGCGCGGGTGCGGGGGACAAGACTTCACACGGATTGCACGAATTTTTATTTATCCACTCACCGCTATACCTGGCGACCTCGCACGATAGAAACAGGTCTCCAATATTTATTATTAAAAGAATTCTGTGAAATCCGTGAAAAATCTTGCCCGCCACACTCCGACTTGACCAAGAAAAAAGGCGCGGCCCCGAGGGACCGCGCCTTTTTCATGTCAGCGGCGAACCGCTGTTACCACTTGGACGCCCGGTGCGCCGGCTTGCCGCCCTGGGAGTCGCGGCGGGCGTGACCGCCGTGCTCGTTGCGGGCATGGTCGCTGCGGCCATGCTCGTTGCGGTTCATCGGACGGCCCTGCGGACGGCCACCCGGGGCGCCGTTCGGCTTGCCGCCCTCAGCACCGCCGTTGGCGTTGCGCACCCACGGCTTCTTGTTGTAGCCGCCGCCGTTGCCGCCACCCGGACGGCCACCCGAACGGCCCGCCGGACGGCCGCCGCCGCCGGTCTGGAACGGACGCTGCGGCTCCAGGCCCGGAACGACGTGGATGTCGAGGCGGGTGCCGGTGTAGCGCTCGATCCGGAACAGGGCATCGCGGTCGGCGCGGGCGGCGAAGGAGACCGCCACGCCCGAGGCGCCCGCACGGCCCGTGCGGCCGATGCGGTGGACATAGTCCTCCGCCGAACGCGGCAGGTCGAAGTTGATGACGTGGGTGATGTCGCGCACGTCGATGCCGCGCGCCGCCACGTCGGTTGCCACCAGCAGGCGGACCTGGCCGGTGCGCAGGCGCTGGAGCGTGCGGTTGCGCTTGAACTGGTCCATGTCGCCGTGCAGGGCGGCGGCGGCGTGGCCGGCGTCGCTCAGCTCCTCGGCCAGCGCATCGGCGTCGCGCTTGGTCGCGGCGAAGATGATCGCCTTGCCGACCTCGGGCAGGTCCGCGAAGTGCTTCAGCAGGCGGCGCTTATGGTCCATGTCGTCGGCATGGTGCAGGCGCTGCTCGACGTTCACCGCGGTGGTGGCGCTTTCCACGGCGACGCGCACCGGGTTGCGCAGCAGGTTGCCGGCGAGCTGAGCCATGCGGCGGTCCAGCGTGGCGGTGAACAGCAGCGTCTGGCGGTTGTCCGGGCAGCACTTGGCGATGGTCTCCACATCGTCCAGGAAGCCCATGTCCAGCATGCGGTCCGCCTCGTCCAGGATCAGCACCTCGACGGCGCTGAGGTCGATGCGGTTGCGCGACACATGGTCGAGCAGACGGCCCGGCGTAGCCACCATCACATCCACCGCGCGCGACAGCAGGCGCAGCTGGTCGCGGTAGGGCATGCCGCCGACCACGTCCACGATGTTGTACTTCATGAACTTGGCGTACTTGCGGGCGGCGTCGGTGACCTGCTTGGCCAGCTCGCGGGTCGGGGCCAGCACCAGCACGCGCGGGGCGGCGACGCCGAGGCGCGGCAGCTCGACAGTGCGGGTCAGCGCCGGCAGCATGAAGGCGGCGGTCTTGCCGGTGCCCGTCTCGGCGGTCGCCAGGATGTCGCGGCCTTCCAGGGCCGGCGGGATCGCCTCGGCCTGGACCGGGGTCGGGGTGTTGTATTCGAACGCCTCAAGCGCCTTCACGACCAGCGGGTGGACGCCCAGCCCGGCGAAAGCGTTGGGGGTAACGGTTTCAGTGGTGTCGGTCACGGTTTCGTCGGCGACGGCAACCTCGGTGACGGCAGTCTCGGCGACAGAAGTCTCGGCGACGGCGGTCTCAACAACGAGGGCGTCGGCGGCGGTGATTTCGATGGACGACAAGTAGGGTAACCTTTCCTCAGGACCAAGACGGCGCACGGCCGCCGCACCAGGATGGTGAGCGGTGGAACGCCGGCGTTTTCGCCGGGAGGAGGTCGGAAGAGGGAGAGGCGTCTGTCCGAAGCAACGGGCGACCGGGTCCCAAGGAAGGCCGTCCCGCAATATCAAAGCGCGTCTCGCTCAAGAGACGCGCGAGCCTCCAGCGATCAAGACGCCTTACATAATGGGTTGCGCTGCACAATCCAAGAAGATTCTTTCACGCCCCCGGTCGAGTCGTGTCCCCGGGAGCGGGTGCCTGCCGTGCGCGCAGCGCATCCCGGATCTCCTCCAGCAGAACCTCCTGGCGGGGCGGCGCCTTCGGCTTGGAATCCTGGAGGAAATGCAGGCGGTTGACCTGCCGCACGATGAGGAACAGCGCCCCCGCCACGATGAAGAAGTTGATCAGGGCGTTGATGAAGCGGCCGTAGTTGATGGTCGCCGCCCCCGCCGCCTCCGCCGCGGCGAGGCTCTCGTAATGGCCGCCGGACAGGTTCAGGAAATAGTTGGAGAAGTCGATCCCGCCCATGACCCAGCCGATGGGCGGCATCAGCATGTCCCTGACCAGCGAGTTGACGATGCCGGTGAAGGCCGCGCCGATGATGATGCCGACGGCCAGTTCCACGACGTTGCCGCGGCTGATGAAGGTCTTGAATTCCTGCAACATGGCTGCGCTCCCGCTTGTTGATCGGAAGAACGCCACAGCCCAGCCGAAGTTTCCAGGACCGCAAAAGGAAAGGGGCCGGCCCCTGCGGCCCAGCCCCTTCCCGAACGTCCCCCTCCGGAACGTCCCCGGCGGCGTTCTTCGCGGCGGCGCTTACGCCACCTTGCCGTGGCAGTGCTTGTACTTCTGGCCCGAGCCGCAGGGGCACGGCGCGTTGCGCGGCGTGTTCGCCCAGGCGTTGGGGTCGGCCCCCGGCACCACCGAAGCGGCGGCCTCGCGACGGACCATGCCGGCGGGCAACGGCGCGTCGGCCGGCGGATAGCCCTGAGCAGCGCCCGCTCCGGCCTCGGCCATCGCCAGCGCCGGATCGTCGCGGCCCTCGTGCATCTCCTGCGGCGGACGGGCGTACAGTTCCTCCGGCTGCGGGGCGATGCGGATCTCGACATGCATCAGCACGGCGGTCACCTGCTCGCGCAGGGTCGACAGCATAGTCTCGAACAGCTCGAAGGCTTCGCGCTTGTACTCGTTCAGCGGGTCCTTCTGGGCGTAGGCGCGCAGGCTGATGCCCTGGCGGAGATGGTCGAGCTGGAGCAGGTGATCCTTCCATTCCTGGTCGAGGATCTGCAGCAGCAGGCTCTTCTCCACATGCCGCATCGTCTCGGCACCGTAATTCTCCACCTTCTCCGCGTATTTACGGTCGGCAGCCTCGCGGACGCGCTCCTCGATCTCCGGCTCGGCGATGCCCTCTTCCTTGGCCCAGTCGGCGACCGGCAGGTCCATGCCCAGGAGGCGGTTCACCTCCTCGTGCAGGCCGGCGATGTCCCAGGCCTCGGAGTAGGAGTTCGGCGGGATCGCCTTGTTGACCATGTTGGAGACGACCTGATGGCGCATCTCCAGGACGGTCTCGGCGATGTCCTCGGTGTCCATGATCTCGCGACGCTGCTCATAGACGACCTTGCGCTGGTCGTTCATGACGTTGTCGAACTTGAGCAGGTTCTTGCGGACCTCGAAATGGTGGGCCTCGACCTTGGTCTGGGCCTTTTCCAGTGCCTTGTTGATCCAGGGGTGGATGATCGCCTCCCCCTCCTTCAGGCCGAGGCGCTGGAGCATGCCGTCCATGCGCTCCGACCCGAAGATGCGCATCAGGTCGTCGTCCAGCGACAGGAAGAACTTGGAGGCGCCCGGATCACCCTGGCGGCCCGAACGGCCGCGCAGCTGGTTGTCGATGCGGCGGCTCTCGTGCCGCTCCGTGCCGACGACGTAGAGGCCGCCGGCCTGCTTGACCAGCTCGCGCGCTTCGGCCACCTCGGCCTCGATCTGCTTGACCTTGGCGTCGCGCTCCGGTCCGTCCGGCAGGTTGGCCAGCTCCATCTGGATGCGCATCTCGACGTTGCCGCCGAGCTGGATGTCGGTGCCGCGGCCGGCCATGTTGGTGGCGACCGTGACGGCGCCGGGACGGCCCGCCTGCGCGACGATGTAGGCTTCCTGCTCGTGGTGGCGGGCGTTCAGCACGTTGTGCGGGATGCCGCGCTTCTTCAGCAGCTCGGCGATCAGCTCCGACTTCTCGATGGAGGTGGTGCCGACCAGCACCGGCTGCTGGCGCTTGCGGGCGTCCTCGATCAGGTCGATGATCGCGTCGTACTTCTCCGACGCCTTGCGGTAGACCTCGTCGTCCATGTCCTTGCGCTGGACCGGCACGTTGGTCGGCATGTCCACGACCTCCAGGCCGTAGATCTCCGCGAACTCCGCCGCCTCGGTCATCGCCGTGCCGGTCATGCCGGCCAGCTTCGGGTAGATGCGGAAGTAGTTCTGGAAGGTGATGGAAGCGAGCGTCTGGTTCTCGCGCTGGATCGTCACCTTCTCCTTGGCCTCCAGCGCCTGGTGCAGGCCTTCCGAATAGCGGCGGCCCTCCATCATGCGGCCGGTGAACTCGTCGATGATGATGACCTTGTCGTCCTTGACGATGTAGTCCTTGTCGCGCTGGAACAGCGTGTAGGCGCGCAGCGCCTGCTGGGAATGGTGGACCAGCGCCACGTTCTGGATGTCGTACAGACCGCCCGCCTTCAGCAGCCCGGCCTCGGCCAGAAGCTGTTCCATATGCTCCTGCCCGGCCTCGGACAGGCTGACCGTGCGGTTCTTCTCGTCCAACTCATAGTCGTCCCGCGTCAGCTGCGGGATCAGGCGGTCCACCTGCACGTACATTTCCGACGAATCGGTGGACGGGCCGGAGATGATCAGCGGAGTGCGCGCCTCGTCGATCAAGATCGAGTCGACCTCGTCCACGATGGCAAAGTTGAAGGGCCGCTGGACCATGTCCTCCAGCCGGAACTTCATGTTGTCACGCAGATAGTCGAAGCCGAATTCGTTGTTCGTGCCGTAGGTGATGTCGGCGGCGTAGGCGGCGCGGCGCTCCTCGTCGTCCAGCCCGTGCACGATGCAGCCGGTGGTCAGGCCGAGGAAGCCGTAGATGCGCCCCATCCAGGCGCTGTCGCGCGAGGCCAGATAGTCGTTCACGGTGACGACGTGGACGCCCTTGCCCTCCAGCGCGTTCAGATAGACGGCCAGCGTGGCGACCAGCGTCTTGCCTTCGCCGGTGCGCATCTCGGTGATCTTGCCCTGGTGCAGGACCATGCCGCCCATCAGCTGCACGTCGTAGTGCCGCTGCCCCAGCACGCGCTTGCCGGCCTCGCGCACGGTGGCGAAGGCGTCGGGCAGGATGGCGTCGAGCGTCTCGCCCTGCGACAGCCGTCCGCGCAGCCAATCGGTGCGAGCGCGCAGCGCGTCGTCGGAGAGCGCCGCCAACTCGGGCTCCAGCGCGTTGATCTGCTGGACGGATTTTTGCAGCGCCTTGACGGTGCGCGTGTTGGCGGTGCCGAAAATCTTGCGGGCGAGAGCACCGAACATGAAAACCTCGGGGGTGGAACGTCGTGAAGCCGGCTTTTTGACCGGTCTCACATAGGCCCGAAGCAAGTTTCTGTCAACGAGACCCGCCCCTTTGCCCGGCCCTTTGAGGGGTGCGTCGCGGGGGTGCCGGCGCTGCACGGGGCGAGGATCGGCGTGTGATGCGCCCTGGAAGCACCACCGTTCCGCCGCCATATCGCCTTGAACACGGTCGAAGCAAGGCGCCGGCGTCACGGCCGCGCATCACGACCGCTTGCCCCGCGCCGCGAACCCATGCTTAATCCCCCGCGGATTCGGGCGCGGGGCCGGACAGCCGGCGCAGCTGGTCGTCCGTCATAAGAAGCCCCCTGTCATAACATTGCCTGTGACAAGACACATCCGCCGGAAGGAAGAGACTCCATGGTGAATCGAGTGTTCCGCGCCGCCCTGCTGTCGATGGCCGCCTGCGGCCTCGCGCTGGCCGCACACGCCCAGACTCCGGCTCCGGCTCCCGCGGCGACGCCCGCTCCCGCCGCGCAGGCCGCTCCCGCCCCGGCGGAGGCCGATCCGGTGGTGGCGCGCGTCAACGGCGAGGCGGTCCACCGCTCCGACGTCCAGCGCATGGTCGCCCAGCTTCCGCCGCAGGTGCAGCAGATGCCGCTGGAGATGATCTACCCGGCGGTGATTGAGCAGCTTGTGAACTCCAAGCTGGTGGCCGAGGCCGGCTACAAGGCCAACCTCGCCGGCACGCCGGAGGTCAAGGACGAGATCAAGCGCGCCGAGGAGCGCGCCGTGCAGCGCGCCTACATCCAGAAGGAAGTGCAGTCGCGCATCACCCCGGCCAAGCTGGACGAGGCCTATCAGGCCTTCCTGAAGCAGAACCCGGCCCAGGAAGAGGTCAAGGCCGCCCACATCCTCGTCGAGAAGGAGGATGAGGCCAAGGCGATCATCGCCCAGCTCAAGAAGGGCGGCGACTTCGCCAAGCTCGCCAAGGAGAAGTCGAAGGACCCGGTGGCCGCCGAGCAGGGCGGCGATCTCGGCTACTTCACCAAGGACACGATGGTCGAGCCCTTCGCCGACGCCGCCTTCGCCATGAAGAAGGGCGAGGTGAGCAAGGAGCCGGTGAAGACGCAGTTCGGCTGGCACATCATCAAGGTCGAGGACAAGCGCACCCAGCCGCAGCCGTCCCTGGACGAGGTGAAGCCGCAGCTCGAGCAGCAGCTCAGCAAGGACATCGTGACCAACGTCGTGGATGATCTGCGCAAGGTCGCCAAGGTCGAGACCTTCCAGCTCGACGGCTCGCCGATGCCGAAGGAAGAGCCCGCCACGGACGCCCCGGCCCAGAGCGCCCCGAAGGCCGAAGAGCCGAAGAAGAACTAAGGTCCGGCACCGGTTGCCCCCACCCTTCCCACGGCTGACGCCGCGGGCCCCTTCCCCGCTTCGCAAGGGAGGGACCCAATCCCCTCCCCTGCGAAGCGGGGGAGGGTTAGGGAGGGGGCAAGCGCCTTGACACCCCCAACACTCCCCCGCACACCAGCCCCACGAGCCCGTCCCCATGGCCACGACCGTCTCCCCCTTGGCACCCGCCGGCTTCCCGACGCTCCCGCCCGTCGCGGGCGTGCGCATCGCCACCGCCAACAGCGGCATCCGATACAAGGGCCGCGACGACCTGATGCTGGCCGTGCTCGACGAGGGCACGACGGTGGCCGGCGTGCTGACCCGGTCGCTGACCTGCTCCGCCCCGGTGATCTGGTGCCGCGACAGCCTGCCCCGCGGCTCGGCCCGCGCGGTCGTGGTCAACGCCGGCAACGCCAACGCCTTCACCGGCAAGGCCGGCGACGCCACCGTCCAGGCGACCGTCGAGGCCGCCGCCAAGATCGCCGGCTGCGCCACCGACGAGGTCTACGTCGCCTCCACCGGCGTGATCGGCATCCCGCTGGCCCCCGACGCCATCGCCAAGGTCCTGCCGGGCATGCTCCCGGCGCTGAAGGACGACTCGGCGGCGCTGGAGGCCGGCGCGCGAGCCATCATGACCACCGACACCTTCGCCAAGGGCTCGACCCGTCAGGTCGCCATCGGCGGGACGACGGTGACGATCAGCGGCTTCGCCAAGGGCTCCGGTATGATCGCTCCGGACATGGCGACGATGCTGGGCTTCATCTTCACCGACGCGGCCATCGCCGCCCCGGCGCTCCAGTCCATGCTGTCGGAGTTCACCGAGCGCAGCTTCAACGCAATCACCGTGGACGGCGACACCTCGACCAGCGACACGCTGCTGTTGTTCGCCACCGGCAAGGCCGGCAACGCCCCGGTGACCGACGCCAACGCGCCGGAGCTGGCCGACTTCCGCAAGGCGCTGGAGGAGGTGATGCTCGACCTCGCGCTGCAGATCGTGCGCGACGGCGAGGGGGCGACCAAGTTCGTCTCGATCACGCTGGTCGGCGCCGAGAGCGACGCCGCCGCCAAGCGCATCGCCCTGACCGTCGCCAACTCCCCGCTGGTCAAGACCGCGCTGGCCGGCGAGGACGCCAACTGGGGCCGCATCGTCGCCGCCATCGGGCGGGCCGGCGAGCGGGCCGACCGCGACCTCATCAAGATCACCATCGGCGGCACGCTGATCTGCGCCGAGGGCATGGAGGTTCCGGGCTACGACGAGGCGCCGGTCGCCGCCCACATGAAGGGCCAGGAGATCGACGTGCACATCGACCTGGGCATCGGCACCGGCAAGTCCCGCGTCTGGACCTGCGATCTGACCCACGGCTACATCGACATCAATGGCTCCTACCGGAGCTGAGACCGGACTTGGTGTCATGACCGGCGCGCCCCTGCCCGAGCGCCTCGACACGGCGCGGCTGACGCTCCGCCCCTTCCGCCTGGAGGATGTGGAGCGTTTCGCGCCGCTGATCGGGGAGTGGGAGGTGGCGCGCTGGCTCGCCCGCGTGCCCCATCCCTACGGTCCGGAGGACGGGCGCGCCTGGATCGCCCTGGCCGCCCACAACCGGGCGGAGCGTGCGTCGCTCGACCTGCTGGCGGTCCGAAGGGGCGATAGCCAGCCGGTGGGCGGCATCGGCGTGATCCTGGCGGACGGCGAGGTCGGCTATTGGCTGGGCCAGCCTCACCAGGGAGTCGGCTATGCCACCGAGATGCTGCGGGCCGTCATCCCCGCCGCCTTCGCGTTGGGCCTGCCCCGCCTGTGGGCGCGGATCGCACCGGACAACCACCGGTCCCGCCGCCTGCTGGACAAGGTCGGCTTCCTGCCGCTCGACGCCGCCAACCAATATGAACTGACCGCCGGACGCTGGCGGTTCCTCACCCCGGAGACCGCGTGATGCCGGCCTGCTTCGATCCTTCCTCCACCCCGGCCCCCGGTTCGCTGCCGACCCTGCTGGTCGTCGCGGTCGCTCTGGTGGACGCCGACGGCCGCGTCCTGCTGGCCCAGCGTCCGCCCGGCAAGTCGCTGGCCGGGCTGTGGGAGTTCCCCGGCGGCAAGGTCGACGCGGGCGAGACCCCCGAGGCCGCCCTGGTCCGCGAACTGAAGGAGGAGTTGGGAATCGACACGGCGGCGAGCTGCCTCGCCCCCTTCACCTTCGCCTCGCACAGCTACGAAAAATTCCACCTGCTGATGCCGCTGTTCGTCTGCCGCGTCTGGGAGGGCGACGTGATGGCGCGCGAGGGGCAGAAACTCGCCTGGGTCTACCCGAACCGCATGGGCGACTACCCCATGCCCCCCGCCGACGTGCCGCTGGTGGCGATGCTGCGCGACCTGCTGTAGCCGGCCGAACAACGCCACGGTTTCTCCCGCATCGTGCGATGCGCCACCCTTGTCCCCACACCTCTTCCGGATTGCGGCTTCACGAATCGAGTGATCTGTGCCACATCATAGCCGTCGCGTTCGGGATCGCATCCCGACCACCAGATTCTGAATCGTCCAGAGACGGACCCGCATCTGAACCGCATCGGCGTGGACTCGCTCTTCAATCTCAAGGCCCCTTCGGCGGAGCCGGCCCTGGACCCTGACGGCAACCCTGCCCTGGAGGTGCTGCGGTCGGTCTTCGGCTATTCCGCCTTCCGCGGGCAGCAGGCCGACATCATCGCCCACGTCATCCGTGGCGGCGATGCGCTCGTCCTCATGCCGACGGGCGGCGGCAAGTCGTTGTGCTATCAAGTGCCGGCGCTGGTGCGCGACGGCGTGACGGTGGTGGTCTCGCCGCTGATCGCGCTGATGCGGGACCAGGTGACGGCGCTGCGCGAGCTGGGCGTGCGGGCGGCCTTCCTCAACTCCTCCCTTGACGCCGCCGAGGCGCGCGAGGTGGAGCGGGCCATGGTCCGCGGCGAGATCGACCTCGTCTACGTGGCGCCGGAACGTCTGGTCACCCCGCGTTTCCTCGACCTGCTGGACCGCACCAAGCTCGCCCTGTTCGCGCTGGACGAGGCGCATTGCGTCAGCCAGTGGGGCCATGATTTCCGGCCCGAGTATCTCCAGCTCTCCATCCTGCACGAGCGGCATCCGACCGTGCCGCGCGTTGCACTGACCGCCACGGCGGACGCGCAGACCCGCGCGGAGATCAAGGACAAGCTGGGGCTGACCGAGGCCCGCGTCTTCCTGTCCAGCTTCGACCGGCCCAACATCACCTACCGCGTCGTCCCGAAGAAGAGCGAGCGCCAGCAGATGCTGGCCTTCCTGCGGGAGAACCACCCCGAGGACGCCGGCATCATCTATTGCATGTCGCGGGCGAAGGTGGAGGACACGGCCAACTGGCTGAACCAGCAGGGCCGGGAGGCGCTTCCCTACCACGCCGGGCTGCCGTCCGAGGTGCGCGAGGCGAACCAGGACCTGTTCATCAAGGGCGAGGGCATCGTCATGGTGGCGACGGTGGCCTTCGGCATGGGCATCGACAAGCCGAACGTGCGCTTCGTCTGCCACCTCGACCCGCCCAAGAGCCTGGAGGCCTACTACCAGGAAACCGGCCGCGCTGGGCGCGACGGCCTGCCTGCCGACGCCTGGATGAGCTACGGCATGGCCGACGTGGTGGGCTTGCGCCAGATGCTGGAGCAGTCGGAAGCCGGCGATTCCCACCGCCGCGTCGAGCGCTCCAAGCTGGAGGCGCTGCTCGGCTTCTGCGAGACCTCCGCCTGCCGCCGCAAGGTGCTGCTGAACTATTTCGGCGAGACGCTGGAGGCGCCCTGCGGCAACTGCGACACCTGCCTGGAGCCGGTGGAGACCTGGGACGGCACCGTCGCCGCGCAGAAAGCCCTGTCGGCGGTCTACCGCACCGGCCAGCGCTACGGCGCCGGGCACCTGATCGACGTGCTGCTGGGCAACGCCACGGAGAAGGTGGCGCAGCAGGCCCACGACGCGCTGAAGACCTTCGGCTGCGGCAAGGAGCTGTCCAAGGCGGAATGGCAGTCGGTCTACCGCCAGCTCGTCGCCGCCGGCTATCTGACGGTCGACCTGGAAGGCTATGGCGGCTTCCGCCTGACCGACGCGGGCATCCCGGTCATCAAGGGCCAGCAGACGGTGAAGCTGCGCAAGGACCCGGTGGTGGAGAAGCGCCGTGGCGTCCACGACGCGCTGCGCCGCCACGTCTCCCGCGGCGGCGCAGCCCCCTCCGGCGGCCTGTCGGGAGAGGGCGTGTCGCGGGCGGGGGCGCGCGGCGCCCTATCGCCGGCAGACGACGCGCTGTGGCACGCGCTGAAGGACTGCCGCACCGAGTTGGCCCGCGCGCAGGGGGTGCCGCCTTACGTGATCTTCCACGACAGCACGCTGCTGGAGATGGTCGCGACGCGCCCGATGGACCGCGCCGCCTTCGCCCGCCTGCCCGGCGTCGGCGCCCGCAAGCTGGAGCGTTATGCCGACCCCTTTTTGGACGTCATCCGCCAGAAAGGATAATTTTATCCATCTCCCAAAAAAGCGCTTGCGCCGGTCCGCCCCCCCGGTTAATTTCCGCGCCCACGACGCACCGACGTCGGCGCCGCAGTAGCTCAGGGGTAGAGCAACTGATTCGTAATCAGTAGGTCCGGGGTTCAAATCCCTGCTGCGGCACCACTCTAAGGCCCTGGAAGGTAACGCCTTCCGGGGTCTTTCCATATGTGGCATGACTCATCGCGCCCTTTTCCCAGCACGGCCGATGCACCAGCCCCCCTCCCCGTCCCCCCTCAATGACCTCGCCGCCGCGCTGCGCAGGCCCGTGACGAGCGGGCGGGACCTGAAGGCCATCGAGACGCTCTGCGAGGCCTTTCTCGACCGGCCCAGGGCCGAGCGGGCACGGGCGGCGCGGGAGTTGCCCCGGCTTGCGCAGGGAGTGGATACCATCCTGCTGCTGTCGGCCATGGCCGCCGTCTCCGGCGACCTGCGCTATTACGACGAACTGCTCGACGCGGTGGAGGGGAACATCGCGCAATCCGGGCTGGAGGGGCTGCTGCACATCCACGCCGGCATCGGACGCCAGCTCTTCCTGATGCGCATGAACCCGGCGAGCCGCCCCGGCTTCTTCGAGGAACGGCAGTTCCCCTTCTACCGCCGCATCCTCGACGAGATCCGCCGCCGCCAGGCCATCGTCCCGCCCGCCCGCCGGGCCGGGGGAGCGGATAGCGGGCGGGTCGTGCTGGTGACCAACCAGTTCCTGTCGCTGCGCCACCAGCCGTCGCGGGACCTGCTGTCCTACGCCGCCCTGCTGGAAGACCGCTGCGGGCGGGAGGTGGTGATCCTCAACACCAACATCATGCCAGCGGCGGCGCACAGCCTGTTCGTGCCCTCCTTCGTGGCGTCGGTGGAGCCCACCTTCTCCGGCGATCAGCGGATCGAGGCGGACGGGCGCGGCTATCGGATGCTGTCCTCGGTCGCGCCCTGCGTCAGCCCCGGCAAGATCGCCCGGTTCCTGGAGGCCATCGCGGCGCTCGATCCCGACGCCGTGCTGTCGCTCGGCGGGTCGAACGTCGTGGCTGATCTGATGGCCGGAGCGCGCCCCACCCTTTGCATTCCGACCACCACCGGGACCGCCCTGTCGCTGGCCGACATCGTGCTGGATTTCGGCGGAGGCGCGGCACCCACCCACGGGCCGCTGGCCCGGTCCTGGCGGCCCTTCCGCTTCCTGCATTCGCTGGCCGGGGCCACCCCGAGGAAACAAGGATCGCGCGCCGCCTTCGGGCTCGATGACGGCGCCTTCGTCTGCGCCGTCATCGGCAACCGGCTGGACGAGGAGGCGGATGGCGCCTTCCTCGCCATGCTGGAGGCGCTGTTCGACCGCGTGCCGCACGCCGTCGCCGTCTTCGCCGGACACGCCGACGCCCTGCCCCGGCGGCTGGCCGCCTCGCGCCACGCCGGGCGGCTGTGGTGCCTGGGCTATGTGTCGGACATGGGCGCCCTGCTGGCGGTCTGCGACGCCTATGTGAATCCTCGGCGGACCGGCGGAGGCGCCAGCGCTGCCGAGGCCCTGGCCGCCGGGGCGGTGCCGCTGTCGCTTCCCGGCGGCGACGTCGCCAGCGTCGTCGGTCCGCGCTTCGTCCACCCCGACTACGACGCCTTCGTCGAACGGCTGACCGCTCTGGCCGCCGATCCCGCCGCCCTGGCCGCCGCCGCCGCGGAGGCCCGCGTCCAAGGGTCGCGGCGCACCGGGCCGGCGGAGGCCGCCGCCGACCTGTCGCGCTATCTCGAAGAGGCGGTGGCGCTGTTCCGCAGCCGGCGGTCACCCGTGGATTGATCGGTGCGGAGTGATCCGGGCTGCCCCCGTCAACCGCTTTATCGCACAGGCGGAGCAAACTCCCGGCTTGCTTTGGCGCCGGTGCCTTTCCAATATTCCGCGCTCTCCGACCGGGCGTCCGCTGGGACGCCACGGCGGGTGTCTTATTTTCTGCAACGAGGACCTTTTCATGCGCGCCTTCGACGGCCAGCATTCCGACAACGTCGCCATCAAGCGCACGCGGGAGCAGAAGCAGCTTCAGCTCCAGCAGTTGAAGGAGCAGCTCGCCACCTTGAAGTCCCACGCGGCCCCGGCGATCCGTGAAGCGCTGGTGAAGCGCATCGCCGAGCTGGACGCGGAAATGCGCCAGCCGCCAAAGCCCCCGCGCGAGGGCCGCGGCGACGGTCCCCGTGGCGAGGGGCGCGGCCCGCGCGGTGACGGCCCGCGCGGTGACGGCCCCCGTGGCGATGGTCCCCGTGGCGACCGCCCGCGCCGCGAGAGTTTCTCCCGCAGCGAGTCCTTCCG
Organism: Azospirillum brasilense; assembly: GCF_022023855.1. Taxonomy (NCBI): domain Bacteria; kingdom Pseudomonadati; phylum Pseudomonadota; class Alphaproteobacteria; order Rhodospirillales; family Azospirillaceae; genus Azospirillum; species Azospirillum brasilense. The sequence goes on from NZ_CP059449.1 coordinate 755,936, forward strand.
GGCGGATGGTCCCCGTGGTGATGGCCCGCGCAGCGATGGTGCGCGTGGCGACGGCCCCCTGTCGCCCTTCGCCTCCCCGCGCCGCCGCGGCTGAGCCGCGGCCCGTTTCATAATGCGTCCAGCCCCGACGCGCCCAGCCCGATGAGCCGCCAGCCGTGAGCGACAACGCCACCCCCGCCCGCCGCCGCCTGTTCGATCAGGCGTGGCTCCTGATGATGTTGCCGCCGCTGTTCTGGTCCAGCAACGCCGTCCTGGGCCGCGCGGTGTCGGGCGAGGTGCCGCCGGTCGGGCTGGCCTTCTGGCGCTGGACGCTGGGGATGCTGCTGGTGCTGCCCTTCGCGTGGCGGCACCTGCGGCACGACGCGCGGGCGCTGGCCAAGCAGTGGCCGGTCGTGCTGCTGCTGTCGGCGTTGGGCATCGCCGTCTTCAACACCTTCCTCTATGTGGGTCTGCACACCACCACGGCGCTGAACGCGGTGATGATGCAGTCCTCCATGCCGGTGCTGATCGTGCTGATGAGCCTGGCCCTGTTCGGTGACCGCGTGACCCCGCTGCAAGGGGTGGGCATCGCCGTGTCGCTGACCGGCGCCCTGACGCTGATCGCGCGGGGCGACCCGGCGGTGCTGATCGGGCTGCAACTCGCCGCCGGGGATTTGTGGGTGCTGGCGGCGGTGCTCGGCTACGCCGCCTACACTGCCCTGCTGCGCCGCCGCCCGGCGGTGCATGGCCTCAGCTTCATCGCCGTCACCTTCGCAGGCGGCGCAGCGATGCTGCTGCCCTTCTATCTGTGGGAAAGCGTCGGCGGGAACCCCATGCCGATCACCCCGACGGCGCTGGGGGCGGTCGCCTACGTGGCGCTGTTCCCGTCGATCGCCGCCTATCTCTGCTTCAACCGCGCCGTGGCGTTGGTCGGCGCCAACACGGCGGGGATGTGCATCCATCTGATGCCGGTGTTCGGGAGCGTCCTCGCCATCCTGTTCCTCGGCGAGCAGCCCCACCTCTACCACGCCGCCGGCATCGGCCTGATCGCGGCGGGCATCCTGCTGGCCACCCGCCGCGCCAAGGCCTGAGGGTTACAGGTAGCCGAGCTTCCGGGGCAGCCAGAGCGCCAGCTCCGGCACGAAGGTCACCAGGATCAGCGCGCTGAGCATCGCGGCGACCATCCACAGCACCCAGCGCACCGTCGATTCCATGCTGATGCCGGCCACCCGCGTGGTCACCATCAGGTTCACCGCCATGGGCGGGGTGAACTGGCCGATGGCGAGATTCATGGTCAGCATCACGCCGAACCACACCGGGTCCCAGTGGAAGGCGGTCATGATCGGGGTCAGCAGCGGCAGCAGGATCAGGAAGATCGACACCGCGTCGAGCACCATCCCCAGCGCCAGCAGCGCCACGTTCAGCAGCAGCAGGACGAGGACCTCGCTGCCCACCCCCTCGATCGCCAGGGCGGCGACCCGGTCGAAGGCGCCCATCGTGCTGCCCGCCCAGGCGAAAACGCTGGACAGCGCGATGATGAGAAGCACCACGGCGGACATCTCCGCCGCCTCGGCCAGCACCTCGTACAGCTCGCGCCAGGTCAGGCTGCGGTAGACGAAGACGCCGACGGCCAGACCGTAGAAGACGGCGACCACCGCCGCCTCGGTCGGGGTGAAGGCGCCGGTGCGAAGGCCGCCCAGGATGATGACCGGGGCCAGCAGCCCCCAGATCGCCTGCCGCAGGCTGCGCCAGAAGGGCGGGCGCGGCCCGGCGTCCTTCAGGCCGAAGCCGTGCTTGCGCGACAGCCAGATCGTCGGCGCCAGCAGCGACAGCCCGGCCAGCACGCCGGGGATCAGCCCCGCCGCGAACAGCGCCGGCACCGACGCCTGTGGGACCAGGACGCTGTAGATGATGAAGGCGACCGAGGGCGGGATCAGGATGGCCGTTGCCGCCGCCGCCGCGATCACGCTGGCCGAGAAGGCCTTCGGATAGCCGGCCTTGTGCATGGACGGGATCATCACCGTGGCGACCGCCGCCGCGTCGGCGGGGCCGGAGCCGGAGATGCCGCCCATCACCATGCAGACCAGGATCGCCACCACCGCCAGCCCGCCGTTCTTCGCCCCGACGATGGAGGACGCGAAGGTGACGAGTTGCTTGGCCACGCCCGCCCGCTCGAAGATCAGGCCGGCCAGGATGAAGACCGGGATGGCCAGCAGCGGGTACTTGGCGATGCCGGCGTAGACGTTGGTCGGAACCGACAGGATGCCGAGCTGCGCGTCCAGGATCGCCAGCGATCCCGCCAGCCCCAGGGCCACCGCCAGCGGCGCGCCGATCACCAGAAGCAGCAGGAAGCCGCCGAACAGAATCGTCAACGCCATCAGGCCGTTCCCTTCGCCGTGCGGATCAGGCGCCCGATCACGCGCAGGGCGACGACCGCCGACAGCAGCGGAAGCCAGACCGTGTAGAGCCATTGCGGGTTGCCCAGGCCGGGCGAGGTTTCCTCGAACCGCCACTGGTCGTAGGTCAGGCGTCCGCCGTACCAGACGAGCAGGCCGAACATGGCGAGCGCCGCCGTCCAGGCCACCAGCTCCGTCACCCGGCGCAGGGCCGGCGGCAGCTTCTCGGCGATAAAGGTGATGCGGATGTGCCGGTCGGCGGCGGCGGCGACAGCGGAACCGAACAGCGTCATGACCACCAGCAGGAAGATCGAATATTCCTCGGTGAAGGCCAGCGACACGTCGGTCAGGTAGCGCGTCACGACGTTGGCGAAGGTGACGAGGCACAGGGCGGCCATGGACAGGGCGGCCAGCGAACGCTCCAGCGTCACCGGCACCCGCGTCTTGGGCTGCTCCGTCGCCATGCCGGCTTCCAGCAGATCGTTGTTCATCGGAAAATCTCGAATTGGGAACCGGTTGCCCCCACCCTTTTCCCGTCGCGGATCAGGGTGGGGGCAACGGCACGGCAAGCCGCAGGCTTACTTCCGGTCGGCGACGGAGGTCTCGGCGGCCTTCACGAGGTCGGGGCCGATGGTCTTGGCCCACTTGTCGTAGACGGCGCGGGTGGCGGTCTGGAACGCCTTCTGCTGCTCGGGCGTCAGTTGCACGACCTCGACGCCCTGGGCGGCGATGTCCTTCAGCAGGCTGTCGTCCTGGGCGGTGATGCCCTTGCGGGCGATGGCGACCTCTTCCGCGGCGGCCTGGACGGCGGCGGCGCGGACCGCCTCCTGGTCTTCCTTCGACCAGCTGTTCCAGACCTCCTTGTTGACCACGAAGATCAGCGGGTCGGCGACGTAGCCCCACAGCGTCAGGTGCTTCTGGCCGAGCGTCGGCAGCTTGCCGGCGACGAACACGCCGACCGGGTTCTCCTGCCCGTCGACGGCGCCGGTGGACAAAGCGGGCTGCGCGTCGGCCCAGCTCATCTGCGTCGGGTTGGCGCCCAGCGCGGTGAAGGTGTCGAGGTAGAGCGGCGAGCCGACGACGCGGATCTTCAGGCCCTTCAGATCCTCCGGCGTGCGGATGGCGCGCTTGGAGTTGGAGATCTCGCGGAAGCCGTTCTCGCCCCAGGCCAGCGGCACCACGTCCTTGGTGGCGAGCAGGTCGAACAGCTGCTTGCCGACCGGTCCCTGGGTCAGCGCGTCCATCGCCTTGTGGTCGGGCATCAGGAAGGGCAGCGAGAAGAGGTTCAGCTCCTTCACCTGCGGCGACCAGTTGATGGTCGAGCCCACCGCCATGTCGATCACGCCCTGGCGCAACGCGGTGAATTCCTTGGTCTGGTCGCCGTTCACCAGGGCGGAGCCGGGATACATCTTCACATTGATGCGCCCGTTGGTCTTCTCCTTGACCAGCTCGGCCCAGCGGTCGCCGCCGATGCCCCAGGGAAACGGCTTGCCCAGCACGGTGGACAGCTTGTACTCGGCCTTGTAGTCCGCCGCCGCCGCGCCGTTGGCGAGAACGCCCGGCAGAACCATGGCGGCCAGCGCCAGACCGGCGAACAGGGCCTTCATCGACTTCATTCTTGTTTCCTCCCGCATACCGCAAACGAAAGATCGGACCGGGATCGTACAGAGGCACGCACGACTGTTCCACGCGGAATTTGACGGCCCGCCCCCAAGCCTGGGACAATACGGGCATGCAGATGCGCAAACTCCCAACAATCGGGGCATTGGCGGTCTGGCTGGCCCTTCCGGCGGGTGCGGCCCTGGCGCAATCGCCGCCGCCGCCCGCCGTCCCGCTCGGCCCCAACCCCAGCGAGTGCGAGATCCAGGCCGCCCTGTTCGGCGCCGCCGGACCCGGCTGCCCGCCCATCGTCATGAAGCGCCCGCCACCGCCGCCGGTCGCGGCGGCACCGCCCCCGGCTCCCGCATCGGCTTCCGCACCGGTTCCCGCCCCGGTGGCCGTGCCCGCCCTGCCGGGGGCGCCGCCGGACCCGCCCGTCGCGGCGCTGAAGGCCGGGCTTCGCGCCGCCTTCCGCATCGGCTTCGACTTCAACTCGGCGCGCATCCGTCCGGAATCGCGGGCGGTGCTCGACCGCATCGGCGCGGTGATGACGGCGCCGGAGGCGGCGACCGCCCGCTTCCGCATCGTCGGCCACACCGACGCGGTGGGCGGCGACGCGGCCAACCGGGCGCTCTCGCAGCGCCGAGCCGATGCCGTGGCGGATTATCTGGCGGAGCGGCACGGCGTGCGCCGCGACCGGCTGGACACCGCCGGAATGGGCGCGCGGGAACCGCTGCTGCCCAAAAAGCCGAAGGCCGCGGAGAACCGGCGGGTGGAGATCGTGAATTTGGGGGGATGAAGTGGGAGGGGGGCTCGACGCTTGAACCTTATCCCCCTACCCGTCGAGATCGTCCCAGCCCCGCCGCTCCCAGGCGCCGTCGATGAAGGCAGCGGCGCGGGAGGAGCGCGGCAGGCCGCAGCAGGTCAGCACCGAGGGCGGAACCCGCCCGCCGCCGCGGCTCCACCACAGGCTGGCGCGGGGCGGCAGCGGGCCGACGCGCTCCTCGACCACGGTGGCGACGGTGGGGTCGGCGCCGTTGGGCTCCGGGCGGCCCAGGATCGCCATGCGCGCCGGCAGCGCGTCCACGTCGGCCCCGGCGCGGCAGGCGTCGGCGGCGATGGACTCGGCGCGGGTGAACCAGTGCAGGCAGGCCACCGGCACCACCGCGAGGTCGGTGCCGTAGGGCAGAGTGCCGACGATGGTGAAGGGGTATTGCCGCCCTACCCGGTCGGCGCTGGGCATCATGATCCCGGCCAGCGGCGGTTCCCCGCACAGGCCGGGGGACAGGGCGAAGCGCCAGACCGGGGCCGACTGGAACAGCCGCTCCCAGGGCGAGCCGAGCTGGCGCACCGCCGCGTCCAGAACCTCCGTCAGCCAGGCGTCCCAGGGAAGCAGCACGCCGCGCGGCAGGCCGTAGCCCACGAAATCGCCGCGCGCCGGCACCTTCCCATGGAAGCCCACCGCGAAACCGGGGCTCATCAGCCGGCCCCGCCGCTGTTGGGGGTGCGGGGCATCGGCGCGGTCGGCTGGCCCAGCACGTCGAGGACGCGCGACACCAACGCCTCGTCCGGCGGCACCGGGGCGAAGCCGGCCTCGACCAGAGCGGCCAGATGGTCGCCGAGCGCCCGGCGCTCCGCCTCATGGGCGGCGCCGGGGAGCGTGCGCTGCCAGTCGGCGGCCAGCCATTCGGCCAGGACCGCCGGGTCCAGCGGCTCCCGCCCGCCGATCATGGCGTAGGCGCGCAGGCTCTGCCGCAGCAGGTCGGGCCGCGCCCAGCCGGTGCGGAGCTGCTCCTCCAGCCGCAGCACGATGCGCGACAGGAACACGCTGCGCAGCGCCCGCCGGTAGACGTCCTCGGCGGGCAGGCCGACGCGCTCCCCCTGCGACAGGCCGAAGCCGAGCAGGGACGCCCGCCGCTCCGCCCGCTCGGTCCAGCCGGCCGGCAGCGCGCGCAGCGCGTCGAGCGCCGGCAGGACGGCCAGGAAGTCGGAATCCTCCACCCGCGTCAGCGAGCGCGGCGGGGTATCGAGGGCGCGCAGCCGTTCCTCCGCCACCGCCACGGCGGCCTCCGCCCGCGCCAGCAATGCCTCGTTGGCGCGGTGGCCGCTCAGCCCGGCCAGCCCGAGCAGCAGGCCCGCCGCCGCCGTCCCACCGAGCGCCCAGACGTGCCGCCGCCGCCGCGCCCGCTCCAGCGCGCGGTCCACCCCGACCATGTTGGCCTCGGGGAAGACGACCTCGGGCAGCAGGCGTTCCAGGAAGAAGGTCTGGGCCGGCGATTCCGCGGAGGCTCCGGGCTGGGTGGCGCTGGTCAGGTAGATGCCGCGCAGCAGCGGCACCGCCTCCTCGGCCTCCGCGGTGAAGGCGGTGTCGACGAGGTCGGCCAAAGCCGCCTCGAAGCCCGCCATGCGCAGCGGGAAGGCGAAGGCGTCGCCGCGCCGCTGGATGTCCGGCTCCTGGTGCAGCCGTTCGGGAAGCCGCTCCTCCAGCCGGCGCAGCAACGCCGCGTACTGCGCGTGGAAGCTGGCCAGCGGGCCGGGCGGCGCGTCCTCCACCGGGAAGGTGATGCCCCAGATCTGGGCACGCTCCGCCCGGTCCAGCGGATCGAAATAGGTGGTGAAGCCGTCCACGAGGTCGGCCTTGGTGCACAGCAGATAGACCGGCACGCGGATGCCGAGATGGGCGCGCAGCTCGCCCAGCCGCTGGCGGATGGTGATGGCGTGGCTGTGCCGCTCCGCGTCGCTCCAGGAGGCGAGGTCGGTCAGGCTGATGGTCAGCAGCACGCCGTTCACCGGCTGGCGGGGGCGGTGCTCCTTCAGCAGGTCGAGCAGGCCGGACCAGACGCGGCCATCGATGGCGCGGCGGCTGTCCTGGGTGGTGTAGCGGCCGGCCGTGTCGATCAGCACCGCCTCGTCGGTGAACCACCAGTCGCAGTTGCGCGTGCCGCCCAGATTCTGCACCGGCATGCCGTCCAGCCCGCCGCCCAACGCCGCGCCCAGCCGGGCGTTGGCCAGCGCCGTGGTCTTGCCCGAGCCGGGGGCGCCGATCACCAGATACCAGGGAAGCTGATAGAGATACTGGCCGCCCCAGCGCGCGCCGAAGCGCTGCGTCTTCAGCCGGTCGATCACCGCGTCCAGCCGCTCGCGCACCGTGCCCAGCTCGTCCAGCGACGCCTTCAGCTCCGGGTCGCGGGACGCCGCCAGCGCCTCGACGAAGCGGGCGTTGGCGGCGCTCTGCCGGCCGTCCTCGTGCCGGTTCAGCGCGTACCACAGGCCGAGCAGGACCAGCGCCGGCAGCAGGCGGGCCAAGCCACCGAACCCGAGCAGTGGCATCACCGCCCAGCCGAGCAGCCCAACCGACAAGGCGACCGCGAGCGTGGTCCACCAGCGCAGGCGCGGCGCCATCGCCGGGTCGGCGCGGCGGGACCGGTTGCGGGCCCGGTTGTGGGAGTGGGATTCGGGGCGGGTGCGCGGAGACGGTTCGCTCATGGACCGCGGCCTATTCGGGGTAGAGGCGGACATCGACGCGCCGGTTGGCGCCCCGGTTGGCCGGCGTGGTGTTGGGGGCCAGCGGTTCGCGCTCGCCCCGCCCTTCGGCGGTCAGGCGCTCGGCGCCCAGCGTGCGCTCCAGGATCTTCAGCACCGCCACCGCCCGCGCCTCGGTCAGCGCCTCCGGCGTCGGCAGCCCGCCGCCGCGCGGGGTCTGGTCATCGGTGTGGGCGACCACCACCACGCGCCCCGCCTCGGGACCCAGCGCCTGCCCGACGCGGTCGACCACGGCGCGGTAGCGGGCGCGGATCGCGTCGCTGCCGGTGGCGAACATGCCCGCCCCCTCGATGCGGATGACCAGCGCCCCATCGTCGCCCGCCAGCACCGCCACGGCGCCGGAACGGATCTCCGGCTGGAGCAGGGCGGTGACCCGGACGGCCAGCGCCGGCCCGGCGCTGGGCGGCGGCGGGGGAACGGCGCGGACCAGCTCCAGCGGCCGGTCGGGAAGCAGCGCGCCCAGCCGAGCCACCACCGCGTCCGCCCGGCCGCCCAGCGAAGCCGACAGGGTCAGGAACAGCCCGCCGAGCAAAGTCGCCACCGCCACCGCGGCCAGCCAGGGCGGCAGGACGTGCCCCAGCGGGCGGAAGCGTTCGGCGACGCCGCGCCATTGCGGCGACAGCGCGCGCTCCCGCTCGCCGCGCAGGCGGCGCAGCACGCGGAACAGTTCGTCCCGCAGATGGGCGAGGTCGTGGGCGCCGCGCGGCTTGTCGCGGAACTTGCCCTCGAAGCCCAGCGACAGACAGGCGTAGAACAGCTCCAGCTCCAGCCGATGCAGGCGCGGATCGCTCAGCATGGTGTCGAGCAGGTCGAAGAAACGGTCCGGCCCGCCGGCGCCGGGATCGACCACCACCGCCAGCCCTTCGCGCGCCCAGCGGCAGCGCGCCCCCCAGGGGGTGGCCCGCACCACGTCGTCCAGCATGGAGCACAGGGCGAAGCGGGCGACGCGCACCTCCTCCGGCGGGACGCCGATGGCGGCGGCCTCCTCCTCGAAGCGGCGGACCTCGGCGAGGATGACGTCGCGCAGCCCCTCCGGGTTCTCATGCCCCGAACGTTCGCGCAGCGACCCGGCGAGGTCGAGCAGCGGCCCGGCGGCGGCCAGCAGTGGGTTCAGCGCCCCGCGCAGCCGCGCCGGCTGGTCCGGCGGCGCCTCCGCCTGCGGGCGGTCCTCAGGGGCCACGGCGGGCCCCGCCGCGAGGAAGGCCGGGAGCGCGCGCGGCCCACCGCCGGACTCCGCGGAAAACTCCCCGCCGTCCCGCAGGCCCGCCCCGCCACCGAAGCGTCCGTCCGATTCCATGCCCCCGCCGCCGCTCTGCTGTATGATGATCCGTGTGATGGGAAATCCCCCGCCGGAGGAGGTATAGCAGGCCCGGCCGGATGGGGAAATCGGAGGGTTTGATGCAAATCGCGGAAGAAGTCCGCGGCGACGTGACGATCCTGCGCCCGGTGGGGTCGATCGACAGCGCCGCCGCCCCCCGGTTCGAGGCGCGGCTGTTCGCGGCGCTGGCCCCCGCCACCCCGGACGCCGCATCGGACGCGCCGGAAAAGGTGCCGGCCGGGCTGGTGCTCGACCTGTCGGCGGTGACGCAACTGACCCCGGCGGGGCTGCGCTCGCTGCTGCTGGCGGTGCGGCAGGCGCGGCCAAGCATGGGAAGCGCGGGGGTGCGGTCCGGCGTGCGGATCGTGCTGGCGGCGGTGCCCGGCCCGGTCCGCGGCGTGCTGGAGGAGGCCGGGCTGGCGGCGCTTCTGGAGAGTCACGGCGATCTTGACGCCGCCGTGCGCGCCGCCTCACGACAATGAACTAATCCATATTGCGAAGACTGGAGTCGTAGAGCTGCTGCGCAAGGATAGTCTTCAGCAGCGCCTCGACGGTAACGCTCATGTAGCGCGCCTGCTGTTCCAGACGCCGATAGACGTCGAGCGGCAGATCAAGCGTCACGTTGACCCTGCTGGCGTGGGGAAACTCGGCCATATCCCCTCTCCATCTCTGTGAACCGCGTCACGCGACGCCGGGCCACAGACGATAAGACTCCCCTTGGGCGCGGTCCATGGCGCAGGCCGCGAAGCGCGCTGTGCGGTTGCGCCGGGCCTCTCCCCCAATTTGGAGCGCGTCAGGCCGCGGCCCGCAGCGCCCCGTGGACCTCCGCCAGGATCTCGTAGGAGCGCACCCGCGCCGCGTGGTCGTGGATGGCCGAGGCCACCATGATCTCGTCGGCCCCGGTTTCGGCGAGGAAGGACTCCAGCCCGCGCCGCACCGTCTCCGCCGAGCCGACGAAGGAGCAGGACAGCATGTTCATCGCCTGCGCCTTCTCCAGGGGCGACCAGAAGCTCTCGATGTCGTCGATGGGCGGCGGCAATTGGCCGCGGGTGCCGCGGATCAGACGGGCGAAGCTCTGCTGGGCGGAGGTGAAGAGCCGGCGCGCCTCCGCGTCGGTCTCGGCGGCGACGACGTTCACCCCGACCATGGCGTAGGGCCGGTCGAGCTGCGCCGAGGGCGTGAAATTCTCCCGGTAGACCTGCAGCGCCCGCATCAGGGCGTCCGGCGCGAAGTGCGAGGCGAAGGCGTAGGGCAGGCCGAAGGCCGCCGCCAGCTGCGCGCCGAACAGGCTGGAGCCGAGGATCCACAGCGGCACGTTCGACCCGGCGCCGGGCACCGCCTGCACGCGCTGGCTCGGCTGGACGGGGCCGAGCAGGGCCTGAAGCTCCAGCACGTCCTGCGGGAACTGCTCCGCCACCGACGGGTCGCGGCGCAGGGCGCGCAGCGTCATCTGGTCGGTGCCGGGCGCCCGGCCCAGGCCGAGGTCGATGCGGCCGGGGAACAGCGCCTCCAACGTGCCGAACTGCTCGGCGATGACCAGCGGCGAATGGTTGGGCAGCATGATGCCGCCGGCGCCGACGCGGATGGTCGAGGTGCCCGCCGCCACATGGCCGATGACGACCGAGGTCGCGGCGCTGGCGATGCCGGTCATGTTGTGGTGCTCGGCCAGCCAGTAGCGGCGGTAGCCCAGCCGCTCGGCGTGGCGGGCGAGGTCCAGCGTGTTGCGCAAGGCGTCGCCCGGCGTGCTGCCTTCCGGGACCGGGGCGAGGTCGAGGACGGAGATGGGGAAGCGGGAGGTGTCGTCGGTCGGCATGAGGGGGGTATCCAATGAAACGGGAGGTTTGGGGGAGGCTTTTGCCCCCACCCCGGCCCTCCCCCGCTTCGCAGGGGAGGGAGAACCAAGTCCCCTCCCCTGCGTCAGCGGGGGAGGGTTAGGGTGGGGGCAATACGGAGCTAGAACGCCGCCCCCTCCTCCACCCAATCCTGAACGCTCCTGGCCAGCGTCTGCCCCTCGGGCAGGAAGGCAAGCGAGACGGAGTTGATGCAGAAGCGCATGCCGGTCGGCGGCGGGCCGTCGGGGAAGACGTGGCCCTGGTGGCTGCCGCAACGGGCGCACAGCGTCTCCACCCGCACCATGCCGTAGCTGTTGTCCTGCACCAGCTTCAGATGCGCGTTCTCGTAGGGCGCGGTGAAGCTCGGCCAGCCGGTGCCCGATTCGAACTTCGTCCCGGAGCGGAACAGCGGCAGGCCGCAGAGACGGCAGGCGTAGGTGCCCGGCTTCTTGTTGTCGAGCAGGCCGCCGCAGAACGGCGCCTCCGTCCCGTGGCTGAGCAGGACGTGCCGCTCCTCGTCCGACAGGCGTTCCACCAGCACCGCGCGCTGCTCCGGCGTCGGCGGCGTCAGGTCGAAGGGTCCGGCGGTCGGGGAACGGTCGGCGGGGGCGGACATCGGGCGGCTCCAGTGACGGGATGACGGTCCTAGGGGATATGGGCCAGTCGGTCACGGATGACACCCGGCGTCAGGCTGCTATCTTCCCTGCACGGAACGAATGGAGGGAGAAACCAGCCATGACCGGAACGACCACCGGCACGACCGGCGCCTGGACGCACCTGACGGCGTCCGACGGGCACCGGCTGACCGCCTACGAAGCCCGGCCCGTCGGGCCGGAGAAGGGGCGGCTTCTGATCGTCCAGGAGATTTTCGGGATCAACAGCCACATCCGCCGCGTCTGCGACGGCTACGCGGCCGACGGTTACCGCACGCTGGCCCCCGCCTTGTTCGACCGGGCGGAGCGCGGGGTGGAGCTGCCCTATGACGAGGCCGGCGTCCAGCGCGGCCGCGACCTGATGGGCGCGGTCAGCGTCGAGGACGCTCTGACCGACGTGGCGGCCGGACTCGCCCATCTCGGCGGGGCGGAGGGGGCGGCCATCGCCGGCTATTGCTGGGGCGGCACCATTGCCTGGGCCGCCGCGTCGCGCCTGCCCGTCCGCGCCGCCATCGCCTATTATGGCGGCGGCATCGGCAACCGGTTGGACGAGGTTCCGCGCACTCCCGTGCTGCTGCATTTCGGCGAGACGGACCATGCCATCCCGCTGACGGTGGCCGAGGCGGTTCGCCAGCGCCATCCCGGCGCCATCACGCACCTCTACCCCGCCGGCCACGGCTTCAACTGCGACGAGCGCGCCAGCTACGACGCGGCGAGCGCCGCCCTGGCCAAGCGGCGTACGCTGGGCCTGCTCCAAGCGGTGTTCTAAAAAGGAAGAGGCCCTTCCCCCGGTGCGGGAGGAAGGGCCTCTTCCATTCAGAACGAACCTTTAGGTGGCGACATCCGGCTTCGTGCGTCCGGTGTGGCGCTCGATGCCGGCCAACTCCGCGGCCAGATCGGCCAGCGGCTTCAGCGCCACCGGGGCGTCCAGCCCATGCTCGCCGCCGACCGGCTCGTACCGCTCGAAATAGACGCGCAGCGTGGCACCCGACGTGCCGGTGCCGGACAGGCGGTAGACGATGCGCGACCCGTCCTCGAACCCGACGCGCAGGCCCTGCCGCTCCGACCGGCTGCCGTCCACCGGGTCGGTGTAGGCGAACTCGTCCGCCGCCGCGACCGTGCGCCCGCCGAGAGCCGTGCCGGCAAGCGAGGGCAGTGTCCCGCGCAATTCGGCGATCAGGGCGTCGGCGGCCTCCTGCGGGATGGCCTCGTAATCGTGGCGGCCGTAATAGGTGCGCCCGTAGGTGCCCCAATGCTCGGCCATCAGCTCGGCCACCGACAGGCCGCGGGCGGCCAGCACGTTGAGCCACATCAGGACGGCCCAAAGCCCGTCCTTCTCGCGCACATGGTCGGCGCCGGTGCCGAAGCTCTCCTCGCCGCACAGGTTGATGCGTCCGGCGTCGAGCAGCGTGCCGAAGAACTTCCAGCCCGTCGGCGTCTCGTAGCAGGAAATCCCCAGCTTCGCCGCCACGCGGTCCACCGCCCGGCTGGTCGGCATGGAGCGGGCGACGCCCGCCAGACCGCCTTTGAAGGCCGGGACGTGGGTGGCGTTGGCCGCCAGCACGGCGAGGCTGTCGCTGGGCGACACGAAGACGTTGCGGCCCAGGATCATGTTGCGGTCGCCGTCGCCGTCCGAGGCGGCGCCGAAGTCCGGCGCGCCCGGCCCGAACAGCCGCTCGACCAGTTCCTCCGCGTGGGCGAGGTTCGGGTCGGGGTGGTGCCCGCCGAAATCCTCCAGCGGCGTGCCGTTGATGACGGTGCCGGCGGGGGCGCTCAGGCGGCGCTCCAGGATCTCCGTGGCGTAGGGGCCGGTGACCGCGTGCATGGCGTCGAACACCATGCGGAAGCCCGACGCGAACAGCTTGCGGATCGCCGCCATGTCGAACAGCGATTCCATCAGCTCCGCGTAGTCGGCCACCGGGTCGATGACCTCCACCGCCATGCCGCCGAGCGCCGTCTCGCCGAGCCGGTCGAGGTCGAGGTCCGGCGACTCCAGCGTCTTGTATTCGGTGATGGCCTTGGAGCGGGCGAAGAAGGCGTCGGTCATCGACTCCGGCGCCGGGCCGCCGTTGGCGGCGTTGAACTTGATGCCGAAATCGCCGTCCGGGCCGCCGGGATTGTGGCTGGCCGACAGGATCACGCCGCCGATGGCGCCGCGCTTGCGGATGACGCAGGAGGCCGCCGGGGTGGACAGGATGCCGCCGCGCCCGACCACCGCGCGCGCGACGCCGTTGGCCGCGGCCATGCGCAGGATGGTCTGCACGGCGGTGCGGTTGTGATACCGCCCGTCGCCGCCGATCACCAGCGTGGCGCCGGACAGGCCGTCCACGCAGTCGAAGATGGATTGGACGAAGTTTTCCAGATAGCGCGGCTGCTCAAAGACCTTCACGGCCTTGCGCAGCCCGGAGGTGCCGGGCTTCTGGCCGTCGAAGGGCGTGGTCGGACAGGTGACGGGAACCACTGGACGTCCTCTCTTGGTCGTGTCGGGCCGGGGCGGCGTGCCGTCGCACCGCCGCCCCGCTCCGCCACGATGCGCGGCTTTGCGCCGCCGTTCAACCGGGCCGAACGACACCTTACCTTCGGAGGCCCACCTTCGGTGGGCCGACGCTTTACGCCTCTTCGACCGAGACGGCTTCCGGACCCTTGTCGCCCTGGCGGACGGAAATGCGGACGCGCTGGCCGTCGTTCAGCCCCTGCAGGCCGGAACGCTCCACCGCCTTGATGTGAACGAACACGTCCTGGCCGCCGCCGTCCTGGGCGATGAAGCCGAAGCCCTTGGTGGCGTTGAACCACTTCACGGTGCCCTCGGTCTGGGTGGCCGGGCCGCCTGCCGGTCGGCGCGGGCCGCCGCGATCGCCGCCCCGGTCATTAAAGCCCCGGTCACCACCGCGATCGTTGAAGCCACGGCTGTCGCCCCGGCCACCGAACCCGCGATCACCGCCCCGGTCGTTGAAACCACGGTTACCGAACCCGCGGTCACCCCCACGCTCGTTGCGGTCGCCGAAGCCACCCCGCTCGCCATAGGACGGGCGCGGCCCCTGGGCACGGGCGGGACGGGCCGGGACGGCGGTGGAGGTGTCGACCGAATGCAGGGTGGAGACCTGGTTGCCCTTGCGCCCCTCGACGATGTCCACCACGACGGTGGCGCCGTCCGGCAGGGACTCGTGACCGGCGGTGCCGACGATGGCGGCGGGGATCAGGGCGTCGGGCGACCCATCCTCGAACTTGACGAAGCCGAAGCCGCGGGTCGGATCGTACCACTTGACGGTGGCCTGAACCTGGGTGCCGAGGACGACGGGCTGGCGGTAGACGTGCTGGCGCGGGGGTTGACGGTGCATGAGACCCACTGAACTCCAAAAGGCGACTCGGCACCGGCCTCCGGTGCCCGACAGAACACATCGCCTTTCCCCGCGCGAATCACAAGACCGCAGGCGCGCCGTTTTGCGCGCCCGCGGCCCTGGTGCCATTTTTCTCCCCGGCGAGCGGTTTCAGGCCAGCCGCTCGGGGTTGGGCGGCGGCTCCTCCGGCGGGACCGGAATGGCGTCCGGCGGCTCCTTGATCGGCGGCCGCGACGGGTCGCCCGGCATGTCCGGCATGCCGGGCGGCGGCACCGGCATGTCGGGAGTCGGCGGGGAAGGAGGAAGGGGGCCGGCAACGCTCAGGTCGGCGGCCATCAGTTCGGCCATCATCCGCGTTGTCGCCATCAGCCGCCCCCACCCGTCGCGCCCGGTGCGGCGCGGGTCAGGCCACGCGCCTTGTCCAGCGACTCCATGCAGAGCTGCTCGTTGCCATCCTTGGCGGCGGAGCGCGCGGCGGTCACCAGCGATTCGATCTGGGCGTTGCGCGCCGCCTGCCCCATCGAACCGCTCTCCATCGAGGAGCCGCTGTTGGGCGCGGCGTCGGGCCGCACCGCCGGGGCGGTCGGCATGGGAGCGCCGGTGCGCGGCGGCTCGATCACCGCCTGATCGCCCGAGGCCGGCGGCGCCACCACCCCGCCCGAGCGGGCGAGCTGGTCCGGCGTCGTGCCGGAACTGCCATTCGGCAAGGCCCCATCCCCCGCGGTGGAGCCGGAACTGCCCGGCGGCGTCGCGACCGGCGGCGGGCTGGCCGACAGGTTGTTCTCGGCGGCGAAGCGGTCGACCAGCGCGGCGCAGCTTCCCTGCGCCAGAGCGGGACCGGCGCCGCACAGCACGAGGCCGGCGGCGAGCAAAAGGCCCTGTGGGATCGGATGTCGTGCCATCGGTTGCCTCCCCATCAGCAATACCACCCTCAACCGGTGTAGCGGTGCGGCGGTTCCACCTGCTTTTTCCCGCCATGGACACCATTCGGTGGTGCCGTTTCGCCCGCTCCTCCTGTTGAAGGCGCAACGGACAACGGCGGGGGAGAGGGGGTGCGATGGACGGCAACTGTGAAGGCCGGGGGCGCGAAGGCCGTGCCGATGTCTCGGCCGAGGCCGAAGCCTTCTACACGGAGAGTCTCAAGGTCCTGAAGGAGTCCGGCATACCCTTCCTGCTGGGCGGCACCTACGCGCTCAGCGCCTACACCGGGATCACCCGGCCGACCAAGGACATCGACATCTTCTGCCGGGGCGGCGACTTCCCGCGCATCCTCGCGCATTTCCAGGACCGCGGCTTCGGGACGGAGATCGAGGATGAGCGCTGGATCGGCAAGGTCCTGCACGGCGACCTGTTCTTCGACGTGATCTTCAACTCCGCCGCCGCCATCAACCCGGTCAATGACCGCTGGTTCGAGGAGGATCACCGCGCGCTGGTCTGCGGCGCCGACGTGCAGCTCATCCCGCCGACGGAAATGGTCTTCTCCAAGGCCTTCGTGCAGATGCGGCACAAGTACGACGGCCCCGACGTCGCCCACATGATCCTGAAGCAGCACGCCCACATCGACTGGAAACGGCTGCTCGGCCACATGGAGCAGTATTGGGAGGTGCTGCTGATGCACGTCCTGAACTTCCGCTTCATCTACCCGACGGAGCGCGGCCACATCCCCGCCTGGCTGTTGCAGGAGCTTCTGGACCGGCTGAACGAGCGCGCGAAGCTGCCGGTGCCGCAGACCCGCATCTGCCGGGGGCGGCTGTTCTCGCGCGAGGATTATCGGATCGACGTCACGGACTGGGGGTTCGCCGACGTCGTCGGCGAGGAAACGAAGCATGGCTGATTCGACCCTGAAGGTCGCCGCCATCGGCGACATCCATGTGGGGGAAACCTCCTCCCATCCCTACCGCGAGCTGTTCCAGGAGATCGCCGACCGGGCGGACGTCCTGGCGCTGGCCGGCGACCTGACCAACCACGGCAAGCCGCGCGAGGCCGAGGTGCTGGCCGAGGACCTGCGCGCCATCGGCATCCCGGTGGTCGCCGTGCTGGGCAACCACGACCACGAATGCGGCCATGTCGAGGAGCTTCAGCGCATCCTGGAGCAGGCGGGCGTCCGCTTCCTCGACGGCAACCCGGTGGAGATCCGCGGCGTCGGCTTCGCCGGGGTGAAGGGCTTCGGCGGCGGGTTCGAGAACCGCATGCTCGACGCCTTCGGTGAACCGGCGATCAAGCAGTTCGTGCACGAGGCGGTGAACGAGGCGATGCGGCTGGAAAGCGCCCTGCGCCAGCTGGAGACGGAACGGACGATGGTCGTCCTGCACTACGCCCCCATCGCCGAGACGGTGCGCGGCGAGCCGACCGAGATCTATCCCTTCCTCGGCTCCTCCCGTCTGGCGGAGACCATCGACCGCTTCCACGTCCAGGCGGTCGTCCACGGCCACGCCCACCACGGAAGCTACGCCGGCCGGACCCTGCGCGGCACGCCGGTCTACAACGTCGCCCAGACCATCGAGAAGGAGTCGGGGAGGCCCTACGCACTGATCGAGGTGTGAGGGAAGGTTAGTGGGGGGCCCGACGCGACGACCTCCCCACACCCCCGCCATGCCACCGTCGCACTACCGCCCCGGCGGGGTTCCGGATAGGGTGCGGCCACCATGCCCCACCCTGCCCTTTTCCTCCCTCCATCATGCTGACCGCCAACCTCGCCGCCCTGGGGGCTGCGCTCTGCTGGGCGGCCAGCGGGCTGATCGCCATCGGCCCGGTGCGGGCCATCGGTTCGGTCGCCTTCAACCGCCTGCGCATGAGCATCGTCTTCGTCGGCACGGCGCTGGCCGCGACTCTGCTCGGCGGCTGGCAGACGCTCGACCTACAAGGGGCGGCGATCCTGGCGCTGTCCGGCGCGGTCGGCATCGTGATGGGCGACACCGCGCTGTTCTGGGCGCTGGGGCGCATCGGACCGCGCCGCAACTCGGTCATCTACGCCACCAACGCGCCGATCACCGCGCTGCTCGCCTGGGCCGTGCTGGGGGAGGCGCTGGGGCCGTGGACGGCGGTCGGCATCGCCTTGGTCACCGCCGGGGTGATGCTGGCGATCTTCTTCCGCGCCAGCCCGGTGCCGAACGGCACCGGCACCGTTCCCCACGACTGGGAGTCGGTGCGGGGGCGCCTGCTGGTCGGCGTCGGCGCCTGCCTGATCGCGGCCGTCTGCCAGGCCGCCGGCTCGGTCATCGCCCGGCCGGTGATGGCGGCGGGCGCCGACCCCATCGCGGCGGCGGCGGTGCGCGTCGGCATGTCGGGGCTGCTGCTGTTCGCCGGCGGGCTGCTGCCCGGCCAGCGCTTCGGCTTCGGCCCCGGCCTGACGCCGCGCATCTTCGCCCAGGTGGTGGTGAACGGCTTCATCGGCCTCGGGCTGGGGATGACGCTGCTGCTGATCGGGCTGGCCCACGGCAACGCCGGCGTGGTCGCCACCCTGTCGGCCACCAGCCCGGTGCTGATCCTGCCGATGCTGTGGGCCTGGACCCGCCAGCGCCCGGGGGCCGGCGCCTGGGCGGGCGCCATCGTCGCAGTGCTGGGCGTGGCGCTGATCGTGAACCGCTGAGCCGGTCGGGAAATCTCCGCGGTTTGGAAATTTTTATCTGAAACGGTTGCGTCCGCCAATTTCCGGGGCAGGATGGAGAAACCGGCACCCGGTTCCCGCATTCCGATAAGGCGCGACACCCCATGGCCTCTCCCCGCCGCAAGCGTTCCGGCGCCGATCCAGCCGCGCCGGTGCTGCATCTGACCCGCTTCCTGCCCTACCGCCTGTCGGTGCTGTCCAACACGGTCAGCCACACGGTGGCGAAGCTGTACGAGAAGCGATTCGGCATCACCATCCCGGAATGGCGGGTCATCGCCGTGCTGGGCGGCGGCGAGACGCTGAGCGCGGGGGAGATCGCCCAGCGCACCGCCATGGACAAGGTGCAGGTCAGCCGGGCGATCAGCCGGATGCTCGATTCGGCGCTGATCCTGCGCGAATCGGGCGCCACCGACCGCCGCAAGGCGC
The DNA here is from genome assembly GCF_022023855.1 of Azospirillum brasilense. Lineage (NCBI taxonomy): Bacteria > Pseudomonadati > Pseudomonadota > Alphaproteobacteria > Rhodospirillales > Azospirillaceae > Azospirillum > Azospirillum brasilense. The sequence continues at coordinate 774,627 of NZ_CP059449.1, forward strand.
AGCTGACCCTGACGCCGAAGGCGCTGGCGATCTATACGGAGATCGTCCCCTTGGCCCTGGCCTACGAGCGGGAGCTGACCGGCGCCCTGACGGAGGAGGAGATGGGGCAGCTCGACGGCCTGTTGGCCAAGCTCCAGGCCCAAGCCGACGCCCTGGCCGCCCGCCCTGCTACGCGAAGTCCTTGAAGCTGTCCGCCGCCGCCCGGTCGTAGCCCTGGCTGGCGCGCAGGAGCTGCCGCGTGTAGTCCTCCCGCGCCGCCCCACGGCGCAGGGAGTCCACATCCATCTCCTCGACGATGCGGCCCCTGTTCATCACGGCCAAGCGGTCGCACATGGTGGCGACCACCGCCAGATTGTGGCTGACCAGCACGTAGGTCAGCGCGTGCTCCGCCCGCAGCCGCTTCAGCAGGTTGAGGATTTCCGCCTGCACCGACACGTCGAGCGCCGAGGTCGGCTCGTCCAGCAGCAGCACGCGCGGCTCCAGCACCAGGGCGCGGGCGATGGCGACGCGCTGGCGCTGCCCGCCGGAGAGCTGGTGCGGGTAGCGGAAGCGGAACTGCGGCCCCAGTCCGACGTCGCGCAGCACCCGGTCGATCCGCGCGTCGGCGTCGCGCAGCCCGTGAATGGCGATGGGCTCGGCCAGGATGCGGTCGATGGTGTGGCGCGGGTGCAGCGAGCCGTAGGGGTCCTGGAAGACCATCTGGCAGGACTTGAAGAAGCCCTTCTCGCGGCGGCGGCTTTGCGTCGCGCCGGCCACGGCGATGGACCCGGTCCAGTCGTGGTTCAGCCCGACGACGGCGCGCAGCACGGTGGACTTGCCCGACCCCGACTCGCCGACCAGCCCGAAGCTCTCGCCCTCCCGCACGGCGAAGGACACCCCCTGCACGGCGGCCACCGCGTCGGCGCCATGGCCGAAGGTGACGCGCAGATCCTTGACGTCGATCATCCCTCAGCCCTCCAGCCAGGACGGGTCGCGCGCCAGCACCGGCAGCTCCGCCCGTGTGTCGTCCAGACGCGGCAGGCTGTCGAGCAGGCCGCGGGTGTAGGGATGCTTCGCCGCGTGCAGTTCCGACGCGCGGCAGGTCTCGACCACCCGGCCCGCGTACATGATCAGGATGCGGTCGCAGAAGGACGCCACGAGGTTCAGGTCGTGGCTGACGAAGATCATCCCCATGCCGCGGCTGGAGCACAGCTCGTCCATGATCGCCAGCACCTGCATCTGCACCGTGACGTCGAGCGCCGAGGTCGGCTCGTCGGCGATCAGCAGGTCGGGGTTGGGGATCAGCATCATGGCGATCATGATGCGCTGGCCCATGCCGCCCGACACCTCGTGCGGGTAGAGGCCGTAGACCCGCTCCGGGTTGCGGATGCGCACGGCCTCCAGCATCTCCAGCGCGCGCCGCTTCGCCTCCGCCGTGCCGGCGCTGGAATGGACGCGGTAGGCCTCGGCGATCTGGGCGCCGATGGTCATCACCGGGTTCAGCGAGAATTTCGGGTCCTGCATGACCATGGAGATGCGGCGCCCGCGGATGCCGCGCAGCCGCTTCTCCGGCAGGGTCAGCAGGTCCTCGCCCTGGAAGGATAGCTTGTCGGCGGTGACGACGCCCGGCGGCGGGACCAGCCGCAGGATGGCCCGCCCGGTCATCGACTTGCCGGAGCCGGACTCGCCGACGATGCCCAGCTTTTCCCGCCCCACAGTGAAGGAGACGCCGCGCACCGCCTGCGTCACGCCCGTCCGGGTGGGGAAGGAGATGCGGAGGTTCTCGACCTCCAGCAGAGGAGTCTCGCTCATTGGCGCTTGGGTCATTGGCCTTTCGGGTCCAGAACGTCGCGCAGGCCGTCGCCCAGCAGGTTGAAGCCCAGGCTGACCACGAAGATGGCGATGCCGGGCATGGTGGCGACCCACCACTGCTCCAGCACATACTGGCGCCCGGTGGCAATCATCGCACCCCATTCCGGGGCGGGCGGCTGCGCGCCGAGGCCGAGAAAGCCCAGCCCCGCCGCCGTCAGGATGATCCCCGCCATGTCCAGCGTCACCCGCACGATCAGCGAGGAGGAGCAGAGCGGCACCACATGGCCGAGGATGATCCGCGGCGTCGAGGCGCCCTGGAGCCGCGCCGCGCTGATGAAGTCGCTCTTGCGGATGGTGATCGTCTCGGCCCGCGCGATGCGGGCGTAGGGCGGCCAGCTGGTGATCGCGATGGCAATGATGGCGTTCTCGATGCCCGGCCCCAGCGCCGAGACGAAGGCCAGCGCCAGGATCAGCTTCGGGAAGGCCAGGAAGATGTCGGTGACGCGCATCAGCACCGCGTCCACCCAGCCGCCGAGATAGCCCGCCACCGTCCCGATCAGCAGCCCGGCCACCGGCGCCGTCACCGCGACCAGCGCCACGATCATCAGCGTCAGGCGGGAGCCGTAGAGGATGCGCGACAGGATGTCCCGCCCGAAGGCGTCGGTGCCCAGCCAGTGCGCCGCGCTGGGCGGCAGCAGCCGCTGCGACAGGTCCTGCGTGTAGGGGTCGTAGGGGGCGAGCAGCGGGGCCAGCGCCGCCATCAGCACCAGCAGCAGCACGATGCCCAGCCCGATCATGGCCAGCCGGTTGCGCGCGAAGGCCAGCCAGCCCAGATAGACCCGGCCCAGCCGGGCCTGCCCGCGGGACTTCGGCGTCTCCGCGGTCAGCCACGCCCGCAGCCCGCTTTCGGTCGCATGCGTCTGTGCGGTCATCGTGCCACCCTCATCTCGCACGGGGATCCAGCAGGCGATAGAGCAGGTCGGACAGCAGGTTCAGGCCGATGAAGACCGCCCCCACCACCAGCGTGCCGCCCAGCACCGCGTTCATGTCCGCCGACAGCAGCGAGTTGGTGATGTAAAGCCCCAGCCCCGGCCAGGCGAACACCGTCTCCGTCAGCACCGAACCTTCCAGCAGCGAGGCGTAGGACAGCGCCACAACCGTGGTCAGCGGCACCGCGATGTTGCCCAGCGCGTGGCGCCAGATCACCCGCGCCTCGGACATGCCCTTCACGCGGGCCGTGGTGATGTATTCCTGGCGGAGCTGGTCCAGCATGAAGCTGCGCGTCATGCGCGCGATGTAGGCCACGCTGTAGAGGCCGAGGATGCCCGCCGGCAGCACCAGATGGTGCAGCGCGTTCCAGAACACGTCGGTCTCGCCGGCCAGCAGGGCGTCCGCCGTGATGATCCCGGTCACCGGATCGACCAGCCCTTCATAGAAGACGTCCACCCGCCCCGGCCCCGGCGCCCAGTCGAGCCGCGCGTAGAAGACCAGCAGCGCCATCAGCCCCAGCCAGAAGATCGGGATGGAATGGCCGATCAGCCCGATCACCCGGATCAGATGGTCCGGCCAGCGGCCGCGGTGGACGGCGGCCATCACCCCCGCCGGGATGCCCAGCAGAACGCCGACGACCAGCGCGGCGGTGGCCAGTTCCAGCGTCGCCGGGAAGACGCGCAGGATGTCCTCCAGCACCGGGCGGGAGGTCAGCACCGAGGTGCCGAAATCGCCCTGGAGCACGTCGCCGACATAGCGCAGGAACTGCTGCCACAGTGGTAGGTCCAGCCCCAGCTCCTGCCGGACGCGGGCGTAGGTGTCGGCGGACACGCGGTCGCCGACCACGGAGATCACCGGGTCGATGGGCACCACGCGCCCGATCAGGAAGGTGACGAGCAGGAGGCCGAGGACGGTCAGCGCCACCGAGACGAGCAGCCCCGCCCCGCGAATCGCATGGCGCCGCCCCGGCATCCCCGGTCGTTTCAAGATAGCGGCCAAGTTTCACCCGAGCTTGAAAGCAAAAACCCTCTCCCCCTGGGGAGAGGGGAGGGTGAGGGGGTTGCGCTTGTGCCGAACGTATGGGCCGTGCGAATCCCCCTCACCCTAACCCTCTCCCCGGAGGGGAGAGGGGATGAAGTGCGGGAAGGGTAAAGCCCCCTTACTTCTTGCTGACCTTCCAGTAGTAGTTGCTGTCGAAGCTCGGCCCCCAGACCAGCCCTTCGACGTTGTTGCGCTCCGCGATCACCTCGGTCTGCTGGAACATGATGACGAAGGGCGAGGTCTCCAGCACCTCGCGCTGAAGCTCCTGGTACATCGCGGCGCGCTTGGCGGTGTCGCGCTCCTCGACCGCGGCGGCGGTCTTCTTGGTCAGCTCGGGGATGTCCCAGGCGTTGCGCCAGGACAGCGGCTTGGCCTTCGCATTGTCGGCGTTGTCCGGGTTGGCGGCGAAGGTGTCGGCGTTGGTGTTCGGGTCCTGGTAGTCGGCGCCCCACTGGTACAGCAGCGCCTCGTGGTTGCGGGCGCGGTACTTGGTGACCACCTGCTTGCCGTCCGCCGGCAGCAGCTTGACCGTGATGCCCGCCGCCGCCGCGCTGCCCTGGATGGCCTGGGCCATGTCCATGCTGGGCGAGGTGTTGCGGACGTCCATGGTCACCGTGATGCCGTCCGGATAGCCCGCCTGCTTGAGCAGCTCCTTCGCCTTGGCCGGATCGTACGTGTACGGGTTCTCCTCCAGCGCGCCGAGGAAGCCCTTGGGCAGGAAGGCCTGATGGACGGTGCCGAGACCGTTCATGATGGTCTTCGCCATGCCGTCGTAATCCACGGCGTACTTGAAGGCCTTGCGCACGTCGGGCTTAGCCAGCACCTCGTTCTTCTGGTTCAGGCCGAAATAATAGAGCGTGCCCTTGGGCGCCTGGACGATGCGGATCTTGTCGTTGCTGCGCAGCGGCTCGAACTGCTCCGGCTTCAGGTTGCGGGCCACGTCGACGTCGCCCTTCTCCAGCAGCAGGCGCTGGGTCGCCGGCTCCGCAATGTGGCGGATCAGCACGCGCTTCACCGCCGGGGCGCCGCCCCAGTAATTGGGGTTGGCCTCCAGCGACAAAAGCTCGCTGGCCTTCCACTGGCGCAGCACGAAGGGGCCGGATCCGGCGGAGTTGGCCTTGAGGAAGGCGGCGCCGAAGTCGCCGTTGACCTCCTTGCTCTTGACCAGCTTGGCATCGACCACGCCGGAGACGTCGGCGGTCAGGCAATAGAGCACGAAGGTCGGGGCGTAGGTCTTGTCCGTCTCGAACACCAGGGTGCGCGGGTCGGTGGCGCGGACTTTCTGATCGACGTTCTCCGGCGTCAGGCCGAACTGGGTCAGGATGAAGGCCGGCCCCTTGTTCATCTTCACGGCACGCTGGAGCGAGTAGGCCACGTCCTCCGCCGTCAGCGGGTTGCCGGAGTGGAACTTGATCCCGTCGCGGATGGTGAAGGTGAAGGTCTTGCCGTCGTCGGAGACGGTCCAGCTTTCCGCGACCTGCCCGTAGATCTTGCTGACGTCGTTGACGTCGAAGCGGATCAGCCGGTCGTAGACCTGGGCGCCGTATTCGGCCCCCGACAGCTCGAAGATCTCGCCGGGATCGAGCGTCACGATGTCGTCGAACTGCCAGGCCATGACCAGCGTGTCCTTCGGCGTGTCGGCCAGGACCGGCGTGGCCGCGAGGCCGAAGGAAAGACCGGCGGACAGAAGAGCGGCACCGGCCAGACGGCGCGCGAGCGTGTTCATGGTTCCCATACTCCCTGCGTGATCCCGGAACGACCCCGGACGGGGCGAATTCTCTTTGGAATTCTTGGCGGTTAACGGCCGGATGATCCGGCGGCGCGGGTTCGCCTGTCAAGCGGGCGGCGGTCATAGCGGCCCCCTGCGACCAAACGCGAAGGCCTTAACCCGGTCCGCAACAGGCTTGCCGATCCCGCCCGTCCGTCCACATCACTGGCAAAACGATGGAGGACCCATGGACCAGGACCACAAGAACGGCCAGTCGCGCGTGCCCAAGCCGCCGAGCCGCGACGAGGTGGAGAAGATCAGCGACGCGCAGCGCTACATCACCGACGACTGGACCGGCGACGGCGGAAAGCCGGAGGACCGGCCCACGGACGGCAGCGGGCGTTGAGTCCGGCACCGTCCCCGCGTAGCCTCGTCCCTCAAGGACCACACACGCGGGGACGACCATGATCGGGAACGACGGAAAGCCGGTGTCGAAGGAGGGGCTGCGCCAGCACCTCGCCGCCTACAACACGCAGTCGCGCGGCTCCAAGGAATTCGCGGCGATCCCGCGTGCGCTGGTCACCGTCTGCGACAACCTCAAGGCCGGCAAGACCACCTACGTGAAATGCCTGGACGGCCAGTTGCAGCTGTCCCGGCGCAAGGACAACAGCGTCCAGGCGGCGTAGCGGCCCTTCACCCCTCGCCCTTCACCGGGAAGTCGAACCAGGGCAGGCGCAGGAACTCGTATTCGCGCAGCCGCGGCGTGCGCCCGCGCCGCATCCAGTCGTGGAGGACGGCGTAGGGCGCCGCCTGATCCAGCGTCCAGGCCGCTTCGCCCCGGTCGAAGAACCAGCCGATGCAGGCACGGACGAGGCCGAGGAACTCCCGCCCCGCCGCGGTCGGCGCGACGCCGAGGAAGCTGACGATGATGTCGTCGAACGGCCCGCGGGCGCGGCGGTCGCGCATGATCGTCAGGTCCCAGCCCGCCCCGTCGCGCAGTTCCGGCGGAAGCGGTGCCGTGCAACGGGCGTCGATGTCGGTGATGAAGACCGGCGCCCCCGTCCGCTCCAGCAGGTCCAGGGCGACGAAGAAGCGGGCACAAGCGTAATAGGTCGTCTCCGCCCCCGGCGCGTGGGCGGACAGGTCGATGCGTTCCAGCGACCAGGACAGGCGCCCCGGATGGGTGGTGCAGCGGCGGTCCAGATCGGCGCGATCCTCCGCGCCGGGGTTGACGACATGGACATGCACGCGGTCGCCCGGCGCGTCCTTGAGGGCGTGGGAGAGAAACCAGCCGCCGAAGCGCCGCCAGTAATCGGAATCGACGCTGACCAGCAGGATCGCCCCGCCTTCGGCTGCGGGCGGAACCGGCATCGACCGCTCCCCCGCCTCCGCGATGCGCGGCCGATACCCGGCGAGCGCGTCGAGAAAAACCGGGCGCGCATCGGCCTGCCGCCATTTCGCAGCCTGCGGGTCGGCACGGATGGCCTCCTCCGACCAGCCGCGCAGATAGCGTCGGGCAAGCCGCGAGGCGGTCACCAACCGCCCCCGGCGGTAGAGACCGTGTGCGATGCAGGCCGCCGCCGCACCATCCCCCGGCGCGCGCCGCAGCCGGTCCCGCGCCCGCTCGGCGATCCGCTCCAGCCGCGCATCGTCCAGCATGCCGCGGTGGATGGTCAGCACGGCGGTGCGGAACAGCGCCGCCTCCGCCACCTCCCCCGCCCCGCGCTCCAGCGCCGCCAGGAACAGGTCGAGCGCGCGGGCCAGCGGTTCGCCCCATGTCGCCTCTGGGCGATCGGCGCGGGGGAACTCCGGCAGGGCGCCGCTGGCCTGCAAAGTCGCCATGGCGAGGTTGCCCAGCGCCGCACCATTGCTTGGACACAGCCGCGCCGCACGGCCATAGCCCCTCACCGCCCCGTCGGCCTCCCCCGCCGCCAGCCGCGCACGTCCCATGGCCGCCCAGGCGTCGGGGCTGTCCGGTGCCAGGGACAGCGCGTGGGCCAGCCAGCGCCCCGCCGCCAACGGTTCCGGCCCGCCGGCCAGCAGCCGCCCCGCCGCCAGCGCCGCTGCCCCATAGCCGGGGTCGATCCGCAGGGCGGCGCGGAAGCATAGCAGCGCCTCTTCCACCCGCCCCAGATCGCCGAGCGCCAGCCCCCGGTTGAAGGCCGCCTTGGCCCGCGCCGGCTCCAGCGCCAGAGCGCGCGCGTGCTGCGCGGCCGCCCGCGCCGCATCACCGCCGCTGCGGCGCAGGCTGCCCAGATTGTCGTGATAGTCCGCCGCCTCCGGGTCCAACGCGATGGCCTGGGCGATCAGCGACACCGCCTCCTCGCTCCGCCCGGTCTGGCCGGACAGCACGCCCAGCAGATGCAGCGCGTCGGCCTGTCGCGGGTCGGCGTCGAGAATCGCCCGGTAGACCCCGGCGGCCTCGCCCATCCGTCCGGCCCGGTGGTGGCCGATGGCGATGGCGTAGGCTTCGGACAGGCTGACCATGACGACTCCGGGCTGCGCTTGCGACATTGCGCCCGCTTGTCGGAGCGCGCCGTCCCTCTACCATCGCGGGCCATGAGAACCGATCCCGACGGCCTTCCCCATCATGACGACCGCCGCGCCCTGGCGGAAGCCCTGCGCGCCGCTCTGACGCAGCGCTGCCCGGACGCCGACGGCGACCTGACCGCGGCCATCGGGGCCATGGCGGCCAGCCGCTTCTTCGGGGTGCGCTTCCGCGCCGAGGGCAACGCCGCCCGCGCCTGGGTCGCCCGCCGCCCCAACCCCGAGGTGTTCGAGGTCTGGGACCCCGCCACCGGCGCCTGGGATTTCGTCGAACGCCTGCCCGACCCGTCGCTTTACCAACCGACGCCGGAGGGCACCGCGCGCATCGCCGCCAAGGCGCAGGAGGCCATGGCCACGGTCGCCGCCACCGGGCGTCTGGCCCACGCCCTGGCCGCCGGGATCGAGCCGGACGACGAATAAAGAAAAATCAGACGGTGGCGAACAGCCCGCCGTCCTCCGGCCCGTCGGTTCCGTCGTCAGCGTTCGGATCGCCCAGCGCCGTCTCCCAGCCCAGCGCCGGCAGGGCGATGCTGCGCGTGTTGCCCAGCCCGCTGCGCGTGGCGACGAAGCCGCGCTGCTCCATGTAGGTCAGCAGGCGCCGCGCCCGCCCGCGCGACCGGCTGCCGCAGGCACGGGCCACATCGGCGTCGGACGGGCAGGGCAGATGGTCCAGCGCCGCACGGGCCAGCAGCAGGAAGACGACCTGGATGTCCTCCGGCAGGGTCGCCGCGACCTGGGTCGCCTTCGCCCAGGCGGGATTCTCCTCGGTGCCCTCCCCCGCCCCGGCGCGGGCCGCCGCCAGCTTGCGCCGGAAGGCCGGCAGTTCCAGCAGCTCGCCCCGCACCCCCTGCGTCCGGCAGCGCACCAGGAAGTCCTGATACAGCACGGCGATGGAGCGGTAGGGCGCCTCCGGATCGGCCAGAACCTCGCGCAGGATCGCCTCGTAGGCGGCTTTGCGCTCCGCCGCCTGCTCCGGCGTTTCCGGCTCCTCCATGGGCAGCGCGGGGGCCCCGTCCTCGCTCTCCGGCTCCACCGGCAGGGGGCGCGGGCGGGAGAGCTGGGCCAGCAGATCGGCGCTGGCGCTGGTCGAGGGGCGGCGCACCGGCAGGCGCGGCGGTTCCGGCTCGCCCGGCCTGAAGATCAGCTCCCGCGCGTCCTCCAGCGGGGTGTCGGGCAGCGGCATCAGCTTCGGGCTGCCGGCCCGCCCCTGCGTCTCGACGGCACCGATGCGCAGCGGCAGCGGGCGGCGCGAGATGGCCGGGCCGAGCGCGATGAAATGCCCGCGCTCCAGATCGCGGAACATCTCCGCCGTGCGGCGCTCCATGCCCAGAAGGTCGGCGGCGCGGGCCATGTCGATGTCCAGGAAGGTGCGGCCCATCAGGAAGTTGGACGCCTCCGCCGCCACGTTCTTGGCGAGCTTGGCGAGGCGCTGTGTCGCGATCACCCCTGCCAGCCCGCGCTTGCGCCCGCGGCACATCAGGTTGGTCATGGCGCCCAGCGAGACCTTGCGCGCCTCGTCCGACACCTCGCCGGCGGCGGAAGGGGCGAAGAGCTGCGCCTCGTCCACCACCACCAGCATGGGGTACCAGTGGTCGCGGTCGGCATCGAACAGCCCGCCCAGGAAGGCAGCGGCGTGGCGCATCTGCATGTCCGCGTCCAGCCCCTCCAGGTTCAGCACGACGGAGACGCGGTGTTGGCGCACGCGGGCGGCGACGCTCTGCAGGGCGGCCTCGCTGTGCTCGTCGGCGTTCACCACGATGTGGCCGAAGCGCTCGGCCAGAGTCACGAAGTCGCCCTCGGGGTCGATCACCGCCTGCTGCACCCAGCGCGCGCTCTGTTCGATCAGGCGGCGCAGCAGGTGCGACTTGCCGGAGCCGGAGTTGCCCTGCACCAGCAGGCGGGTCGCCAGCAGCTCCTCGAGATCCAGCATCGCCGACGCCCCCGTCGCGCCAGCCGTCATGGCCGCCCCCATGTCGATGCCGACCTTCATGCCCCGCCGCCTCCGTCTGCGTTGAAGCGCACCCCTATAGCGCAAAGCGGGGCCACGGTGCGAAGGGCATTTTGGATCGCCCTCGCGCAGACGCCTTGCCTTTGTCACGAAATCGAAAAGATCATCCGCTACAAGATGGGCTTGCCCGCGACGAACATGGACAGCCGGCGGTGGACGAAGCCATGGCCTCGGTGCCAGCAGACGAATGGGACGATCGCTCCGGCACACCGGAAGGGGGCGCCCGCAAGGCCGCGCTGCCGGCGGAATGGACCCGTCTTCTGGCTGGGCTGTCGGTCGCCTTCCAGCCCATCGTGCAGATGCGCACCGGGCGCTGCCACGGGATGGAGGCGCTGCTGCGCGGCCTGGAGCGCAGCCCCTTCGCCAGCCCCAACGACCTGCTGGACGCCGCCTGCATGCAGGGCCTGCTGGCCGAGGTCGAATGCGCCCTGCACGCCAAGGCGGTGGCGGCCTTCCGCGCGCTGGACCACTGGCCGAACGCCAAGCTGTTCCTGAACATCGACGCGCGGGTGGTCGGGGTGGCCGGCTCGCCCTGGCTGGCCCCCGTCGCGCTGGATGGCGGCGCGCCCGACCCGCGCCTGACCATCAGCCTGGAAATTTCCGAGCGGCGGGAACTGCGTCCCGACCACAGCATCGAGCAGGCCATCGACCGCTACCGGCAGGCGGGCATCGGGGTGGCGCTGGACGATTTCGGCGTCGGCTTCGCCGGGCTGCGGCTGCTCTACGAATCCAAGCCCGACTATCTCAAGATCGACCGCTATTTCATCGACGGCATCGACCAGGACACGCGCAAGCGGGCCATCGCTCACGCGCTGGTCGGCTACGCCCACGCGCTCGGCATCCTCATCATCGCCGAAGGGGTGGAGACGGAGAAGGAATTCTACACCTGCCGCGATCTTGGCTGCGACTTCGCCCAGGGCTATCTGATCGCCCGGCCGAGCCTGGATCTGCGCGCCGTGCCCGAGCGCTACGGCGTCGTCGAGGAGTTGAACCGCCAGGATCGGCGCAAGCCGAACGAGGCCCGCCTGCGCCTGTCCGAGGTGATCGAGCGGCAGCCGCCGCTCGCCGTCAATTCCCCGAAGACCGAGCTTCTGGAATATTTCCGCGGCGACAACAGCCCGTCCATCGCCCCCATCGTCGACCGCCAGCAGCGCCCGCTGGGGCTGATCCGCGAACGCGACCTGAAGCGCTTCGTCTACTCCCGTTTCGGCAGCGAGCTTCTGCGCAACAAGGGGTTGGGCGACACGCTGCTGGATCTGGTGGTGAAGAGCCCGGTCTGCGACATCTCCACCCCGCTCGACCAAGTGATCGAGGCCTTCTCGGCGGAGGAGGCCAGCGACGGCATCATCATCATCGAAGGCGGCGAGTATGCCGGCTTCCTGTCCAGCGGCGCGCTGATCCGGCTGGTGCACGAGCGCAACCTCGCCATGGCCGCGGACCAGAACCCGCTGACCCGCCTGCCCGGTAACGCCGCCATCGTGCGCCATATTGAGCGCGCCCTTCAGGAGCAGGATCGCAAGCACGTCCTGGCCTATCTCGACTTCGACAACTTCAAGCCCTTCAACGACCGTTTCGGTTTCCGCCAAGGCGACCGCGCCATCCTGATGTTCAGCGAGCGGCTGAAGGCCTGGGCGTCGGGCAACGGCGGCTTCGCCGGCCACATCGGCGGCGACGACTTCTTCGTCGCCCTCAGCGGTGCCGAGGACAAGGACGCGCTCGCCCGCGTGGCGGACCTCGTCGCGCAGTTCCGCTCCGACGCGGAGAGCCTCTACGACGCGGAGGCGCGGGAGGCCGGCTGCTTCGAGGGCAAGGACCGCTACGGCGCGGTGCGGCGCTTCCCGCTCCTGTCGGCCAGCGGCGTCGCCGTGGTGATCGCTCCCGGCCCGCACCGCCTGACCTCCGACGCGATCAACACCGCCATCGCCGGCCACAAGGCCATCGCCAAGGAAAGCCCCGACAAGCTCTGCACCGTCCACCTCCCAACCCCTTGATACCCTCCCCCGCCGATGGCGGGGGAGGGCTAGGGAGGGGGCCGGCCGCAACACCCCAATACAACGTAAAGCCGGCGCTTCCCGTTGGGGGAAAGCGCCGGCCTTGCCGTTCATGAAGCCGATTGTCAAGCGATTGAAACCCATCCATCCAAGTCCTTGATGGCTTGGCGTGTGCCGTGGTGACCTGGCGGCGACCTACTCTCCCACGTCTTAAGACGCAGTACCATTGGCGCTGAGGCGTTTCACGGCCGAGTTCGGAATGGGATCGGGTGTTGGGAGCCTCGCCATGACCACCAGGTCACCAAGGCACACGCGAACCATCCGGACCGGACGGGCGGGTTTCGTTAAGTGAGGACGTCTGCGTTCTTGGTCTTGCGGTGTTGGCTCGTGCGCCCAGGGCTTCCCGCTGCGCGCGGGCATCCTGCTGGGAAGGATCAAGCCGATCGAGCGATTAGTAAGGCTCAGCTTCAGGCGTTGCCGCCCGTCCACATGCCTCCTATCGACGTGATGGTCTGTCACGGCTCTCAAGGGAGTTCTGGTTTTGAGGTGGGTTTCCCGCTTAGATGCTTTCAGCGGTTATCCCGTCCATACTTAGCTACCCGGCCATGCCACTGGCGTGACAACCGGTGCACCAGAGGTATGTCCATCCCGGTCCTCTCGTACTAGGGACAGATCCTCGCAAAACTCCGACACCCACGGCAGATAGGGACCGAACTGTCTCACGACGTTCTAAACCCAGCTCACGTACCACTTTAATCGGCGAACAGCCGAACCCTTGGGACCTGCTCCAGCCCCAGG
>NZ_CP059449.1:2640000-2810413 GCF_022023855.1 Azospirillum brasilense
GGTCCTGCCCTGCCACGCCGCCGAGACGATCCCCGGCATGAGTTTCGACCGGGTGACGGAGCGTCCGCTGGCCGACATCTGGACCAACTCCGCGGCCTTCCAGCGCTACCGCGGCACCGACTGGATGCCCCAGCCCTGCCGGAGCTGCGACCAGAAGGAAATCGACTGGGGCGGCTGCCGCTGCCAGGCGCTGGCGCTGACCGGAAGCGCCGACAACACCGACCCGGTGTGCGACCTCTCGGAGCATCATAGTCTGCTCGCCGAGATCGCCGCGGAGGACGGCGGCACGGCCGAGGCGCCGATCACCTACCGGAGCTTCAGCCTGTAAGGGCGGCCCCCATTCCACAGTTTAGGAAAGAGGGCCGCTTCCATCTCACTTCTTCGGGGCGGTCGCCGCCGAGGCGCTGGTCTTGGAGCCGCCGACCGCGGCGATCCGGCCCTTGATGTCGTCGTAGACGTTCTGCGGGACGATCTTCTTGCTGACCAGCTCGTCCTTGGACCGGTAGGGGCGGTTCTTCACGATAGCCTCGGACCGCGCCTCGCCGATTCCCGGCAGGGTCTGAAGCTCGTCCTTGCCGGCGGTGTTGAGGTCGATGACCTTGGCCTTCGCCGTCGTCGACGACGATCCGCTGCCCATCGGCGGCGCGGTGGTGGTGCCGCTGTGGCCCGGCGGCATGGCCGGCTTGGCCTGCGGCATCGGCGTGGTGGAAGGCGTTGCGGACGGCGCGGTCGATTGCGCAAAAGCGGGAACGGCGATCATCGCGCCAACACTGGCGATGGCGGCGATGGCGCACAGGCGGATCGGCTTCATGGCGTTGCTCCATGGCTCATTCCGCGGGCGCTCCACCATAAGCGCGGCGCCCGCGGTGCCAAGGCAACGCCGGGACCGCCACGCCGTTCCCAAACCTGTCCTTTCGTCAGCCTTTTGCGAGCCGATCGAAGGCCTGGAGCCGCGCCAGCAGGGCCGGCATCTCCTTCAGCGGGACCATGTTCGGGCCGTCGCTGGGGGCGCAGTCCGGATTCTCGTGGGTCTCCATGAAGACGGCGGCGACGCCCACCGCGATGGCGGCGCGCGCCAGCACCGGAACGAACTCGCGCTGGCCGCCGGAGGTGGTGCCCTGCCCGCCCGGCTGCTGCACGGAGTGGGTGGCGTCGAAAACCACCGGGAAACCGGTCTCCGCCATGATCGGCAGGGACCGCATGTCCGACACCAGCGTGTTGTAGCCGAAGCTGGCGCCGCGCTCGCACAGCAGCACCTTCTCGTTGCCCGACGCCACCAGCTTCGCCGCGACGTTCTTCATGTCCCAGGGGGCGAGGAACTGGCCCTTCTTCACGTTGACCGCCCGGCCCGTCTTGGCCGCTGCGATCAGCAGATCGGTCTGGCGGCACAGGAAGGCGGGGATCTGGAGGACGTCCATCACCTCGGCCACCGCGGCGCACTGGTCGGCCTCGTGCACGTCGGTGATCACCGGGCAACCGAACCGCTCCTTGATTTCCGCGAAGATCGGCAGCGCCTTGTCCATGCCGAGGCCGCGCGCCGTGCTGATGGAGGTGCGGTTGGCCTTGTCGAAGGAGGATTTGTAGATCAGCCCGATGCCCAGCGCGCCGGTCATCTCCACCAGCGCCGCCGCCGTCTCCAGCGCGTGGTCGCGGCTTTCCATCTGACACGGGCCGGCGATCAGGGTGAAGGGCCGGTCGTTGGCGATGGTCAGGTTGCCGATTTGGACGGTCTTGGCGGTGGTCATCCCGTGCTCTCCAAAAAGCAATGCGAGGGGACGCATGCTGATGCCCCCCTCGCGCTGCCCATTCCTTCCCAGATATCGGCGATCCCGGTCAACCGGAATGGAGTCAACCCAGATGCTGCTTGAAGAAGGCTGCCGTGCGTCCGTTGGCCAGCTCCGCCGCCTGCGCATCGAAATGGGCGCCGCCCGCGCGGGCGAAGGCGTGGTCCACACCCGGATAGACGTGGGCGGTGACGTTCGGGTTGCCCTTCACCGCGGCCAGCACCTTGTCCCGCGCCTCCGCCGGGACGAACTGGTCCTTTTCGGCGATGTGCATCAGCAGAGGCTTGGTGATGCTCGCCGCCTCGCCGATCAGAGCGTCCAGACCGACGCCGTAATAGCTGACGTTTGCATCGGAATCTGAACGCGCCGCCATCATGAAGGCGAGCCGGCCGCCCAGGCAGTAGCCCACCGACCCGGCCTTGCCCGTGCAGCCGGGATTCTGGCGCAGCCACGCCAGGGTGGCCTTGAGGTCGTCCACCGCCTTGTCCTGGTCAATGCCGTTCATCAGGGCGAAGGCGCGGTTCCACTCCTCCTGGGTCTTGTCGGTGATCTGGACGCCCGGCTCCTGACGCCAGAACAGGTCCGGGCAGACAGCCAGCCAGCCCTGGGCGGCGAAGCCGTCGCACAGGTCGCGCATGACCTGATTGACCCCGAAGATTTCCTGGATGACGACGAGTCCCGGCGCCGGCCCGCCGCCCGCCGGCTTGGCCACATAGGCGGAAAAGCTGCCGCCGTCGCCGGCGGGAATGCTGATGTCGGTCATGGTGGTGTCCCTTCCCTTGGTTTTTCCCTGGCCCATAACGCAAAAGCGGCGACCGTTGGCTCGGCCGCCGCTCTCACTATACCCACCGGAAACCCGGAACCGGAACACGCGGGGGAGGAATGCCCTCCCCCGTATGGTCACGTCACACCAGCCGGCTCTGCTCAATCGCCGCCTTGATGAAGGAGGTGAAGAGCGGATGCGGGTCGAAGGGCTTGGACTTCAGCTCCGGGTGGAACTGGACGCCGATGAACCAGGGATGGTCCGGGATCTCGACGATCTCGGGCAGCTCGCCGTCCGGCGACAGGCCGGAGAACAGCAGGCCGACCTTCTCCAGCCGGTCCTTGTAATAGACGTTCACCTCGTAGCGGTGGCGGTGCCGCTCGGTGATGTCGGTGGTGCCATAGACCTCCGCGACCTTGCTGCCGGGGACCAGCTTCGCCGGGTAGGTGCCGAGACGCATGGTGCCGCCGAGATCGGTGCCTTCCGTGCGCTTCTCCAGGCTGTTGCCGCGCATCCACTCGGTCATCAGGCCGACCACCGGGTTGCCGGGCTTGCCCAGCTCGGTCGAGCCGGCGTCGACGATCCCGGCCATGTTGCGGGCCGACTCGATCACCGCCATCTGCATGCCGAAGCAGATGCCGAAATACGGCACCTTGCGCTCGCGGGCGAACTGGGCGGCGCGGATCTTGCCCTCCGTGCCGCGCGAGCCGAAGCCGCCCGGCACCAGGATGCCGTGGACGTTCTCCAGCCGCTGCACGGCGCTGTCGTCCTCGAAGATCTCCGAGTCGATCCAGTCGAGCTTGACCTTCACGTTGTTGGCGATGCCGCCGTGGGTCAGCGCCTCGGCCAGCGACTTGTAGCTGTCGAGCAGGCTGGTGTACTTGCCGACGACGGCGATGGTCACCTCGCCCTGCGGCTTGCGCACGCGCTCGACGATGCTGGTCCAGCGCGACAGGTCCGGCTTGCCCTCGGTCGGCAGGCCGAAATAGGCCAGAACCTGGGTGTCGAAGCCTTCCTCGTGGTAGCTGACCGGTACCTGATAGATCGAATCGACGTCCAGGGCGGCGATGACGCGCTCCGGCCGGATGTTGCAGAACAGCGCGATCTTGCGGCGCTCGTTGTCCGGAATCGGGCGATCGGCGCGGCAGAGCAGGATGTTGGCCTGGATGCCCATGCCCAGCAGTTCCTTCACGGAATGCTGGGTCGGCTTGGTCTTCAGTTCGCCCGCCGTCGGGATGTAGGGCAGCAGGGTCAGGTGGATGAACAGGGCGTTCTCCGGACCGACCTCGTTGCCGAACTGGCGAATGGCTTCCAGGAAGGGGGTCGACTCGATGTCGCCCACCGTGCCGCCGATCTCGCAGAGGATGAAGTCCTCGTCGGTCGTGTCGGCGCCAATGAAGTCCTTGATCTGGTCCGTGACGTGCGGAATCACCTGCACGGTCGCGCCCAGATAGTCGCCGCGGCGCTCCTTGGCGATCACGTTCGAATAGATACGGCCCGTGGTGATGTTGTCGCCACGGCGCGCGGCCACGCCGGTGAAGCGCTCGTAATGGCCGAGGTCGAGGTCGGTCTCAGCGCCGTCGTCGGTCACATAGACCTCGCCGTGCTGGTACGGGCTCATCGTGCCGGGGTCCACGTTCAGGTACGGGTCCAGCTTGCGCAGCCGCACCTTGTAGCCGCGCGCCTGGAGAAGCGCCCCAAGCGCCGCCGACGCCAGACCTTTGCCCAGCGAGGAAACGACGCCACCGGTGATGAAGATGTAGCGAGTCATGTCCGTCCGAAGACCTTCAGAGCCTGATCCGTTCCCCGAATTCGGATCGTCCCCCGGGCGCTGCCCAGATCGACAATCCTCAAAAGAAAGAGGCGGCTTCGGGGGAGGCCGCCTCACGTCGGACCCGGCCGGAGCCGCGTCGCGTTTTGCCGGGCCGCTGTTACTGGGCGACCGGCGGAGCGGGCTGCGCCGGCGCGGCCGGCTGGGCTGGGGCCGCCGGGGCGACCGGCTGGGCCGGCATCGTGTCGATGATCGAGGTCGGCGCCCTGTGCGCACCCGCCAGGACCGCCAGGACCAGGCTGGTCGCCATGAAGCAGCCCGCCAGGATGCCGGTGGTCCGCGTCAGCAGATTGGCGGTGCCGCGGGTGGACATCATGCCCCCCATATTGCCGCCGCCGATGCCGAGACCGCCGCCTTCCGAACGCTGGATCAGGATGACCCCGACGAGCGCCAGGGCGATCAGCAGGTGAATGACCAGAAGCACCGATTCCATGCAACCCGTTCCCTTGATCCCTTCCCGGAGCGATCCGCAGGGACCGCCCAAACCAACAGCGCGCCACGGACCTTGGCAAGGGCCCGTGGCGCGCGCCCACTGTTTTTAACGCGGTCCTGCGCGATATGCTAGCGGCAACTGGTGGCGATCGCCCAGAAATCGTCCGCCTTCAGCGCGGCGCCGCCGACCAGCGCGCCGTCCACATTCTCCACCGCCATCAGTTCCGCGGCGTTGCCCGGCTTGACCGAGCCGCCGTAGAGGACGCGCACTGCGCCGGGATCGGCGGTCTTGCCGGCCAGCTCCGCCCGGATGTGGGCGTGCATCGCCTTGACGTCGTCGGGGGTCGCGGTCTTACCGGTGCCGATGGCCCAGACCGGCTCGTAGGCGATGACGGTGTTCGCCGCGGTGGCGCCTTCCGGGATGGAGCCCTTGAGCTGGCTGGCGACGACGCTGTTCGCCTGCCCGGCGTCGCGCTGGGCCTCCGTCTCGCCGACGCAGATGATGGCGATCAGGCCCGCCTTGTGGGCGGCGGCGGCCTTGGCGGAGACCTGGGCGTCGGATTCTGCGTGGTCGGCGCGGCGCTCCGAATGGCCGAGGATGACGTAGCGGCAGCCGGCGTCGGTCAGCATGGCCGGGCTGACGTCGCCGGTGTGCGCGCCGGAGGTCTTGGCGTGGCAGTCCTGCGCGCCCAGCGCCAGCGGGCTGCCGGAAATCGCGTCTCCCACCGGGAACAGCAGCGGGAAGGGCGGGCACACCAGCATGTCGAAGGCGACCGTCCCGGCTCCCGTCAGGCGCCCGGCGAGGTCCGAGGCCAGATCCAGCCCGTCGGCCTTCAGCCCGTTCATCTTCCAGTTCCCGGCAATCAGTTTGCGGCGTGCGGCCATGGCGTTTTCGTCCTCCGGCTCTCGTTTGTTGATGTGGGCGTTGTCGCGGGTGTTCGTTTTCAAAGTGCGCCCTCTGTCTAGCAAGGAGCGGCTGGCATTTCCACCCGTCCAACGGGTTCTTTCCGATGGGGAATCGCGGGGGAAATGGGGTGTTGCCGGGCTTTCGCGGGGTGCCTATGATGCCGCCCCGGCCGCAGGGCCGCCCTTTGCGCACTCACTTCGGGTCCCATGCTTCAGTTCATCCGCACTTACGCCGGTTCGTGGGTCGTCAAGATCCTGTTCGTGCTCCTCATCGTCAGCTTCGCGGCCTGGGGCATCGGCGACATGATCCGCACAGGCGGGATCTCCAGCACCGTCGCCTCCGTCGGGAAGGTGGAGATCGACCGGGCGGAGCTGGACCAGGAGTTCCGCCGCCAGATGGAGCGGCTGCGCCCGATGATGGGCGGCAACCTGACGACGGAGCAGGCGCGCCAGTTCGGCCTTCTCGACCAGTCGCTGTCGGCGCTGGTGCAGCGCGCGCTCTACGATCAGGCGGCGCGCGACGCCGGGATCTCGGTCGGCCCGGACGTGGTGCGCCAGCGCATCGCCGAGGAGCCGGCCTTCCGCAACGCGCAGAACCAGTTCGACGCGGCCCAGTTCCGCAGCGTGCTGCGCAACAACCAACTGACCGAGGACGGCTACGTCGCCCTGCTGCGCCGCGAGACCGCGCGCGAGCTGGTCGCCGGTGCGGTCGGCGCCGGGGTGACCCCGCCGAAGCCGCTGGTCCAGGATCTCTACCGCTTCCGCGGGGAGCGCCGCGTGGCCGAGGTGGTCACCCTGCCCAACGCCGCCATCGGCGACGTCGGCGTGCCCGACGACGCTGAACTGACCCGTTATTACGAGGATCATCAGGTCCGCTTCACCGCGCCGGAATACCGCGCGCTGAGCATCGCCCAGCTCTCCGCCGACGAGATCGCCAAGGACATCCAGATCCCCGACGCCGAACTGCGCGCTGCCTATGACGAGCGCGCCGACGAACTCGGCACGCCGGAGCGGCGCACGGTGGGGATGGTTCTGGCCGACGACGAAGCGAAGGCGAAGCAGATCGCCGAGGCCGCCAAGACCAAGGGCCTGACCGTCGCCGCCAAGGACGCCGGGACCGACGTCATCACGCTCGACAACGTCACCCGCAACGAGCTGCCGGAGATCGGCGACGCCGCCTTCGCGCTGGCCCAGGGTGCGGTCAGCGACGCGGTGCGCAGCGGGTTGGGCTGGCACGTCCTGACGGTCACCGCCATCCAGCCGGGCGCCACCAAGAGCTTCGAGGAGGCCCGCGACCAGCTCCTGGCCGAGCTGCGCAAGGAGAAGGCGATGGATTCGCTCTACTCCATCGCCAACCGGGTCGAGGACCAGCTCGCCAGCGGCGCCCCGCTGGAGGAGGTCGCTCAGGCCCAGTCGCTGCCCATCGCCAAGATCGCCGCGGTGGACAGCAGCGGCAAGGCGCCGGACGGCAAGGACGCCGCCCCGGGCCGCCCGAACTTCGCCGCCATGGTGCAGACCGCCTTCCAGCTCGCCTCCGGCGCCACCTCGAACCTGACCGAAGCGCCCAACAACGTCTTCTACGCCGTGCGCGTCGACGGCGTGACGCCGGCCGCGCCCAAGCCGCTGGCCGAGGTGCGCGATCAGGCCGTCGCCGGCTGGCAGGACGACAAGCGCGCCAAGCTGGCCGCCGAGAAGGCCCAGGACATCGCCGCCAAGCTGAAGCAGGGCTCGGAGGCCGCGGCGCAGGACGTCGCCAGCCAGTCCGGCGCCAGCTTCGCCATGACCACGCCCTTCACCCGCGACGCCCGTTCGGTCGAGGGGCTGCCGGGCGAGCTGGTGCGCAAGCTGTTCGAGGTGAAGCCCGGCGAGACGGTGACCGGCGCCACCGCCGACAGCCAGGTCGTCGCCCGCCTGAAGGAGATCATCCCGGCGGACCCGGCGGCGGCCGACGCCACGCTGGCGACCGTGGAGAGCACCGTCGCCCAGGGGCTGGAAAGCGACATCATGGCCCAATTCGGCAACGCGCTGCGCAACAGCTACCCGGTCGAGGTTCACCGCAACCGCATCGACCAGTTCTTCGCCAGCGGCAACTAATCCCACTCAATCGAGGCCCGTCCCGTGAAGGTTCAGCCGGAATCCGCCGCCTTCCACACCGCTTATGAGGCCGGCAAGCCGCAGGTGGTGTGGACCACGCTGGTCAGCGATCTGGAGACCCCGGTCTCCGCCTACATGAAGCTGGCCGACGGGCGGCCCTTCGGCTTCCTTTTCGAATCGGCGGAGCGCGGGGCGGGATCGCGGCGCGACCGCTATTCGGTGATCGGCTTCAAGCCTGATCTGGTGTGGCGCTGCCGCCGCGACCGGGCGGAGGTGAACCGCAACGCCCTGCACGACCGGGACGCCTATGAGCCCATCGACGCCGCCCCGCTGGAGTCGCTGCGCGCCCTCATCAACGAGAGCCGCATCGACCTGCCGGACGCCCTGCCGCCGATGGCCGCCGGCCTGTTCGGCTACCTGACCTACGACATGGTCCGGCTGATGGAACGTCTGCCGGACGACAACCCGGACGAGTTGGGCATCCCCGACGCCATCCTGTCCCGTCCCAGCATCGTCGCCATCTTCGACAGCCACACCGATTCGGTGACGCTGGTCACCCCCGTCTGGCCGAAGCCGGGGATCGACGGCAACGCCGCCTACGGCGACGCCCGCGAGCGGCTGATGGACGCGGTGGCCGATCTGGAGCGCCCCCTGCCCTACCGGCGGGAGCCGCGGACCAAGGACGGGCTGCCGCTCGCCTGGACCTCCAACACGACGCGCGAGGAGTATCACGCGATCGTGGAGCGGGCGAAGGAGTACATCCGGGCCGGCGACATCTTCCAGGTCGTGCCGTCCCAGCGCATCCGCTTCCCCTTCAAGCCGTCGCCGCTGGCGCTGTACCGCACGCTGCGCCGCCTGAACCCGTCGCCCTTCCTGTTCCACTGCGACTTCGGCGAGCTGTCGGTCGTCGGCTCCAGCCCGGAGATCCTGGTGCGCGTGCGCGACGGCAAGGTGACCGTCCGCCCCATCGCCGGCACCCGCAAGCGTGGCGCCACGGCGGCGGAGGACCAGGCGCTTGCCGAGGACCTGCTGAGCGATCCGAAAGAGCTGGCCGAGCATCTGATGCTGCTCGATCTCGGCCGCAACGACGTGGGCCGGGTGGCGCGCACCGGTACCGTCAAGGTGACGCAGAAGATGATCGTGGAGCTGTACAGCCACGTCATGCACATCGTCTCCAACGTCGAGGGTGACCTCGACCCGAAGCACGACGCGCTGGACGCCCTGATCGCCGGCTTCCCGGCCGGCACCGTGTCGGGCGCACCGAAGGTCCGCGCCATGCAGATCATCGACGAGTTGGAAAAGGCCCGCCGCGGCGTCTACGCCGGCTGCGTCGGCTATTTCGGCGCGTCGGGCGCCATGGACACCTGCATCGCGCTGCGCACCGCCGTCCTGAAGGACGGCATGATGTATGTGCAGGCTGGCGGCGGCGTGGTCGCCGACAGCGATCCCGAGGCCGAGTATCAGGAGACCGTCAACAAGTCGATGGCCCTGATCCGCGCCGCGGAGGAAACCGTCCGCGAGACCTCCGCCCGGTAAGGACCGAATGCCCTTCGATGCGCTGCTGCTGCCGCTGATCGTCAAGATCGTGGCGGCGGCCCTGGTCGTCGTCGCCGCCTCGCTGGCGGCGGAGAAGGCCGGCCCCTTCTATGGCGGCATGATCACCGCCCTGCCCGTCTCGACCGGACCGGCCTTCGTGATGCTCGCGATGGAGCATGGCGACGGCTTCGTCGCCGACGCCGCCCTGTCGGGGATGGTCGGGAACGCAACGATCGTCCTCTATCTGGCGCTTCTGGTGCGGATCGCCCCGCTCTGGAGCATGCCAGCGACGGTCATCGCCAGTTCCGTCTTCTGGATCGCCATGGCGTCCACTCTGCGCTCCGCCGTCGCGTGGACGCTGCCGCTGGCGCTGCTGCTGACGCTGGCCTGCTACGGGATCGCCGCCTGGGTGGTCTCCGCCCCGATTCCGGCGGACAAGGTGGTCCGGACGGCGCGATCACGCTGGTACGACATCCCGGCCCGCGCCGGTCTCGTCGGCCTTCTGGTTGCGACGGTGACCACGCTCAGCCACAGCATCGGCCCGGCGGCCACCGGAATCGCCGCCGTGTTCCCCATCGCCCTGACCAGCCTGACGGTGATCCTGCACGGCCGCATGGGTGGCGGCGTGGTCGCCGCGGCGATGCGCAGCGCGCTGCTGACCAACCCCGGCCTCGCCTTGGCGCTGACCACCGCCCATCTGCTGGCCCAACCGGCCGGGCGCACCGTGGCGCTGAGCGTCGCCCTGGTGGTATCGCTGTCCTGGGCCGGCGTCCTTCTGGTCTGGCGGCTGCGCCGTCCACAGACGGCCTGATCGCGGAAATCGAGTCCGGTTCCCTCCACGGCCTTCCTCACCGCTGCCAAGGCGGGTCCACCTCGGTGACCGCGCCGCCCCTTGTGATGGCGCGCACCATTTCCCCCCAGCACCTTTGATCCGCGGAACTTGGCCGCCGATGACGCTCAAGCCATCGGCGGATAGCATTTCACGACGATCCGCGCCGGGCCGTCCTGGAGGCAGAGTTCGAGTCGACAAAGGACCAGTCCGATGCCCAACATCGCCTTCAATTTCGCGCAACCCGGCGAAAGCAATGCTTGCGGCGCCTATGCACTGACGGCCGCGCTGATCGCCCTTCCGTCCGTGGCAAGCGTCAATTATCCCATTACGCTGTGCCACAGCACGCCTAGAACGCGAATGCTGACGCCCCCGGTCACCATCAATGGAAACGAGGTCGGTCATGCTCTTGCGGGCAAGATCTACAAGATCACAGGCGATCTCGACATCGCCGGCTCTTTGGGGTCGATGAGCGTCACCTATGAGGACGGCCCCAATCTGCAGAATTCGCCGTCCGCTCTTGCCTACGTCGCCAAGCAGTTCGGGCTGACCGTCACCGTCAACATCATCAAGGATACCAACACAAGGGCATCCACCTGCCAGACGATGGCCAGTCTTCTTCTCCAGGATTTCGATGACGAGGTGCGCCGCTGCATGCTGAGCGCCACGGTCAACGGCGAAGGGGGCAACGGCGTACTTAACGGTGTGGACTACGCCGCCCCGAGTTCCGATGAAGTGCACCTGCTCTGCGTGATTCAGGGCAAAAGCATGCATTGGCTGACGCGTGGAACGAACGGCTTCTACGATCCCGGCGACGCGACCATCAACGCCTGGACCATCGCCGCCGATGGAGCGATGACCGGCGGGGGCTACACCTTCACCGGGATCTGGATCGTCCTGAAATAGGTTCTTTGACCGGCCCGGCTGAATGCGCCTGACGCCTCCTCAGGCTTGGCCGCCGAAATCGAAGCCGGCGCCCTCCACGGCCCTCCTCACCGTCTCCGGGGCGACTCCGCCCTCCACGGCCACGGTGCCGGCGTCTAGGTCCACCGTCACGGCGGCGCCCGGCGCCAGCTTGCCGATGGCGTTGGTGACGGAGCGGGCGCAGCCGCCGCAGGTCATGCCGCCGACCCTGTAGGTGTCAGCCATGGAACTCTCCTCAAACGGGACCGGCGGTCACCCGCCGGTGTGATGGGCGCGCACGACGGCGCTGACCGGAACCAGGACGAAGCCGCGTTTCTGCACCTCCGGCATCCAGGAGGCCAGTGCGTCGATTGTCGCATCGTGCGGGTGGCCGATGGCGATGGCGTAGCCCTGCCGGCGCGCCACCTGCTCCGTCTTGGCGAGCTGGCCGCGCACCGCCGGCACGGTCATCTCGTTGTCCAGGAAGATGTCGCGCCCGGCGAATGGCATCTGAAGCTCCCGCGCAAGGGTCAGACCGGCGCTCTTCGCGGTGGTCCGGCTGTCCAGCCACAACAGGCCGCGCCGCGAGATCTCCCCCAGCACGGGCGCCATGGCCGCGGCATCGGCGGTGAAACGGCTGCCCATGTGGTTGTTCACCCCGACATAGCCATCGAAGCTGTCCAGCGCCGCCTTGGTCCGGCGCAGGATCTCCCCCTTGTCGAGCGACACGCGCAGCGCCTGCGGCCCCGGATCGGCAGCGCCGCTGGGTTCCATGGGAAGATGCAGCATCAGCTCGTGCCCGGCGGCGCGGGCGGCGCGGGCCTGGGCCGGCAGCTCGTGGGCGTAGGGCAGCCAGGCCAGCGTCAGCGGCGCCGGCAGCGACACCGTACGGTTCGAGCGCTTGCGGTCCACGCCCATGTCGTCGATGACGATGGCGATGGCCGGCTTGCCCGGCGGGGCGCGGAAGGGCAGCGCGTTCTTCTTCCACAGCGGCGAGCCGGGGGCCACCTTGGGCGGTTCCAGAGGAGCGACGGGAGGCGGCAGCATCGCCACCACCGGCTTCGGGGTCATGGCCGGCGGCGGCGGCGGCGCGGGAACCGGAACGGGGGCCGGGGCCTCGGTCACCTGGGGAGGAGGCACGGGAACGGGCGCCGGAGCCGGTTCGGCCTCGCGAACCGGCGGAGGCGGAGGCGGGGGCGGCGCATCTGCGACCTTGGGCTGCGGTGTCTTGATCGGCGCGGCCGGGGCGATGACCGGCGCTTCCCGCTCCACGACGGTCTCCGTCTCAGGCGCGTCGCGCCCGATGATGAATCGCGCGCCGAGCGCCACCGCGAAGACGGCGATCACCCCGGCCAGCGCCAGCAGGATCGGGGAGACGGCGCGCGCCGACGCCGCCCGTCCGGATGCGGCGGCCGGCATTTTCGGTGATGGCTTTCGTGCCGCCGCCTTTTGGGGCTTCCGCGGCGATTTGCTGGCCATGGGAAGGTATCTCGAACCCTGGTTTCCGGTTTGCGCGCAAGGTGGCACCCCCGCACCGTCCCTGCAACAGCGGAGCGGGGTGGAGGTGCCCGCCGGCTGGGACTATGCTGTGACCCGCCATGTTCCGCACCCCCACCCTCCTGGCGGCCTTCGCCACCGCCGCCGCGCTCCCGGCCCTTGCCGAGGAGGTCCGCTGCCCGCCCAGCCTGACCGTGCAGGCCCAGCCGGAGGCCCCCGGCGGCTGGTCGCCCTACCCGGCGAAGGACCAGCACGCCTTCACCGGCGTCGCGCTGGTGGAGGGCGACCGCTCGGCGCAGATGGCCACCCCCACCCCGGCGGCGCTGGAGCCGGACCGCAGCCTCCGGCGGAGCCGCTCGGAGGTCCGGCAATGGGATTTCCCCGCCGCCCGGCGCAGCAACGTCTTCCTGATCTGCCGCTACGGCGGGACGCAGGCCACGCTGGCCATCGACCTGCCGCGCACCGTGAGACGCTGCCAGATCACCGAGGAGACCGACGCGCGCGGCACGGTCCTCGACAAGCCCGCGACGCCGCCGCAGTTCCTCTGCCGCTGATTCTCTGCCGTTCGCGGGTTCGGACGGGCTGGAAATCCATTGCTTCAGCCGCTAGGGTACCCGCCTTGGAACAAGGCCGGAACGCTATTCCGGGACGATCAGGCCGTGAACGACGGACCGGAAACGACAGGCCGGAAGGATGCCGGGGCGCCCCATGCTGCTGCTCATCGATAATTACGACAGCTTCACCTACAACCTCGTCCATTACCTGGGCGAACTGGGCGCCGAACTGGACGTCCGCCGCAACGACAGCCTGACGGTGGAGGAGGCCATGGCGCTCCGCCCCGAGGGCATCGTGCTGTCGCCCGGCCCCTGCGACCCGGACAAGGCGGGCATCTGCCTGCCGCTGATCGACGCAGCCGCCAAGGCCGGCGTTCCGCTGATGGGCGTGTGCCTGGGCCATCAGGCCATCGGGCAGGCTTTCGGCGGCACGGTGCTGCGCGCGCCGGTGCCGATGCACGGCAAGGTCGACCGCATGTTCCACCAGGGGCGGGGCGTCCTGAAGGACCTGCCCTCGCCCTTCCGGGCCACCCGCTACCATTCGCTGATCGTCGAGCGCGCCACCCTGCCCGCCTGCCTGGAGGTGACCGGCGAGACGGAGGACGGGCTGATCATGGCGCTGTCCCACCGCGAGCTGCCGATCCACGGCGTGCAGTTCCACCCGGAAAGCATCGAGAGCGAGCACGGGCACAAGATCCTGGAAAACTTCCTGAACACGACCCGCCGGCTGGAGACCGCCGCATGAGCACGCCGTCCGCGCCGCACGGCGACCTGACCGACATGAAGGCCATCCTCGCCAAGGTCGCCGCCGGCAACGCCCTGAACGAGCAAGAGGCATCGCTGGCCTTCGACATCATCATGTCGGGCAACGCCACCCCGTCGCAGATGGGTGGCTTCCTGATGGCGCTGCGGGTGCGCGGCGAGACGGTGGACGAGATCACCGGCGCCGCCCGTGTCATGCGCGCCAAGGCGATCCCGGTGGAGGCCCCGGACGGCACCATCGACACCTGCGGCACCGGCGGCGACGGCTCCGGCACCTACAACATCTCCACCGCCGCCGCTGTCGTCATCGCCGCCTGCGGCGTGCCGGTGGCCAAGCACGGCAACCGCGCCATGTCGTCCAAGTCGGGCGCCGCCGACGTGCTGGGCGCGCTGGGCGTCAACCTGGACTGCGACATGGGTCTGGTGCGCAAGGCCTTGTGGGACGCGCGCATCGGCTTCCTGATGGCGCCGCGCCACCACCTCGCCATGCGCAACGTCGGCCCGACCCGCGTGGAGCTGGGCACCCGCACCATCTTCAACCTGCTGGGGCCGCTGTCCAACCCGGCCAGCGCCAAGCGCCAGCTTCTCGGCGTCTACGCCAAACAGTGGGTGGAGCCGCTGGCCCATGTGCTGAAGCGTCTTGGGTCGGAGGCCGCCTGGATCGTCCATGGCTCCGACGGGCTGGACGAGATCACCACGACCGGCCCGACCACCGTCGCCCAGTTGAAGGACGGCGAGGTCACGGTGTTCGAGATCGAGCCGGAGCAGGCCGGCATCTTCCGCGCCCGGCCGGAGCTTCTGAAGGGCGGCGACGCCCATGTGAACGCCGAGGCCATCCGCGCGCTGTTCGACGGGGCACAGGGCGCCTACCGCGACATCGTCCTGCTGAACGCCGCCGCCGCGCTGCACGTCGCGGGCAAGGCCGGCGACCTGAAGGAGGGCGTCGAGCAGGCCCGGCACGCCATCGACAGCGGCGCCGCCCGCGCCGTGCTCCAACATCTCGTGTCCATCACCAACGAACCGGTTGCCGCGCCATGAGCGACGTCCTGACCCGCATCTGCGACGACAAGCGCGCGCTGGTCCAAGCCCGCAAATCCGCCCGTCCACTGTCCGCGGTGGAGGACGCCGCCCGCACCGCCGATCCGGCGCGTGGCTTCATCCGCGCCCTGCGCCGCACGTTGGACGGGGGCCGCTACGGCCTGATCGCCGAGATCAAGAAGGCCAGCCCGTCGAAGGGCCTGATCCGCCCGGACTTCGACCCGCCGTCGCTGGCCCGCGCCTACCGCGAGGGCGGCGCCACCTGCCTGTCGGTGCTGACGGACGAACCCTATTTCCAGGGCTGCGACGACTATCTGCTGGCCGCCCGCGCCGCGGTGGACCTGCCGGTGCTGCGCAAGGACTTCATGGTCGATCCCTACCAGATCACCGAATCCCGCGCGCTCGGCGCCGACTGCATCCTGATCATCATGGCCGCGCTGAGCGACGCGCAGGCCGCGGAGATCGAGGACGCCGCCATCGCCTGGGGCCTGGACGTGCTGGTCGAGGTGCACAACCGCGAGGAGTTGGACCGCGCCCTGGCGCTGAAGACCCCGCTTCTCGGCGTGAACAACCGGAACCTGAAGACTCTGGCTGTGGACATCGCCACGACCGAGGAACTGGCGGCCCACGTGCCCGCCGACCGGATGCTGGTGGCCGAAAGCGGTCTCTACAGCCCGGCGGACCTGTCGCGCATGGCGGCTGTGGGCGCGCGTTGTTTCCTGGTCGGTGAATCGCTGATGCGGCAGGAGGATGTGACCACGGCCACCCGCGCCTTGCTCGCCTGACACAAAACAATAAAGCAATGGGGAGGAGCGACGCCGTGCCGAACGTGACTATTGCCCGTGAAAGCCCGCTCCAGGACGAGGTGGTCCAGCTCATCGAGGAGTTGGACCGCTATCTGGGCGACCTCTACCCGGCCGAGAGCAACCATCTGCTCGACCTGCAATCGCTGGCCAAGCCGGACATCCGTTTCCTGGTCGCCCGGAGGTCGGGAACCGTGGTTGGTTGCGGTGCCGTGCGCATCGACACCGAAGGCGGCTATGGCGAGGTCAAGCGGATGTTCGTCCAGCCAACCGCGCGCGGCGGCCAGATCGGGCGCCGCCTTCTGGAGCGCATCGAGGACGAGGCGCGCGCCGCCGGCCTGTCGGCGTTGTTGCTGGAAACCGGCGTCTATCAGGACGAGGCCATCGCCCTCTACCGCAAGCAGGGCTTCACCGACCGCGGCCCGTTCGGCTCCTACGGTCCGGACCCGCTGAGCCTGTTCATGGAGAAAGCCCTATGACCGACCAGCCCGCAAGCGGCTTCACCCATTTCGACGCCGAAGGCCGCGCGGTCATGGTGGACGTGTCCGACAAGGCGGATACGGAACGCACGGCGACCGCCCGCGGCTCCGTCCTGATGCAGCCGGAAACGCTGGCGCTCATCCTCCAGGGCGGCGTCAAGAAGGGCGACGTCCTGTCGGTGGCCCGGCTGGCCGGCATCATGGGGGCCAAGCGCACGCCGGACCTGATCCCGCTGTGCCACCCGCTGATGCTGACCTCGGTGAAGGTGGACCTGACCTGCGCCCCCGAGCGCAACGCCGTGGACATCACCGCCACCTGCAAGCTCAAGGGCCAGACCGGCGTGGAGATGGAGGCGCTGACCGCCGTGTCGGTCGCCGCACTCACCGTCTACGACATGTGCAAGGCGGTGGACCGCGGCATGACCATCACCGAGGTCAAGCTGCTGCACAAGGCCGGCGGCAAGAGCGGCGAATGGGGGAGCGCGGTCTGATGCTGCAGGTCGGTGAAGCCCGCGCCCGCATCCTCGCCGCCTTCACCGCCATGCCAGCGGAGACGGTGCCGCTGCCCGACGCGCTGGGGCGCGTCCTGGCGGAGCCCGCCGCCGCCCGGCTGACCCAGCCGCCCTTCGCCGCCGCCGCCATGGACGGCTGGGCCGTCCGCGCCGCCGACATCGTCCCGGCTTCGGCGGATGCGCCGGTCACCCTGCGCCGCATCGGCGAGTCCGCCGCCGGCCACGCCTTCGCCGGAGCGGTCGGAGCCGGCGAGGCCGTGCGCATCTTCACCGGCGCGCCCCTGCCCGCCGGGGCTGACGCCGTGGTGATGCAGGAGGATTGCGAGGACGCCGGGGACCGCGTGCGCATCGGGCGCGCCGTGCCCGAGGGGCGCTTCATCCGTCCCGCCGGGCTGGACTTCACCGCGGGAGAGGAGTTGCTTCCCAAGGGACGCCTGCTCACCGCCCGCGACGTCGCCCTGGCTGCCGCGGCCAACCTGCCCTGGCTGCGCGTCCACCGCCGTCCGCGGGTCGCCGTGCTCGCCACCGGGGACGAGATCGCCCTGCCCGGCGATCCGCTGGGACCGAGCCAGATCGTCAGTTCCAACGCACTCGGCCTGTGCGCGCTGGTCACCAGCCAGGGCGGGCTCGCCCACAATCTCGGCGTGGCCAAGGACGATCCGAAGCATCTCGCCGCGATGGCCGCCGGAGCGGCCGGCTGCGACCTGCTGGTGACCACGGGCGGCGCCTCGCAAGGCGAGCACGACCATGTGCGCGACGTGCTGGGCGGGCTGTCGCTGGACTTCTACCGGGTCGCCATGAAACCCGGTAAACCGTTGATTTTCGGGACGGCGAACGGCGTTCCGCTGCTCGGCCTGCCGGGCAATCCGGTGTCCACCGGGGTGGCCGCCCTGCTGTTCCTGGTGCCAGTCCTTCGCCGTCTCCAAGGGTTGCCCGCCGAGAGCGCCACGCTCGCGGCGCGGCTCGGCGCGCCGCTGAAGGCCAACGACGACCGCACGGATTTCCTGCGTGCCGCTCTGTCCACCGGGGCGGACGGCGAGCCCGTCGCCACCCCCTTCCCGCGCCAGGACAGCGCGATGATGTCCCGGCTGGCCCGGGCCGACGCCCTGATCGTCCGCGAGCCGCAGGCAACCGCCGCCGCCGTGGGCGACCGCGTGACGGTGATCCCGCTGAGCGGCGGTGTCCTGTCGCTTTAATCCGTTCCGCACGGGAAATCCATTTGGGAGTCCTGTCCATCAATTTACGATTGATTTCATCCGTAGGGCTTGACGGGGGTTAAGAACCAAACTAGAACAAGATGGAACGTTTTGCTTTTGTTCCATATCTAGTGCGGAACCGGCCGGGAGGCACAAATGCTCACGCGCAAGCAGCATGAATTGCTGCTTTTCATCAACGAGCGGCTCGGACAGGGCGGTGTGTCCCCTTCCTTCGACGAAATGAAGGACGCTCTCAACCTGAAGTCCAAGTCGGGCATCCACCGCCTCATCACCGGGCTGGAGGAGCGCGGCTTCATCCGCCGCCTGCCCCACCGCGCCCGCGCGCTGGAAGTGCTGCGCCTGCCGGAAGGGCTTGAGACCGCCCGCAACCGGCCGCCGCGCGCCAAGTTCCAGCCCAACGTCATCAAGGGCGATTTCAGCTTCGCGGGACGCGAGGCGAACCCGGCGTCCGAATCCGTGCAGCTTCCGCTCTACGGCCGGATCGCCGCGGGCACGCCCATCGAAGCGTTGCGCGACGGTTCCGCCTTCGTGGACGTTCCCGCCGCCATGCTCGGCATGGGCGACCACTACGCGCTGGAAGTCGCTGGCGACTCCATGGTGGAGGCCGGTATCCTCGACCATGACACGGTGGTCATCCAGCGCTGCGACAGCGCGGACAACGGCTCCATCGTCGTCGCCCTGGTGGACGACGCCGAGGTCACGCTGAAGCGCTTGCGCCGCAAGGGCAACACCGTGGCGCTCGAACCGGCCAACGCCGCCTACGAGACCCGCATCTTCGGTGCCGACCGGGTTCGGGTACAGGGCCGCCTCGTCGGGCTGGTGCGGAAGTACTGACGGCAGGATGCTCCGGGGCGGCGGTTCAGCGCCCCCCGGTCTTTCCGTCGGGCAGCTTTCCCCCCATCGTCCAAGGGCGGTCGCCGCGCTGCCCCCGGACGGTTTCCACCCGGATGCCCTTGTCCGACAGGGTGAGCGTGTGCGCACCCTCCCGCCGCAGTCCCCAACGGTCGATGACCAGTGGCGCCCGACACCCGCGCGACGGGGTTGCGGTCACCACCGCATCGGCCATTGCGCAATCCTCCGGTAAGGCATCCGGTTGTCGCAGCAGCGCCACCGTCTTCCCCTGCGCACGGTAGAGGCACCCCAAGGCGTCGCAGCGCAGCCGCCCGTCCAGGCTGACCCCGGCAAGCGGCCAGACATCCTGGCCGGCTTTCTCCTCCGGCTTCTCCATGCCGTCGCGCCGCTTCCACGTGTTGGCGACCCGCCCGTCGCTGGCGGTCGACAGGCTGAGGATCCCCTCCGCGCCGCGCACGGCCATCAGTTTTCCGTCCTCCGACACCAGAATGTCGGGCCGCGGCGCTACGGCCGGGGCGACCAGCCCGCCGGCCAAGGCCACCAGCCCCAGCCAGCGCCAGCGTCCCGTCCAGATGGCCAGCCACAGCCCGCCCAGCGTGACCGCCGCGATGGCGGCGTCCGGCATGGCCGGAAGGAACGCCGTCGCTCCGGGCAGCGCCGCGGTCCGCTCTGCCGTCTCGATGACCAGCCGGACGCCCCAGTTCATCGCCGTCACCGCCGGCCCCTCCAACCCGAAGGGCAGCAGCAGGTAGGACAGCAGGCTGAAGGGCATGATCCACACCGTCGTGATGGGGATCGCCACCATGTTGGACAGCACGCCGTAGAAGGCGACCTGCTGGAAATGATAGAGCCCGTAGGGCGTCGTCGCGACGGTCGCCACCACGCTGGAAAAAGCGATGCCGCCCAGCGTCATGGCTCCCCGGCCGAGCCAGCCCATCTCGCGCCGCCGTCGCACCGCCCAGGGCGTGAAGAGTTCGAAGGCGGCAATCAGGGCGACGACCGCCGCAAAGGACATCTGGAAGCTCGGCCCCAGCATCCCCTCCGGGTCGTAGAGGACGGTGACGATGCCAGCGAAAGCGACCAGCCGCATGCTGAT
Source organism: Azospirillum brasilense (assembly GCF_022023855.1). Taxonomy (NCBI): domain Bacteria; kingdom Pseudomonadati; phylum Pseudomonadota; class Alphaproteobacteria; order Rhodospirillales; family Azospirillaceae; genus Azospirillum; species Azospirillum brasilense. The sequence goes on from NZ_CP059449.1 coordinate 2,659,889, forward strand.
CGGTGATCGGTCGGCAATGACCGCGCCCATGATGAGGCCGGTCATCAGCACCGACCGCAGCGTCGGCAAGGGCGTCCCCACCAGCAGCGTGTAGAGGATCGCCGACAGGATGCCGGCCAGCGCCGCGATCTTCTTGATCGGCCAGCGCAGCGCCACCCAGGGAACCAGCGCCAGCAGCGCCCGCACCACCCAGAAGACGATCCCCGCGGCAATGCCCACATGCAGGCCGGAAATGGACAGGAGATGCGCCAGGCCGCTGTCGCGGAAGGCGTCCATCATCGGCTCGGGAATCGCCGCGGCATCGCCGTTCAGCAGGGCGGCGGTGACGCTGGCCTCCGTGGAGTCGGTCACGACGGCGCGCACCCGCTCGGCGATGGCGGCGCGCGCCCGCTCGAAGGCCACGGTCACCCGTCGCCAGCCTCCGGGCGGCGGCGCCTCCTGCGCGACGGGGGCGCCCATGACGAAGCCGACCGCACCGAAGCCTTCGAAATAGGCGCGCCGCTGCAGGTCGAACGCCCCCGGCTCCGCCGGGGCGGCCGGCGGGTGGAGCATGGCGCGCAGCCGCACCACCGTCCCGGCCTCCGGCGGCGTCACCTTGGCCGGCAGATGCAGGCGGACCCGCTCCGGCGTCGCCTCCGGGGCCAGCCGCTCCACCATCGGTTCGCCGATCATCAGCCGCGTGCCGGTAGGCTGCCGTTCGATCGTCAGCACCCGCCCGGTGACCTGCACGGGTCCAAGCTCGCGCGTCAGCATCGGCGCCGCCGCCACCACGCTGTGAAGTTGCGCCGCGGCGAAGCCCAGAGCGACGCTCAACAGCCCCAGCAGCAGAACGACCGGCGCCAGACGCCGCCGAGCCAGCCACAGCAAAGGCAGACAACCGACCGCAGCGCCCGGCCCCAGCCAGAACGGCGGCTCGGCGGGCAGGCCGAAATACAGCGCCACGCCCGCCCCGGTCCCCACCGGCAGCCACAGCGCCCAGCGCTCCCGCTCCGCGGCGAGACATTCCAGCGCTGCAGCGTAAAAGCGCGCGCCGACGCCGTGACGGACAGGACCGGCATCGCCCTCCTCCGCCACCAAACCTTCGTCTGTGCCCTCTTCAACCCCGTGGGCCATACTGTCGCCTATGCGCGCAAGGCAAATGCCTCCGGCGCCGTTAATGTGTTACACCACCGCACCACCGCAGTCGCACCGCAGCCGCCGCATCTCGGCCGCCGCAGCACTGTAGCAGCGCCGAACCCGGAATTGAGCCTCCCATGACCGTCGTCACCCGCTTCGCCCCGTCGCCTACCGGCTTTCTCCATATCGGCGGTGCCCGCACCGCGCTGTTCAACTGGCTGTACGCCCGCCGCAACGGCGGCACGTACCTGTTGCGCATCGAGGACACCGACCGCCAGCGCTCGACGGACGCCGCGGTGGACGCCATCCTCGACGGCCTGTCCTGGCTCGGCCTCGACTGGGACGGCGACGCGGTCAGCCAGTTCGCCCGCAAGGACCGCCACGCCGAGGTGGCGCAGCAGATGCTGGCCGCCGGCCGCGCCTATTACTGCTACGCGAGCCCCGAGGAGCTGGAGGAGATGCGCGCTGCCCAGAAGGCCGCGGGCCAGCCGGTGCGCTACGATGGGCGCTGGCGCGACCGCGACCCGTCCGAGGCTCCGGCCGGCGTGAAGCCGGTGATCCGCCTGAAAGCGCCGCAGGAAGGCGAGACGGTCCTGAAGGACCGCGTCCAGGGCGAGGTGACGGTTCAGAACGCCCAGCTCGACGACCTGATCCTGCTGCGCGCCGACGGCACCCCGACCTATCTGCTGGCGGTGGTGGTGGACGACCATGACATGGGCGTGACCCACGTCATCCGCGGCGACGACCACCTGACCAACACCTTCCGCCAGATCCAGATCTACAACGCCATGGGCTGGGAGCTGCCGGAGTTCGGCCACATCCCGCTGATCCACGGTCCGGACGGCGCCAAGCTGTCGAAGCGCCACGGCGCGCTGGGCGTCGACGCCTACCGCAACATGGGCTACCTGCCGGAGGCGATCCGCAACTACCTGCTGCGGCTCGGCTGGGCGCACGGCGACGACGAGATCATTTCGACCGAACAGGCCGTGGAGTGGTTCAATTTGGAGGGCATCGGGCGCTCCCCCTCGCGCTTCGACTTCGCCAAGCTGGAGAATCTGAACGCCCACTACATGCGGCAGGCCGACGACACCCGCCTCGTGGGTCTGGCCGCCCCGCGGCTGGAGGCCGAGCTTGGCCGCGCGCTGACCGAGTCGGAACGCGATCTGCTGACCCGCGCCATGAACGGGCTGAAGCAGCGCGCCCGCACCGTGGTCGATCTGGCGCAGAGCGCCCGCTTCTACCTCGCCGCCCGTCCGCTGGCGATGGACGAGAAGGCCGCCGCGCTGCTGGACGAGAAGGGCCGCGGCGTCCTGATGGACCTCGCCGCCCGCTTCGAGGCTGAGACGGACTTCACTGCCGCCGCCCTGGAAGGGCTGGTGCGTGCCTTCGCCGAGGAGCGGGGTGAAAAGCTGGGCAAGATCGCCCAGCCGCTGCGCGCCGCGCTCACCGGTTCCACCGTGTCGCCGCCCATCTTCGAGGTGGCGGAACTCCTCGGCCGGGCGGAAACGCTGGCCCGGATGAAGGATGCCGCAACTGCAGCACGGGGATAACTTCCGTGCGTTGATATCCGCCCGGCATAGAACTATGCTGCGCGCATTCGAAAAGGGCGTTAAGCCCCAACCCTAAAGATAAGGACGTGCCGAGATGACCCAAACCGCGGACAAGGCCGATACCTTCACCCTGATCGACAACCGGACTGGCAAGCAGGTCAGCCTGCCCGTGATGAAGGGAAGCACGGGTCCGGACGTGATCGACATCCGCAAGCTCTACGCCGAGACCGGTTGTTTCACCTACGATCCGGGTTTCACTTCGACGGGCAGCTGCGAGTCCAAGATCACCTACATCGACGGTGATGAGGGTGTTCTGCTGCACCGCGGTTATGCCATCGACGACCTTGCCGAGCACGCGACCTTCCCGGAGGTCTGCTTCCTCCTCCTCAACAACCACCTGCCGAACGCCGCCGAGAAGGAAGAGTTCGAGGGCATCCTGCGCGGCCACTCGATGGTGCACGAGCAGCTGACCCGCTTCTACAGCGGCTTCCGCCGCGACGCCCACCCGATGGCGGTTCTCTGCGGCGTCGTCGGCGCGCTGTCGGCCTTCTACCACGACTCGACGGACATCGAGGACCCGGTGCAGCGCAAGATCGCCGCGCACCGCCTGATCGCCAAGATCCCGGCGATCGCCGCGATGGCCTACAAGTACTCGGTCGGCCAGCCGTTCATGTACCCGCGCAACGACCTGTCCTACGCCGAGAACTTCCTCTACATGACCTTCGGCACGCCGTGCGAGCCGTACAAGGTCAACCCGGTCCTGTCCAAGGCCATGGACAAGATCTTCATCCTGCACGCCGACCACGAGCAGAACGCCTCGACCTCGACCGTCCGTCTGGCCGGCTCGTCGGGCGCCAACCCGTTCGCCTGCATCGCCGCCGGCATCGCCTCGCTGTGGGGTCCGGCCCACGGCGGCGCCAACGAGGCCGTGCTGAAGATGCTGGAGGAGATCGGCTCCGTCGATCGCATCCCGGAGATCGTCCGCCGCGCCAAGGACAAGAACGACAACTTCCGCCTGATGGGCTTCGGTCACCGGGTCTACAAGAACTACGACCCGCGCGCCCAGGTCATGCGCAAGACCTGCCATGAGGTTCTGGCCGAGCTGGGCATCAAGGACGAGCCGCTCCTCGACATCGCGATGGAGCTGGAGAAGATCGCCCTCGAAGACCCGTACTTCGTCGAGAAGAAGCTGTACCCGAACGTCGACTTTTACTCGGGCATCATCCTGAAGGCGATGGGCTTCCCGACCAGCATGTTCACCGTGCTGTTCGCCGTGGCGCGCACCGTCGGCTGGATCTCCCAGTGGAAGGAGATGATCGAGGACCCGGTCCAGAAGATCGGCCGTCCGCGTCAGCTCTACACCGGCGCGACCAAGCGGGACTTCATCCCGCTGGCCGAGCGTGGCTAACCGGCCGACAGCACACATCGGGACGGGTGGCTCCGACGGAGCCGCCCGCAGCCCGGCTGCGTTCATTGTTCCGGCGCGGCGGGTCCGTCAGGGCCAGCCGGTCGCGAACGACAACAAGCCGCCGCTGTCGCGGCGGCTTCGCCGCATCGTCTTTTATGCGGTGATTGTGGCGATGATCGCCGCGGTGGTGCTGATCTGACCTCTTAGCTCTGGGTGATCGGGATGTGCGGCCCTTCCGCCGCCACACGCTCCATCCATGCGCGCACCGCCGGATAGCCGGACAGGTCGAACCCACCCTCCTCCGCCACGTGCGTGTAGGCGTAGAGCGCGATGTCGGCGATGCTGAAACGGTCGCCCACGAAGAACCGCCGCTCCGCCAGATGCCCCTCCATGACGCCCAAGGCGTCGTAGCCGAGCCGGCGCTTGGTCACCAGCCCCAGCTTGCGCTCCTCCGTCATCTCCACATGGTGCGTGATCCAGAAGCGCACGGTCGCGATGTTCGGCTCGTGGCTGTACTGCTCGAAGAACATCCATTGCAGAACCCGCGCGCGGCCTTCGCGGTCGTCGGGCAGATAGGGCGTGCCTTCCGCCAGATACCACAGGATCGCGTTGGATTCCGGCAGATGGCTGCCGTCCTCCAATTGCAGGGTCGGGATGCGGCCGTTCGGATTCCGGGCCAGGAATTCCGGGGTGCGCGTTTCCGCCCGGTCGATGTCCAGTTCGATCCGCTCATAGGGAATGCCGAGCTTGTGCAGCAGCAGGCGGCACTTGTAGCCGTTTCCGGAAGACAGGTTGTCGTAAAGGCGCAGCATGAGGGCGTGTCTCCGCTCCAAATCCATCCGATGGCGGATATAACCACGAAACGGACTCAGGCGCCAGCGGTGCCCTGCGGACACGGTATGCCGAGCCGCTCCAGCCGCGACCGATCCGCCGCGGCCTCCGCCAGCAACCAGTACCGGAAGGCGCGGAGCACGCCGCGCCCCCGCCCTTCGGCCGGGGCGGTCAGCACGTAGCGGTCGCCGCAAGGCACCGCCGGTCCGAAGGGGCAGACGAGCCGTCCCGCTTCCAGCGCCTCCAGCACCAGCGATGGGCGCCCCAGCGCGATCCCCTGCCCAGCCATGGCCGCCTGGATCACCATCACCGATTCCGAGAAGCTCAGGCTGCCCGCTCCATACAGACTTACCCCGCTGCCGGCGCGCCACAGACTCCAGTCCGGCGACGCCTGATAATGCAGCAGCGTCTGGCGGGACAGGTCGGCTGGACCGGACAGCCGCTCGGCCAGCGACGGCGCACAGACCGGAAACAGCGGCTCTTCCGACAGCAGCGTCCCGTCGGGACCCGGATCGCCGCCGCGCACGTAGCGGATGACCGCCCAGCCCGCCTCGGCCTCCGACGCGCGATCCGTGTTGCCCCCCTCGATGTCCAGCCGCAGGCCCGGCCGGCCATCCAGGAAGCGCCCCAGACGCGGCACCAGCCACAAGGCCGCCCAAGTGCGCGGCGCGGCAATGCGCAGCCGTTCCGGCCCTTGTCCAGCGATGCGGTCCCAACTCTCCTGAACCCGCCCCAGCCCGGCGGTGCAGGCCTGCGCGAGATCGCGCCCGGCGTCGGTCAGGTGAAGCCCCTGCGGGGTGCGATCGAACAGACGGACATTCAGCCGCTTCTCCAGATCACCCACCTGTCGGCTGACCGCGCCATGTGTCAGGCCAAGCTCGTCGGCGGCGCGCGTCATGCTGCCGTGGCGGGACGCCGCTTCGAAGGCGGCCAAGGCGGTAAAGGGAAGGCGCGGCATCGGCGGCGTCTCTGTAGGTCGTGTGAGGATTCCTCACACCCATGCCCTGCGAAGTCAATTGTGGACCGGCGGAGCGGCGGGCAGGCTTAGGCGCAGAATCTGAACCATTCCGGCCCTTCCCATGACGATGACCTTGTCCATCACCGACGCCTCCACTCTCGATGACGGCCGCCTGCGCGCGGAACTGGAAGCCCTTCTGGAGGACGCCGTGAACAGCGGCGCTTCGGTGGGCTACCACGCCCCGCTGGCCCCTCATTGGAAGCGGGCCTTCTGGGACGGCGTGGCCAAGCTGCTGTCGGGCGGCGCGCACCGTCTGCTGATCGGCCGTGGGCCGGAGGGAGAGTTGCTGGGAAGCGTGCAGTTGGCACTCTGCAGCAAGCCGAACGGCGCGCACCGCGCCGAGGTGCAGAAGCTGCTCGTCTTCACCCGCCACCGCCGGAACGGAGTCGCGCGACGGCTGATGACGGCGGTGGAGGACACCGCCCGTGGTCTGGGCCGGTCGCTCCTGGTGCTCGATACGCTGAAGGGCGACCGCGGCGAGCCCTTCTACGAGGCGACGGGCTGGCAGCGGGCCGGGCTGATTCCCGGCTACACGGTGGAAGCGGACGGCGCCTTCCACGACACCGTCCTCTTCTACAAAACGCTGTGAGACTGCTTACTTCGTCTCGATCAGCTCGACCTTGTAGCCGTCCGGGTCCTCGATGAAGGCGATCACGGTGGTGCCGTGCTTCATCGGGCCGGGCGGACGCGGAATTTTGACGCCTTCCTTGGCGAGTTGCTCGCAGGTGGCGTAGATGTCGGGAACGCCCAGCGCGATGTGGCCGTAGGCGGTGCCGATGGCGTAGGGCTCGGCCTGGTCCCAGTTGTGGGTCAGCTCCAGGACGGCGGTGTCCTTCTCATCGCCGTAGCCGACGAAGGCCAGCGTGAAGCGTCCGCCCTCATAGTCGTTGCGGCGCAGCAGCTTCATGCCGAGCAGGCGGGTGTAGAAGTCCAGCGACTTCTCCAGATCATAGACCCGGAGCATCGTGTGCAGCAGGCGGAATTGGCTCATGGTCTCTTCTCCCAAGCGGGTTCTTGCGCTCTCGTCTTATCCAGCTGGCCGGCGGCAACCTCCAGCACGACCTGGGCGGCGCGTTCGCTGGGCGGCGTTCCGCCCTGCCCCAGCCAGTGCGCCACCTCGACCACCCCGTCGATCTGCGCCGCACGGGCGGCGGGATCGTCGAGCAGCCGGCCGAGTTCGGACGCCAGCCGGTCGGGACGGCAGTCCTCCTGAAGCAGTTCCGGCACCAGCATGCGGTCGAGCATCAGATTGACCAGATTGACGTATTTGACCCGGATCAGCCGCCGGTACAAGGCCACCGTCACCGGGTTGAGGCGGTAGGCGATCACCGTCGGCAGGCGCGCCAGCGCCAGTTCCAGCGCCACCGTCCCGGACGCCGCCAGCGCGGCCTCCGCCGCCGCGAAGGCATCGTATTTCGGGCCGTCGCCCTCGACGAGGATGGTGGGCATCGGCCAGCCCGCCACTTCCGCCGCCACGCGGTCACGCACCGTCGCCACGGTCGGCACGACGGCGACCAATTCCGGATGAGACGGCAGCAGACGTTCGAGCGTGGCGCGGAAGTCGGAAAGGAGGCGGGACACCTCGCCCTTCCGGCTGCCCGGCAGGACGGCGACGACACGCGCCTCCGGTGCCAGCCCATGGGCCTCCCGGAAGCGCCGCGCGTCGCCATGCCCGGCGCCGCTCTCCACCACCGAATGGCCGACGAAGGTGCAGGGAAGCCCTTCCTTCTCGAAATAGGGCGGCTCGAAGGGCAGGATGGCCAGCAGATGATCGTAGATCGCCGCGTATTTGGCGGCGCGCTTCGGCTTCCACGCCCAGACGGTGGGCGCCACATAGTGGATGAGCGGAATCTCCGGCGCCTGTGCCTTGACCCGCTTGGACACCCGCACCGTGAAGCCCGGTGAATCGATGCCCACCACCGCGTCGGGCCGCAGCCGCAGGATTTCCGCAACCGTCTGGTCGATGCGGCGCAGCAGGTTCGGCAGATGGGGCAGCAGTTCGAACACGCCGAACAGGGTCAGCTCGCCCATCGGGAACAGGCTGTCCAGCCCCTCGGCAACCATCTTCTCGCCGCCGATGCCGGCGAAGCGCACCCGTCCGCCGGTCAGCCGCTTGCAGGCGGCCATCAGCCGCGCGCCCAGCGCGTCGCCGGAGGGTTCTCCGGCGATCAGGAAAATCAACGGATCGCTCACGACCGGGTCTCCGACGCAACGGTGATGCCGACGACGAACAGACCCAGGCGGTCGGCGGCCTCGGCCACCGCGGCGCGGTCGACCAGCAGGCTGCCGCCCGCCTCCACCGCGATGCCGCGCAGGCCGGCGCGGGCGGCGTTCTCTACGGTCGTCACCCCCATGGTGGGCAGGTCCAGGCGGCGGTCCTGCTGCGGCTTCTTCACCTTGACCAGCACGCCGCCCGAACCGGGACGCGCCAGCCCGGCGCAGCGGGCCAGCATGGCGTCGGTGCCCTCGATGGCCTCGACGGCGAGCACGATCCCCTGCTGCACCACGGCGCCCTGCCCGACGTCCAGAGCGCCGAGTGTGCGGGCGACCTCGACCGCGCGGGCGATGTCGCGCTCCGCCTCGCCGTCCGGACGCAGCCGGCCCACCGGCCCAGCCGGGGTCAGAAGCTCGCCCAGGAGTTCGTGCAGACCGACCACGCGGAACCCCTCCCCTTCGAGTTCGCGCGCGACGGAGCGCAGCAGTCCATCGTCGCCGAGCGCGCGGGTGCCGACCTTGGCGAGGAACTTGGTGGTGTACCAGTCGGGAAGAAGCTCGGTGAATGACGGCCGGCGCACCGGTCCGGCGAAGACCAGCTCCCCAACCTTCTCCTTCTTCAACCGGTCGATGATGCTGCCGGCGGCGCCGAAACGGCTCCACAGATGAGGAAGGCCCACGACGGTGGCGGGGTCGGTGTGGCCGTCGAAGGCGACGACGAAGACCTCGCGCCCCTGGCCGCGCACCGCGGCGGCGATGCGGGCCGGCAACGTGCCGCCGCCCGCCAGGATGCCGAGCTTGGGAAGAGGCTGCGACATGGCCGGGACTCTCCCACGGAACAGAACAAGGAAACGGAGCCCGGACGGCTCCTCAGCCCTCGCGCGGCTGGCAGAGCGACCGCGAGGCCCGCGCGAAGGTCAGCACATCGGCGACCAGCGTCTGCTGCCCCATGTCGCGCCCGACCTCCTCCATGCGCTCGGCGAAGGTGCCCTCGTTGCCGAACAGCAGACGGTAGGCGGCGCGCAGGGCGTGGATCTCATCCTTCTGGAAGCCGCGACGCTCCAGCCCGACGAGGTTCAGGCCGGCCAGACGGGCGCGGTCGCCCATGACGAGGCCGTAGGGGATCACGTCCTTCTCCACGCCGGACATGCCGCCGATCATGGCGTGCGAGCCGATGCGGACAAACTGGCGGACCGCCGACAGACCGCCGATGGTCACGAAGTCGCCCAGATGGACATGGCCGGCCAGCGTGGCGTTGTTCGCCAGGACTGCGTTGTTGCCGACGACGCAGTCATGGGCGACGTGGACGCCGACCATGAACAGGCCGTTGTCGCCGACCCGCGTGACCATGCCGCCGCCCTCGGTGCCGGGGCTCATGGTGACATGCTCACGGATCTGGTTGTTGCGCCCGACGATCAGCTCGGACGGTTCACCCTTGAATTTCAGGTCCTGCGGGCGGTGGCCGATGGACGCGAACGGATAAATCACCGAGTCGTCGCCGATGCGCGTGCGTCCCTCGACCACCACGTGGGAGGTCAGGCGCACGCGGTCGCCCAGTTGGACATCCGGCCCGACCACGCAGAGGGGACCGATGGAAACGTCTTCGCCCAGCGTGGCGGCCGGATCGACGACCGCCGTCGGGTGAATGGAAACGCTCATTTCTCGTCCAGGATCATGGCAGAATAGACGGCTTCGGCGACCAGGACACCGTTGACCTTGGCCTCGCCCTTGAACTTCCACACGTTGGCGCGCTGGCGCTGCTTGGTCACGTGGATGTGGATGGTGTCGCCGGGCGTGACCGGGCGGCGGAAACGTGCCTCGTCCACGGTCATGAAATAGACGAGCTTGCCCTCGGATTCCTTGCCCAGCGTGGCGACCACCAGCACGGCGGAGGTCTGCGCCATCGCCTCGATGATCATCACGCCCGGCATCACCGGCCGCGACGGGAAGTGCCCCTGGAAGAACGGCTCGTTGATGGTGACGTTCTTCACGCCGGTGGCGCTTTCACCCAGGGTGATGTCGATCACCCGGTCGATCATCAGAATCGGATAGCGATGCGGGATCATTTCCATGATCCGCATGATGTCGAGGTCGGCTATCTTCTTGTTGTCCGCCGTCACATCCATGGTCCGGCCGCCCGCCTTTCAAAATCCACGAGAACGTCCCGCGCCGCGCCTGCGGCGGCCCGGGACGAAGCCCCTTGTGCCCCATTTCCGGGGATTTGGCAATCCCGACGCCGACGGCATTCCGGTCCCCCCTTTGCGCAAACAAAAAGCCGCCACGCCTCCCTGCGGAAGCGTGGCGGCTTGTTCCGACGCGCCTTATTGCTTGGGAACGGTCAGCGCGACCTGGGGCAGCTTCTTGTTCACCCGCTCCAGCACGACGTCGGTGACGTCGAGCTGGGTGTCGACCAGGACGAACTGCTGGCGGGCGAGAACCAGATTGGCGCCGCGCTCGCGCGCGACGTCTGCCACGATCTCCACCATGTTCTTGTGGACGACGGCCATCGCCTCGTTCAGCGCGTTTTCCAGGGCGCGCTTGCGGCTCTGCACCGTCTTTTGGACCTCGCCGACCTGCTTCTCGAAGTCGCGGCGCTTGTTGGCCAGCGCGTCCGGAGCCAGCACGGTCTGCTGCTTGCGCAGTTCCTCCTCGGACTTGCGCAGCTTGTCCTCCAGCGAGGCGATTTCCTTCTGGTAGGTCTCGCGCAGCGTTTCGAAGGACTTCGAGACGCCCTTGGAGGCGTTCGACTCCTGCATGATCTTCTGCACGTCGACCACGGCGATGACCGGCGCCTTGAGGTTGTCGGTCGGCTTGTCCTGGGCGAAGGACGGCGTCGCCATCGCGACGCCCGCCAACACCGCACCGGCGGCGACCAGCGCCCTGAGCTTGCTGAACTGCATGTTAGAACCTGGTTCCAAAGCTGAAGCGGAAGATCTCTTTCTTGTCGTAATCTTCCTTGAGAATCGGGACCGCAAAGTCAAGGCGGATCGGCCCGAAGGGCGAGCGCCAGGACAAGCCGGTGCCGACCGACAGGCGGACCGATTCGTCGTCGGGGACGAGCGGATCGTTGATGTCGACCTTGCCCAGCGTGCCGACGTCGGTGAAGGCATGGCCCTTCAGCCCGAATTCCTCGGGCAGGCCGACCGGGAAGGTCATCTCGACCGACCCGCGGTAATAGCGGGTGCCGCCCAGGGCGTCGCCGGTGCGCAGGTCGCGCGGGCCGATGCCGGCGGTGTTGAAACCACGCAGCGTGTCACCGCCGATAAAGAAGCGATCGGACAGGGCGATGCCGTCGTCACCGATGCCGACGATGTAGCCGACCTCGCCGGTGGCGCTGACGACCCAGCTCTCGTCGAACAGCGGCAGGTAATAGCCGGCGCCGAGACGATTGCGCAGGAAGCGGGCGTCGCCACCCAGACCTGCGAGATCGTTCGTCAACCGGATGTAATAACCTTCGGTCGGGTTCAGGCGGCTGTTGCGGCGGTCGTACGTCAACTCCTGCCCGATCAGCGAGGTCAGGCGCGAGCCCTTCTGGTCCTGAATGTACCGGGAGGCCGAGCTGGGAACGCTGGTGATGTCGGTGTTCTGGAGCTGGTAGTAGACGCGCTGGCGCAGGTTCTCCGTCAGCGGATAGCCCATGCGCAGGGCCATGCCGGTGCTCTTCTCGTCGAAGGAGCTTTCGTCCTGATAGTCGCGGGTGATGCGGAACAGGTCGAAACCGGCGGACAGGTCGCGGTCCAGGAAATAAGGCTCCGTGAAGGAGACGTCGTATTCCTGGCGGCTGCCCGACACGGTGGCGCCGAAGCGCAGATCCTGGCCGCGGCCCAGCAGGTTGCGCTCGCGGATCGAGAAGTCGGCCAGCGGACCGTCCGAGGTCGAGTAGCCGGCGCCGATGGAGATTTCACCGGTGGACTGCTCGGTCACCTCGACGTTCATCACGGTGCGGTCGGGCGCCGAGCCTTCCGCGGTGGTGATGTTGACGCGCTCGAAATAGCCCAGGTCCTTGATGCGCTGCTCGGAACGGCGCAGCTTGGTCGTGCTGAACGGGTCGCCTTCGGACAGCAGCATCTCGCGCCGGACCACCTTGTCCAGCGTGCGGACGTTGCCGGTCACGTCGATGCGCTCCACGAAGACGCGCGGGCCTTCGACGATGTCGTAGACGATGTCGATGGTCTGGTTGTCGCGGTTGCGCGAGATGCGCGGGCGGACGTCCACGAAGGCGTATTGCAGGTCACCGACGGCGTTGGACAGCTTGGTGATGGTGTTCTCCACCTCCTGAGCGTTGTACCAGTCGCCCTCGCGCGTGCTCAGCACGCTGCGCAGCTGCTCCGGGTCCAACGCCTTCAGGGAGGTGCTGATGTCCATCTTGCCGAACTTGTAGCGCTCGCCCTCGTCCACCGTGAAGGTGATGACGAAGTCCTCGCGGTCCGGCGTCAGCTCCGCCACGGCGGAGACGACGCGGAAGTCGGCGTAGCCTTCCTTGAGGTAGTAGCGGCGCAGCAGGTCGCGGTCGTAGTTCAGGCGGTCCGGATCGTAGTTGTCGTCCGACGTCATGAAGCGCCACCAGGCGCTTTCCCGCGTCTGGATCGCCTCGCGCAGCGTCCCGTCGGAGAATTTCTCGTTGCCGATGAAGGTGATGCTGCGCACGCCGGTGCGCACACCCTCGTTGATCTCGAACACCAGATCGACGCGGTTCTGGTCGAGCTGGATGATCTTCGGCTCGACCGTCGCGGCGAAGCGGCCCTGGCGGCGGTAGATGTCCAGGATGCGCTGCACGTCGCTCTGGACACGCGTGCGGGTGTAGACGACGCGGGGACGGAGCTGGATTTCCTTCTCCAGGTTCTCCTTCTCGATGCGCCGGTTCCCCTCGAAGGCGATGCGGTTGATGATGGGGTTTTCCGCCACCTGCACCACCAGCGCGTCGCCGTCGCGCTTCAGCACGACGTCGGCGAACAGGCCCGTGTTGAACAGGGCCTTCAGCGACTGGTCGATGCGGTCGGGATCGAAGGGATCGCCGGGCGCCACCGCGAGGTAGGAGCGGACCGTCGTCGGCTCGATGCGCTGAACGCCTTCCACCCGGATGTCCCGGATGGTGCCGCCCGAGAACATCTGCGCCACCAGCGTCCCATCGCCGAACGCGGCGGATTTCGCCGCGCCCGGTTTGGGCGCGCCCGCCTGGGCCCAGGCTGCGTGGGAAAGGGCAAGAGAAACCGTCGTCATGGCGCAACCGGCCATCAGGCCGAACGCCAGAACCCTGCTCGACACCCGCAAAGCTCGCTCCCTGGCTTTGGGGGCATCCCTCAGGAAATGAGCCCCCTAAAGAAATCCACCACGCGAAGCTGAACAAGATCGTTCCACGTGGCGAAAACCATGAGCGTTAATACCAAAGCAAGCCCGATGCGGAAACCGTATTCTTGCGCTTTAGGTCCGAGAGGACGCCCACGGAGTCCTTCAAGGGCGTAAAACATCAGATGGCCGCCGTCAAGCAGCGGAACCGGAAACAAATTGATCATGCCGAGGTTCACGGACAGGAAGGTCATGAACCAGATCAGCGGATACCAGCCGGATTGCGCGACCTCGCCGGACATCTGGGCGATGCGCAGCGGTCCGCCCAGCTCCTCGGTGCCGCGCGAACCCTCGATCATCTGTCCCAGCGCCACGAAGGTGCCGGAGACCATGCCGACGACCTCCCGTCCCGCCTGCCACAGCGCGGTCAGCGGGTCGTGGCGCTTCGTCTCCGCCCCGCCGCGCATGATGCCGAGCTGGCCGATGCGGTGGGTGTTGCCGAGTCGGTCGGTGACCTCGCGCACGTCCGGAGTCGCCGTCAGGTTGACCGAGCGCCCGTCGCGCTGCACCACCATCTCCAGCGGCGCCCCCGGCTGCATGGAGACGATCTGCCGGATTTCCTCGAATCGCTGAATGCCGCTGCCGTTGATCGAGACGATCAGGTCGCCGGGCTGCAGCCCGGCGCGCTCCGCGGCGCTGCCCGGCTGCACGCCGCCGACGTCCGGCGGGGTGAAGGACTGGCCGGCGGTGGCGAAGAGGATGGTCAGGGCGACGATGGCGAACAGGAAATTCGCGATGGGTCCCGCCGCCACGATGGCCGCTCGCTGTCCGAGCCGCTTGTGGTGGAAGGAGACCGCCTGCTCCTCGGCGCTCATGCTCTGCGTGTGGGCGCCGGGCGTGCTCGCCGGGTCGGCGTCGCCGAACATCTTCACATAGCCGCCGAGAGGGATCGCGCTGAACTTCCAGCGCGTTCCCGAGCGGTCGGTCCAGCCGAACAGCTCAGGCCCGAAACCGATGGAGAAGACCTCGATCCGCACGCCGTTGCGGCGCGCCACGAGGTAGTGACCGAGTTCGTGCACAAACACGAGCACGGTGAGGACCAGCAGAAAAGACAGAAGCGTGGTCCCGAAGCCGCCCATGACGTCCATCACATCCTTTTGCATCCCGGAGCGGTTCCTTCGCGGTCCGCGCCCGGAAAAAGACTCAGCGTGCCAGGGCCGCGACCCGGTCGGCCGCCACGCGGCGCGCCTCGGCGTCGGTGTCGCGCACCGCGCCAAGGTCGCGGAGCGGCCGGTGCGGCAGCGTGCCCAACACCCCCTCGACGATCCGTTCGATGTCGAGAAAGCCGATCCGGCGGTCGAGAAACGCCTGCACGGCCACCTCGTTGGCGGCACTGAGAATAGTAGGAGCGCCCCCACCGCTTTGCAAGGCGGCCCGGGCGAGCCTCAGGGCCGGGAATCGGTCGGGGTCCGGCGCCTCGAAGGTCAAGGTTGCGGCCTTGACGAGGTCCAACCGTTCGGCGGGCGTCGGGATGCGCGCCGGCCAGCCGAGCGCGTAGGCGATCGGCGTGCGCATGTCCGGCGTGCCGAGCTGCGCCAGGACCGAGCCGTCCACATACTCGACGAGCGAATGCACGACCGATTGGGGGTGGACCAGCACGTCGATCTTCTCCTCGGGAACACCGAAGAGGAAATGCGCCTCAATGATCTCCAGCCCCTTGTTCATCATGGTGGCGCTGTCGATGGAGATCTTGGCGCCCATCTCCCAGGTCGGGTGGGCGACCGCCTGCTCGCGCGTCGCCGTGGCCATGAAGGCGCGGTCCTTCGTCCGGAAGGGGCCGCCGGAAGCCGTCAGGATCAGGCGCTGGACGCTGTCCAGCCGGTCGAAGTCGAAGACTTGGTAGATCGCCGAATGCTCGCTGTCGACCGGCAGCAGGTTGGCGCCGTGGCGGCGCACCTCCTCCATCATCAGGGCGCCGGCGCAGACCAGCACCTCCTTGTTGGCGAAGGCGACGCAGGCGCCGCGGCGCACGGCGGCCAGCGTGGGCTCCAGCCCGGCGGCGCCGACGATGGCGGCCATCACCCATTCGGCGGGACGCTCCGCGGCCTCGGCCACCGCCTGGGGGCCGGCGGCGGCCTCCACGCCGGTACCGGCCAGCGCCTCCTTGAGGTCGGCGTAGGCGGCGGGGTCGGCGACCACGGCCAGCTTCGGGCGGAGTTGCCGCGCCTGCTCGGCGAGGAGGGCAACGTTGCGGTTGGCGGTCAGCGCCTCCACCGGGAAGCGCTCCGGATCGCGGGCGACGAGGTCCACCGTCTGCGTGCCGACCGATCCGGTCGAACCGAAGATCGTCACGCGGCGCGGCGCATTCCCCGCCTCTTCAGCCTTCACAACCATGACCCCGTCACCACCATGCGATTGCCATGCCGATGGTCGCGTGGAACAGGGCCAGCACCGGGGCCGCGGCGAGCAGCCCGTCGATGCGGTCCAGGATTCCCCCGTGACCAGGAATGAGATGGCCGCTGTCCTTCACGTTGTAACGGCGCTTGACCGCGGATTCGAAGAGGTCGCCCGCTTGCGCCACCACAGCCAGAACGGCACCCACCGCAAGAGCCAGCAACGGCCGTTGCGCGCCGGCCGCCAGAGCCACCCCCCACCCCACCAGGGCGGAGGAGGCCATGCCGCCGATCAGACCGGCCCATGTCTTCTTCGGACTGATGCGCGGGGCCAGCTTCGGCCCGCCGATGGTGCGTCCGGCGGCGTAGGCGCCGATGTCGGTCGCCCAGACGCCGAGCATGGTGAAGAGGAACAGCGCGAGGCCGGACTCCGGATCGTCGCGCAGCCACATCAGACCGGCCAGACCGGCCACGACGTAGAGGACGCCGCCTCCGGACAGACCGCGGTCAGGCCCGCCCGAGGCCAGCGCGACACCGGCCGTGGCCAGGATGGCGACGACCACGGCCGCCCACGGCCCGGCGGCGATCTGCGCGGTAAGGGCCAGCAGGACGCCGGCCACCGATAACGCGATGGCGGCAGCCTTGCGGCGGCAGGGAACGAGGTTGCCCCACTCCACGGCGGAGGCCACGGCGCCGAGCGCGATCAGGGCGTGGAAAATCCAGCCGCCGGCCCAGACCGCGGCCAGGACAAGCGGAGCCAGGACGAGCGCCGAGATGGCGCGCGTCTTCAGGTCGCCGGATTTAGCGGGTGCCGGTGGTTGCGCCGAAGCGACGTTCCCGTCGGTGGAACTCTTCAATCGCCGCCTCCAGGTCACGCTTGGAAAAGTCAGGCCAGAGCGTGTCCACAAAGACCAGCTCGGCATACGCCGCCTGCCAGAGCAGGAAGTTGCTGATGCGCTTCTCGCCGCTGGTGCGGACGATCAGGTCGGGGTCCGGGATGTCGGCGGTGAACAGGCGTTCGGACAGCCGGTCCTCGGTGATGTCCGCGGGATCGAGCGTCCCCGCCTTCACCTCTTCGGCCAAGCGCCGAGCCGCCAGCGTGATCTCCTGGCGGGAGCCATAGCTCAACGCCACCACGAGGGTCAGCTTGCGGTTGTCGCGGGTCAGATTCTCGGCGTTCTCGATCAGGCCGACGATGTCCTTGGACAAGCGGGCCCGGTCGCCGATGACGCGCAGGCGCACGCCGTTCCGGTGGAGGTCGGCAATCTCGCTGCGCAGGTAGAAGCGCAGGAGCTGCATGAGGTCGGACACCTCCTCCTCCGGCCGACGCCAGTTCTCGGACGAGAAGCTGAAGATCGTCAGATAGCCGATCCCCAGGTCGCCCGCGGCTTCGACCGTCCGGCGGACGGCGTCCACGCCCTTTTTATGGCCGGCGGTGCGGGGCAGCCCTCTGGACTTCGCCCAACGCCCGTTGCCGTCCATGATCACGGCCACGTGCGCGGGCGGGCGCAGGGGGCGGCTGTCTTCCGCGTCGCGCATGCCGTCAGACCTGCATAATGTCCTTTTCTTTCGCCGCAAGCGCATCGTCGACCAGCTTGATGTACTGGTCGGTCAGCGCCTGGACCTTCTCGCCGAGCCCCTTGTGCTCGTCCTGCGAGATGTCGCCGGCCTTCTCCGCCTTCTTCAGGCTGTCCATGCCGTCGCGGCGCACGTTGCGCACGGCGACGCGAGCCTGCTCGGCGTATTTGTGGGCGACCTTGGCCAGCTCCTTGCGGCGCTCCTGCGTCAGGTCGGGCAACGGCACGCGGATCGACTGGCCTTCCGTCTGCGGGTTCAGGCCGAGACCCGAATCTCGGATGCCCTTCTCCACGGCCTTGACCATGCCGCGGTCCCACACCTGCACGACGATCAGGCGCGGCTCCGGCACGCTGACGGTGCCGACCTCCTTGAGGTGCATCCTGGCGCCGTAAGCCTCAATGGTGACGGGCTCAAGCAGGCTGGCGGAGGCGCGGCCGGTGCGCAGACCGCTCAACTCCTTGCGAAACGCCTCAAGCGCTCCTTCCATGCGGCGCTTGAGATCCGATGCATCGGGCGCAGCCACGGGCTCACTCCGTTTCTTCGTTGATGATCGTAAACTTGCCCCGGCCCTGCATCACTTCGGCGAAAGCACCGGGTGTGTGGATCGAGAACACGAGTATGGGGATGTGGCTTTCACGCGCCAGGGAGATCGCGGAAGCGTCCATCACCTGCAGATCGTTCGCCAGGACTTCGAGATAGTTCAGGCGCTCGTAACGCTCGGCGTCCTTCACCTTCTTCGGGTCGGCGGTGTAGACGCCGTCCACCTGCGTGCCCTTCAGCAGGGCATCGCAGCCCATCTCCGACGCACGCAGAGCGGCGGCGGTGTCGGTTGTGAAGAAGGGGTTGCCGGTTCCGGCGGCGAAGATCACCACGCGCCCCTTCTCCATGTGCCGGATGGCGCGGCGCCGGATGTACGGCTCGCACACCGACGACATGGGAATGGCCGACTGCACGCGGGTCGCGACACCCATCCGCTCCAGAGCGCTCTGCATCGACAGGGCGTTCATGACGGTGGCGAGCATCCCGATATAGTCGGCTGAGGCGCGCTCCATGCCGCTCGCCGCACCCTTCACGCCGCGGAAGATGTTGCCCCCGCCGATGACCAGGCTGACCTGGACGCCCAGCTGGATCACCGCCTTCACCTCGTTGGCGACGCGGTTGACCACCTCCGGGTCGAGGCCGTAGTCGCGCTGACCCATCAACGCCTCGCCCGACACCTTCAGCAGGACTCGTTTGAAGCGGACGCCGTCAGCCGGCTCGGTGGTCCCGGTGGTCTGGGCCATGGGGGGCTTTCTCCCGGTTGGTGTGAAGAGTGCGTGCGGCGGGTCGCCGGGTCCTTACTTCTGGCCGGCGGCGGCGGCGACTTCGGCGGCGAAATCGCTCTCCGCCTTCTCGATGCCCTCGCCCAGCGCGAAGCGGACGAAGCCCGTCACCTTGACCGGGGCGCCGACGTCCTTGGCGGCGTTCTCCACGACCTTGCGGACCTTGGTCTCGCCGTCGATCACGTAGGTCTGCTCCAGCAGCACCACTTCCTCGTAGTACTTGCGGATGCGGCCTTCGAGCATCTTCTCGACGATATTCTCTGGCTTGCCGGAGGCGCGGGCCTGCTCGGCGAGCACGTTGCGCTCACGCTCCAGCGCGGAAGTGTCGACGTCGGCGATGTCCAGGGCGTCCGGACGGGCGGCGGCGATGTGCATCGCGACCTGCTTGCCCAGCTCGTTCAGCTTGGCGGTGTCGCCGGTCGACTCCAGGGCGACCAGAACGCCGATCTTGCCGAGGCCCGGCGCGATGGCCGAGTGGACGTAGGACACGACGACGCCCGCCGGAACCGACAGCTTGGCCGAGCGGCGGATGTTCATGTTCTCGCCGATGGTGGCGATCAGGTTGGTCAGCTCTTCCTGGACCGTGCGGCCGGCGTCCGGATAGGCGGTGCCCTTCAGACCCTCGACGTCGCCCGAACCGGACAGGACCAGCTCGGCGGCCTTCAGGGAGAAGGCCTGGAACTTGTCGTTGCGCGCGACGAAGTCGGTCTCGGCGTTCACCTCGACGACGGCACCCGCGGTGCCGGCGGTGGCGACGGCGACCAGACCCTCGGCGGCGACGCGGCCGGACTTCTTGGCGGCGGCGGCGAGGCCCTTCTTGCGCAGCCAGTCAACGGCGCCCTCGAGGTCGCCCTGGGTCTCGGCCAGCGCCTTCTTGCAGTCCATCATGCCCGCGCCGGTCTTCTCGCGCAGTTCCTTGACGAGCGCGGCGGTAATCTCGGCCATGGTTTCGCCCTCTTCCTTCCGAACAGATCCAAGCGGATCGGGTTGATCCAAACAACTCATAAAAAAGGCAGCCGGGCCATAGGTCATAAGGCCCGGCTGCCCCGTATCACCGGGATCAGGCCTGGGCTTGCTCAGCCGGCGCGGCCTCTTCCGCTTCGGCTTCCGGCAGCTGCTCGGCCGGAGCCTCCTCGCTGGAGCCGACGTCGATGCCGGCGGCGCTCATCTCGGCCTGCAGACCGTCGAGCACGGCGCCGTTCACCAGCTCGCAGTACAGGTCGATCGCGCGCAGGGCGTCGTCGTTGCCCGGGATCGGGAAGGCCACGCCGTCCGGATCGGAGTTGCTGTCGATCACCGCGATGACCGGAATGCCGAGCTTGTTGGCTTCCTTGACGGCGATCGACTCCTTGTTGGTGTCGATGATGAAGAGGACGTCCGGCAGGCCGCCCATTTCCTTGATGCCGCCCAGCGCGCGCTCCAGCTTGTCGCGCTCACGGGTCAGCTCGAGGATTTCGCGCTTGGTCAGGCCCGAGGTGTCGCCGCCCAGGCGCTCTTCCATCTCGCGCAGGCGCTTGATCGACTGGGAGATGGTCTTCCAGTTGGTCAGCATGCCGCCGAGCCAGCGGTGGTTGACGTAGTACTGGCCGCACTTCGACGCGGCCTCGGCCACCTTCTCCTGGGCCTGGCGCTTGGTGCCGACGAACAGGACGCGGCCGCCGCCGGCGACGACGTCACGGACGGCCTGCAGGGCGCGGTGCAGCGCCGGGACGGTCTGCTCCAGGTCGATGATGTGCACACCATTGCGCACGCCGAAGATGTACGTGCCCATCTTCGGGTTCCAGCGGCGGGTGTGGTGGCCGAAGTGGACGCCGGCTTCGAGCAGCTGGCGCATGGTGAAAGACGGAATAGCCATTTGGAAAAGTCCTTTTCCGGTTGCTCCGCCGCGGGCACTGTCCGTTTGACAGGACACCGGATCGGGCCATCGGGGTAAAGCCGAGGGACCGCCAGCCCGCGTGAGGTTTTGACGACGGCGCTTACATAGCCCGCCGCAACCGCTTTGGCAACACCGGTTTGGCAATTGGTTCGGCCGGAATGCGCTGCGGCGCGTACCGCTTCGCAACGGAGGAGCCGTTCCTTACAGCTCCACCACCTCCACCACGCCCGGCACCGCCTTCAGCGCGGCGCGGCTCTGGTTGGTGATGTTGAAGGAACCGGGAAGCTGGATCTCCACCTCCTTCAACGGGTCGATCTCGACCAGCAGGTGGATCTTTCCCTTGCCGCGCGCCAGCCGCTCCAGCATGCCGCGGATGCTCTCCACCGGACCGCCGTCGCGCACCACCACCTTCAAACCGTCGGAAACCTGGGCGACGGCGTCCTCCAGCGGCTTCACCTCCTGGCAGGTCAGACGGATGTCCTCGCCGTTCGTCTGGACGTCCACGGTCATCAGGACCGGGCGTCCGGCCTCCAACAGGTCGCGGTTGGTCGCCAGCACCTCGGAGAAGACCGTCACCTCATAGCCGCCGCTGCCGTCGGACAGTTCCACGAAGGCGAAACGGTTGCCCGACTTCGCCGTCTTCTCCTTGCGGCTGACCACGATGCCGGCGACGCTGCGCCGGGTCGAGCCGCCGCCGGTCACCGCCGTGGCGAGGTCCGCCGAGCGCACCACACGCATGCGGGCCAGCGGACCGGCGAAGGCGTCCAGCGGGTGAGCGGACAGGTAGAAGCCGATGGCGCCGAACTCGTGCTTCAGCTTCTCCAGCGGCTCCCACTCCTTGACCTTGGGCAGGTCCGGCTCCTTCAGGCCTCCGCCAGCGCCGCCGAACAGGTTGCCGATGCCGCTGTCGCGCTCGGCCGCCTCGGCCTGGGCGTAACGGATCAGCGTCTCCAGCGCCGCATGCACCTGGGCGCGGTTGGGGTTGATCCCGTCGAAAGCGCCGGCGCAGGTCAGGTTCTCCAGCTGGCGCTTGTTGATGGTCTTCAGGTCGAGGCGGCGGGCGAAATCGAACAGGCTCCTGTAGGGGCCGTTCTTGCGCCGCTCCTCAACCACCGCCTTCATGGCGGGCAGGCCGACGCCCTTCACCGCGGCCAGCGCGTAGCGCACCGCCTTTGCGCCGTCGGCCAGCGCCTCGACCCCGAAGATGCTGTCGGACTTGTTGATGTCCGGAGTCAGCAGCTTGATCTTCAGCCGCACCAGCTCCTGCCGGAAGACGTTCAGCTTGTCGGTGTTGCCGAGGTCGAGCGTCATCGACGCCGCCATGAACTCCACCGGGTGGTTCGCCTTCAGATAGGCGGTGTGGTAGGCGACCAGGGCGTAGGCGGCGGCGTGGCTCTTGTTGAAGCCGTAGCCGGCGAACTTGGCCACCTGATCGAAGATCATGCTGGCCTGATCGGGGTCCACGCCCTTGTCCTTGGCGCCGACGACGAACTTGTCGCGCTCCTTATCCATCTCCTCCTTGATCTTCTTGCCCATGGCGCGGCGCAGAAGATCGGCGCCGCCCAGCGAATAGCCGGACAGCACCTGGGCGATCTGCATGACCTGCTCCTGGTAGATCATGATCCCGAAGGTCTCCTTCAGGATCGGCTCCAAGGCCGGGTTCATGTAGTCGGGCAGCTCCTCCCCGTTCTTCACCTTGATGTATTTGGGGATGTTGTCCATCGGGCCGGGGCGGTAGAGCGACACCAGCGCGATGATGTCCTCCAGCCGGTTCGGCTTCAGCCGGCGCAGCACGTCGCGCATGCCCGAGCTTTCCAACTGGAACACGCCGGTCGATTCGGCGCGGCCGAGGATCTCGTAGCTTCTGGGGTCGTCGAGCGTGACCGTGGTCAGGTCCGGCTTGTCCTCGATCAGGTCCACCGCCGTCTTCAGCACGGTCAGCGTCTTCAGGCCGAGGAAGTCGAACTTCACCAGACCGGCCTGCTCGACGAACTTCATGTTGAACTGGGTGACCGGCATGTCGGATCGCGGGTCCCGGTACAGCGGCACCAGATCGTGCAGCGGGCGGTCGGCGATCACCACGCCCGCCGCGTGGGTCGAGGCGTGGCGGTACAGCCCTTCCAGCTTCAGCGCGATGTTGACGAGGCGCGCCACCGTCTCGTCGCCGTCGCGGGCTTGGCGCAGCATCTCCTCGCTGTCCAGCGCCTGCTGGAGCGTCACCGGGTTGGCCGGGTTGTTCGGCACCAGCTTGCAGATCTTGTCCACCTGCCCGTAGGGCATCTGCAGCACGCGCCCGACGTCGCGCAGCACGGCGCGGGCCTGCAGCTTACCGAAGGTGATGATCTGGGCGACGCGGTCGTAGCCGTACTTGTCCTGGACGTAGCGGATCACCTCTTCGCGGCGGTCCTGGCAGAAGTCCACGTCGAAGTCGGGCATCGACACGCGTTCGGGATTCAGGAATCGCTCGAACAGCAGGCCGAAGCGCAGCGGGTCCAGATCGGTGATGGTCAGCGCCCAGGCGACGACCGAGCCGGCGCCCGAACCACGGCCCGGCCCCACCGGGATGTCGTGCGCCTTGGCCCATTTGATGAAGTCCGACACGATCAGGAAGTAGCCGGGGAACTTCATCGACACGATGACGTCCAGCTCGAACTCCAGCCGTTCGAAATAGGTCTTGCGGGTCTCCGCCCGCTGCTCCGGCGTCATGTCCGGGGTGTAGACGACGCTGTTCAGCCGCATCTCCAGGCCCTCGCGGGACTGGGCGCGCAGTTCCTCCCCCTCGTCGCGGCCGCCCTCGCAGGGGAAGGGCGGCAGGATGGGCTTGATCGGCTTCAGCAGGAAGGAGCAGCGCTTGGCGATGGCGACCGTGTTGTCCACCGCCTCCGGCAGGTCCTTGAACAGGTCCCGCATCTCCTCGGCCGACTTGAAGCGGTGGTCGGGGGTCAGGCGGCGGCGCTCGGTCTGGCTGATGTAGGCGCCCTCGGCGATGCAGAGCAGCGCGTCGTGCGCCTCGTACATGTCCTCGGTCGCAAAATAGCAGTCGTTGGTGGCGACCAGCGGCAGGTCATGAGCGTAGGCGAGGTCGATCAGCGCCGGCTCGATGGCGTCCTCGATCACCGCGAAATGGTCGCGGTGGCGCTGAAGCTCGACATAGAGCCGGCCTGGGAACAGCCGCTTCAGCCGCTCCAGCACGTCGAGCGCCAGATCCTTCTGCCCCTCGCCCAGCAGCCGCCCGACCGAGCCGGCGGGACCGCCGGTCAGCGCGATCAGCCCGGCGGAATGGCCCTCCAGCGCGTCCAGCGGGATCTGCGGCCCGGCCATCGGGTCCGATTCCAGGAAGGCCTTGGACACCAGCTTCATCAGGTTGCGGTAGCCCTCGTCGGTCTGGCAGAGCAGGACGAGCTGGTCGGGGACCGACGCCGCCTTGCCCGGCAGGCCCGGCTTGCCGTTGGCGGGACCGACTCGGGTGATGCCCAGGACCGTGCCGATGATCGGCTGCACGCCCGAATCTGCGGCGGCCAGCGCGAACTCCAGCGCGCCGAACAGGTTGCCGGTGTCGGTCACGGCGACCGCCGGCATCCCCTTCTTCTGGCAGAGCTTGACCAGCTCCTTCACCTTGATGGCGCCCTCGGACAGGGAATAGGCGGAGTGGACGCGCAGGTGGATGAAGTCGGTGTGGGGCATGGCGGAGATGGGCACCGGTTCCAGCGAAGGGGGACGTCTCCCTTAGTCGTCGCGCATCCCGTCCCGCACTGCAAGGGACCAAGCGCGGGCCCGGCCATGCGGCGATGCGCCAACCCCGTCGAAAGTAAGGGAAGATTCCCCGATCATGCGTGTTCGTGCTATCGAAAGAGGCAGAGCCACGATCCGAGAATGACCCGTTCCATGCGTCGCATCCGCTCCAGCGCCGTCCTGGCGGTGCTGGCGGCCACGCTCCTCACGGCTTGCCAGACCACCGGCGCCCCCGCACCGTCCGCGGAGCAGACCCACCGGCCGCCGCCGACCGTTGCGCCCGCCTCCCCCCTGTCCGACGCACCGGGGCGCGTCGTCGCGCAGAACAAGGGCTGGGTCGTGCGGGCGCATCCGGCGACCAAGACCGGATCGGCCTATTGCTACGCCACGCGGGCGGACGACTCCTCCCCCCTTTCCTTCCGGGCGACGGCGAAGGGGGCGGCCATGCTGGTCAACGCCGACCAGCACGCCCAGGCCGACAAGGACACGGAAAGCCGCCTGACCGCCATCTTCCCCGATGGCGAGACCATGGCGCTGGAGGCTAGCCCCCTGCCCGACGGCGGCGTGGTGGTTCCGGTCGAACTGCCAAAGTACGAGGACCTGTTCGAACCCTTCATGCGGTCGCGCGCGGTGACGCTGCAGCGGGACGGCGGCGGCACGGAGATCGGCGACGTCAATCTGGGCGGCTCCTCCTGGGCGCTGGCCGCCCTGGACGAGTGCCGCATCCTGCATACCGACAAGTGAACAGATTCGGAGGTCTGACCCGCAATGGGTGCATCCGCCCCCCATTGACCGACAGTCAGTGCGTCTCTAGCCTCCACTCCCATGCGCACCGCTCACATCGGCCTTGCCGTCGCCGTCGCGGCGATCTGGGGCTTCAACTTCGTCGCGATCAAGGTCGGGCTGGCGGATTTCCCGCCGATCCTGTTCTGCGCCCTACGCTTCGCTCTGGCGGCGCTGCCGCTTCTCGTGCTGGGCGTTGGCGGCGGTCCGCCGGTGCCCTGGCGCTTCATTCTGGGCATCGGGATGGTGCTGGGGGTGGTGAAGTTCTCGCTGCTGTTCATCGGGATGGACATCGGCATGCCGGCGGGGCTGTCGTCGCTGGTGCTGCAGTCGCAGGCCTTCTTCACCGCCCTGTTCGCCGCCCTGGTTCTAGGGGAGCGGCCCGGACCGAAGCAGGTGCTGGGAATGGCGGTGGCCTTCGCCGGGATCGGGCTGATCGCGCTGGAGATGCCGGCGGGCGATTCCCTGCTCGGGCTCGGGCTGGTGATGGCCGCCGCGGCCACCTGGGGCGTGGCGAACCTGCTGATGAAGCAGGCCAGGGCGCCGGACCTGTTCCGCATGATGCTGTGGGTCAGCGTGGTGCCGCCGATCCCGCTGCTGCTGCTGTCGCTGGGGTTGGAGGGGCCGGACCGGGCGTGGCAGGCCCTGACGCATCTGACTCCGCTGGGCGTCGGAGCGGTGGCCTACATCGCCTTCGGAGCGACGCTGTTCGGCTTCGCCGCCTGGGGCTTCCTGCTGCGCCATTACCCGGCGAGCCTGGTGGCGCCCTTCTCGCTGCTGGTGCCGGTCTTCGGCATGAGTTCCAGCGCGCTGGTCCTGGGGGAGAGCTTCACCCCGCTGAAGATGGCCGGCGCGCTTCTGGTGCTTGCCGGGCTGGCGGTGGCCGTGCTGAAGCTGCCCTCCGCACGGCCCGCCACCCATCGGCCCTGACAAGGGCCTGATCGCTCAGGTCAGGTTCTTCTTGAGGAACTCCACGGACCGGCCCCAGGCGAGGTCCGCCGCCTCCTTGTTGTAGCGCTCCGCCGACGTGTCGTTGTGGAAGGCGTGATTCACGTTGTCGTACATGAAGAGTTCGTAGGACTTGCCGCCCTTTTTCAGGGCCTCCTCATAAGCCGGCACCTTGGCGTTCACATTGTTGTCCAGCCCAGCGTAGTGGAGCTGGAGCGGCGCCTTGATCGTGGTGACCAGCGCCGGGTCGGGCGCCGGGCCGTAGAAGACGACGCCCGCCTTGAGGTCCGGCGCCTTGATGGCCAGCCGGTTTGTCATGCCGCCGCCCCAGCAGAAGCCGATGGCCCCCACCTTGGCGTTGGAGTAGCGGTAGGCCATCAGGTCGCTCATCGACGCGATCAGGTTGTTCACCGTCTTGTCGGGGTCAAGCTGGCCGATCATCTCGCGGGCACGGTCGGGATCCTGCGGGGTGCCGCCCAGCGGGGACAGCAGATCCGGGGCCATGGCGACGAAGCCGGCCACCGCCAGCCGCCGCGTCACATCCTCGATGTAAGGGTTCAGGCCACGGTTCTCGTGGATCACCACCACCGACGGCGCCTGCTCGGCCAGCTTCGGGCGGGCCCGGTAGGCCTGAACGTCGCCGGTCGCCCCCTGGAAGGTGACGCGGTCCGTGGCGATTCGGCTGTCGTCCTCCGGAACCTCGGCGGCCAGGGCGTAGTTCGGCTCGATCTGAGAGAGGATCGCCGGAATGGCCGCCGCGCTGCCCGCCAGCACCGCCAGCCGCTCCAGGAAGACGCGGCGCGGCAGCGGCCTGTGGGTGTACTCGTCGTACAGGTCGATGATTTTCTGGTCCATCCCTCACCCTTCCGATCGGTTTTGACCTTAAGCCTGAGCTGGCCAAGCCTGTGCCGGAGTGTGGGGTGCGGAACCGGGACTGACAACTCCCCGTGGATCAGTTTTTAGTGATCAGGCCGGGTTGGACCGATGCTCAACCAAAAGCCCGTCGCTCATTTCCAGCACCCGGTCCATGCGGTTCGCAAGCTCCAGGTTGTGGGTGGCGATCAGCGCGCCGACCCGCGCCTGCCGCACGATGGCGGTCAGCATGGCGAACACCCCCTCCGCCGTGTGCGGGTCGAGGTTGCCAGTGGGTTCGTCGGCGATCAGCAGGCCCGGCCCGTTGGCCAGCGCGCGGGCGATGGCGACCCGCTGCTGCTCGCCACCCGACAGGCGAGCTGGACGATGGCCGGCGCGCGGCTCCAGCCCGACCATCCGCAGCAGCTCCAGGGCGCGCTCGCGGGCGGTGCGCTTGGCGACGCCGTTGATCATCTGCGGCAGCACGATGTTCTCCAGCGCGGAGAATTCCGGGAGCAGGTGATGGAACTGGTAGACGAAGCCGACCGAGCGGCGGCGCACCTCCGTCCGCTTCCCGTCGTCCAGGGCGGACACGTCGGTCCCGGCGATCCGCACGGTGCCCGCCGTAGGCCGCTCCAGCAGGCCGGCGATGTGCAGCAGGGTCGATTTGCCGGCGCCCGACGGGCCAACCAGCGCGACCAGCTCGCCCGCATGGACGGTCAGCTCCGCCCCGCGCAGCACATGAAGCTCCGTCCCCGCCTGCTCAAAGGTGCGGACGATCCCCGACAGTTCCAGCATCGGCTCACTCATAGCGCAGGGCCTCCACCGGATCGAGGCGTGCCGCCCGCCAGGACGGGTAGACGGTGGCGGCGAAGGACAGGCCCAGCGCCATTAAGGTGACCTGGATCACCTCCGACCAGTCGATCTTCGCCGGCAATTGCGACAGGAAATAGATCTCGGCGTTGAACAGGTTGGTGCCGGTCAGGGCCTGGATGCCCTGGCGGATCGTCTCGATGTTCAGCGCGAAGGACACGCCCAGGGCCACCCCCACCAGCGTCCCCGCCACCCCCACCGAGGCGCCGGACAGGAAGAAGATGCGCATGATCATCCCGCGGGTGGCGCCCATGGTGCGCAGGATGGCGATGTCGCGTCCCTTGTCCTTCACCAGCATGATCAGGCTGGAGATGATGTTGAAGGCGGCCACCGTGATGATCAGCGACAGGATCAGGAACATCACGTTGCGCTCGACCTGGAGCGCCGTGAAGAAGCTGGCGTTTGACTGCTGCCAGTCGACCACCCGCCCCACCCCGGCCACCGCCGACTGGATGGCGTCGCGCGCCGCGCGGATCTGGGTCGGATCGCTGACGAAGACCTCCAGCGAGGTCACCGCCTCGCCCGTGCGGAAGAAGGCCTGGGCCTCCGGCAGAGGCAGGAAGATGAAGCTGTTGTCGTATTCGAACATGCCCACGTCGAACACGGCGCCGATGGTGAAGCTGCGCATCCGCGGCACCGTGCCGAAGGCCGTCACGTTGCCCTGCGGCGCGATCAGGGTGAGCTGGTCGCCGACCACCAACCCCAACCGCTGCGCCATGCGGATGCCGATGGCGATGTTGTCTTCGCCGAAGGCTTCCGCCGTTCCGCGCACGATGTTGCGGGACAGCGTCGGACGCACCCGGAAATCCTCCGGCCGCACGCCGCGCACCACGGCGCCGGAGGCGACCCCGCGCACCGAGACCAGCGCCTGGCCCTCCACCGTCGGCGTCACCCCGACCACGCCGGGCACGCCCTGGAGGCGCTGCACCAGCGGGTCGTAATCGGGCAGTGGGCCGCCGCGGACGCTGTAGACGTTCAGGTGGCCGTTCAGGCCGAGGACGCGGCCCAGAAGCTCCGCCCGGAAGCCGTTCATCACCGACATCACGATGATCAGCGTCGCCACGCCGAGCGCGATGCCCAGCAGCGAGAATCCCGCGATGACCGAGATGAACCCTTCCTGGCGGCGCGCCCGCAGATAGCGCATCGCGACCATGCGTTCGAAGGCGGAGAAGATCATGCGGCTCCCGATGAGCGAAGGACGGGCGACGGAGGCCCGGCAAAAGCAAAGGCGGCGGACCGCAACCAGTCCGCCGCCCCGCAACATAAGTGCTTAACCGTGGCAGGAAAAGGGCGACCTTCCAGACGCCCGCTCCCCTGGCCCCACGGTGTTACGCCGAGAGCTTCTCCAGCGCGCTCTCCACCGACAGCTCCTGCTTCTCGCCGGTGGCGCGGCGCTTCAGCTCGACCACGCCGTTCTTCAGGCCGCGCGGCCCGACGACGAGCTGCCACGGCAGGCCGATCAGGTCCATGTCGGCGAACTTCACGCCCGGACGCTCATCGCGGTCGTCGTAGAGCACGTCCATCCCGTTGGCGCGAAGCTTGTAGTACAGCTCCTGGCAGACGCGGTCGGTCTCGGCGTCGCCGACCTTCAGGTTGACGAGCCCGACGTTGAAAGGCGCCACGGCGTCCGGCCAGATGATGCCGTTGTCGTCGTGGCTGGCCTCGATGATGGCGCCCATCAGGCGCGACACGCCGATGCCATAGGAGCCCATCTCCACCGGAACCGGCTCGCCGCCCGGACCGGCGACGACGGCGTTCATCGGCTTCGAGTACTTTGTGCCGAAGTTGAAGATGTGGCCGACCTCGATGCCGCGCGCCGACACCAGATCCGACTCCGCTACCGGGCAGTTGCCCGGCTCGTGCTTCTCGTCGGTCGCCGCGTAGATCGAGGTGTAGGTGTCGAAGAAGGGCTGCAGGTCCTCGTCGAAGCCCGGCGCGTTCTGCAGCACGTCCAGGGTCAGCCAATCCTTGTGGCAGAAGACGCCACTCTCGCCGGTCTCGGCTAGGATGATGAACTCGTGGCTGAGGTCGCCGCCGATGGGGCCGGTGTCGGCGCGCATCGGGATGGCCTTCAGCCCCATGCGGGCGAAGGTGCGCAGATAGGCCAGGAACATCTTCTGGTACGAGCGCCGGGCGCTGGCCGCGTCGATGTCGAAGCTGTAGGCGTCCTTCATCAGGAACTCGCGCCCGCGCATCACGCCGAAACGGGGACGGATCTCGTCCCGGAACTTCCACTGGATGTGGTAGAGGTTCAGCGGTAGCTGGCGGTAGCTCTTCACGAAGGCGCGGAAGATGTCGGTGATCATCTCCTCGTTCGTGGGACCGAACAGCATCTCGCGGTCGTGACGGTCGGTGATGCGCAGCATCTCCTTGCCGTAATCGTCGTAGCGGCCGCTTTCCTTCCACAGCTCCGCCGACTGGATGGTCGGCATCAGCAGTTCCTGGGCGCCGGCGGCGTCCTGCTCCTCGCGGACGATCTGCTCGATCTTCTTCAGGACCCGGTGGCCCAGCGGCAGCCAGGCGTAGATGCCGGCGCTGGTCTGGCGGATCATCCCGGCCCGCAGCATCAGGCGGTGCGAGACGATCTGCGCCTCGGTCGGGGTCTCCTTGAGGGTCGGCAGGAAGAAGGTGGACAGCCGCATGGCTCTGCTCTCGGTTTCGAGGGGATTCGTCCGGCGGTGCGCCGGGCCGCAACAGGGACAGGGACTTTAGGAAGCCGCCGCGCGCTTGTCCATCGTCACGGCGCGCATCCGGGGGCGGACCGGCCTATCGGACGGTGCGGCAATAGGCGTAGACCTCCGCCTCGCTCGGTGCGCCGATGGGCTGGCCGTTGAAGAAGAGCCGGTTGGCGTACCAAGTCAGATAGCCGACCTCGACGCCCGGCGCGGCCGTGCCCTGCGGCACCGTGAAGCCCATGCGGCGGGCAAAGTCGATGGTCACCGGGATGTCGAACCGTTCCAGCGGCGGCGCAGCCCCCGCCGAGCCCGGCAGGTCGGCGGGAGCCACCGCCTTGCCGTTTACATCCACGCCCGGCGTGTATTCCACCCCCGGCGCCGGGCGGTGAGCCGTCAGGAATTGACACGCGGACAGGTCGACCGGCTGCGCCGCCGCCCCAGTGGAAAGCGTCAGAAACGCGACGAGAAGGGGAACGGAGCGGCGGATCATGGCGGACCTCAGCCTTGAGCGGCGGCGGATTGCTTCATGGACTTCCAGTAGGTAGCGAGATAGGGCATGCCCTTCTCGGCCTCCTCCTGGGTGCGGGCCGACTGCCGGATGTACTTGCCGAGGAAGGGCTTGTTCACGAACTCCATGTCGACGGCCGCCTTCAGCACCAGGAACTCGCCGATCCGGTCCGGCAGGTTGTAGTGCCATTTCTGCAGGCAGTCGGAAGTCACCCCCGGCTTGGCCTGATCCTGGCCCGACAGGTAGAACTCCTGGTGGTGGTACTGGTTGATTTCCTTCCAGGCCTGGAAGATGCGCGCCGGCTTGACGCGGATCAGCCCCTTCAACACCTTGATGTCGTCATGGAACAGCGGCAGGTAGCCGCGACGCTCCGCCTGCTCGTTCAGCATGGTGTAGAGGCCGGCCATGACATCGCCTTCCGCGCCCTGCTCGCTGGTCTTCCTTTCCGGCTTGTCCGCCTTGCGCCCGAACAGCGAGGCGAAGAAGCCCTTCTTCTTGGCCGGCGCCGAGGAGCCGCTGTCCGCCCCCACTTTCCGCTCGTCCCACAGCGCGTCCCAGGCGTAATCCCAGGCGGTGAAGACGGCGTTGGAGCGGTCGTCGAGCACGGTCAGCAGATAGTCGCGCCCGTCCCGCGGCCAATCCACATCGCCGACGATGGCCCGCACCGGACGGCGGCTGAGCAGCACCGGGAATATCCCGACGCGCACCAGTTCGGCGTAGATTTCCTGAAAGGATGGGGTCAGCGCAAAGGGGAGCTTGGCCGCCGGCTGCTCTTCGGGGGTCAGCAGTTCAAGACTTTTGCGGGTGCGGTCGAGCAGCTCGGTGGTCAGAATGGCCGCGAACTGCTCGAACTTCTCATTGTCACCCGCGGTCATCGGCGCCTCGACATCGTTCTCCCCGCTGACGGTCGCAAGCCCGGCTGCGAATGCCGACGCGCTTGAATCGAAAGTCGGAACGGACGCTTGCCCGCTTCCTGCACAGTGGATCAGCTATAGCCGATAAAGGGTTAATTCATTCTGTACCGAAGCACAACGCTCCGTCCACCTACGAACGAACGTCGGCGCGGACATCGTGAGCCGACCGGGACGAAAAAAGGACCGCGCGGCGATCGCGGCGCGGCCCGAGGTTTAGGGAGGAATCGCCACCAGGCGTCGGAAAAGAGGGAAGAACCCCTCTCGTCACACAAAGTACATTGAACCCGACCCCACCCGATGACAAGACGGAATTTGGACTAAACCAAGTCGTCAGCAAAGAATTCGCAGATTTCGCCCAAGACATAGGCGGTTGATTACGTCATAGGCGCTGCTATGCCCGCTTTATGGGCGTCGTATCCTGCGAACCCCTGCCGAACGGCGGCCATCCAGGGAGGGTCGAGCGTGGCGACCTCCGACCAGACCGGGCAGCGGGGCTGATGCGCGCCCGGCAGATAGCCCAGGCTCATCAGGAATTCGCCGGTGATCTCGCCACCGGTGAAGCGGAACGTACGCTTGAACAGCCGGACCCAGTCCGCCTTGCTCAAGGGGTGATGGGCGCGCAGCCAGCCGTCGAACGACCCGTGCGTCCCGCGCAGGGCCACGATCCGCCGCGCGTTCTCGACGGCGGCGTCGATCTTCAATCTGTTGCGGATGATCCCGGGATCGGCGAGAAGCCGTTCCCGCTCCGCCTCGCCATAGGCGGCGACGCGGTCGATGTCGAAGCCGTCGAAGGCGGCGCGAAAGGCCTCGCGCTTCTTCAGGATGGTCAGCCAGGACAGGCCCGCCTGATTGATTTCCAGAATCAGCCGCTCGAACAGCACCTGGTCGTCGGCGCTGGGAAACCCGTACTCAGTGTCGTGGTAGGGGCCGTGATGCGCGTGGCCGGGCGCCGCGTCGCAATAGGTCAGGCTCACGCGAAGGCTCCATCCGGGAGTGGGATCAGTGCGGCTTGGCCATCTCGCGGAAGGAAATCAGGTCCGACTGCACGATGCCGAAGATGACCAGCCACACCACCGCCGCGACCAGCGTCGTGGCGGCGAATTTCAGGAGGATGCGCGGGCGCTCCGGCGCGCTGCTCGCCATGCCCGGCTCGGGCTGCGCCGGGGTGCGCACGCCCCAGGGCAGCACCGCGAACAGCACCACCCACCAGACGACCACATAGACGCTGATGCCCGTCACCCAGCCCACCGCAGCCTCCCTTCGTCTCAGGCCTGCTCAAGCTCGACCAAGGTCCCGCAGAAGTCCTTGGGGTGCAGGAACAGCACCGGCTTGTCGTGGGCGCCGATCTTCGGCTCACCGTCGCCCAGAACGCGGGCACCCTGCGCCTTCATCCGGTCGCGGGCGGCCAGGATGTCGTCCACCTCGTAGCAGATGTGGTGGATGCCGCCGGACGGGTTCTTTTCCAGGAAGCCGGCGATCGGCGATTTCTCACCGAAGGGATGGAGCAGCTCGATCTTCGTGTTGGGCAGAGTGACGAAGACGACGGTGACGCCGTGCGGCGGCAGGTCCACCGGTTGGGACACCGCGGCGCCCAGCGTGTCGCGGTAGAGCGCGGTCGCCGCCGTCAGATCCGGCACGACGATGGCGACGTGGTTCAGCTTCCCAATCATGGGTCCTCCCGAAAGGCGTAAAGTCGGAAACGCTTATACACGGACGAGATGCACGTCCGTCACCGGCTTCTTGCCGTGCGTCGCGTTGAAGCAGCGGCGAACGGCGATCCGGGCGGCGGCGCGCACCTGCTCGTCGTCCGAACGGGCCGATTTCGGCATCTCGGCGACGGCCTCGCGCACCGCGTCCACCACGTCAAGCAGCATGTCGCGGTCCGCCGAGTCGTCCAGCAACCCCATCACCGCGATCTGTGGCGCGGTCACCAGCTCGCCCTTGCCGTTCATCACCAGCGTGACCACGGCGGCGCCGTTGTGGACCATCCGGTGGCGCGCCCGCATCAGACCGGTGTCGAGCGGAATCAGCCGCTTGCCGTCCAGCGCCATGCGGCCGGAGCGGACCTGCGCCACCACCCGCGGCGGCGCGTCGGGCGTCAGCCGGATCAGGTCGCCGTTGCCGGGGACCAGCGCCTCCGGCACCTGACAGGCGCGGGCCAACTTGGCATGCTCCAGCTGGTGGCGCTGCTCGCCGTGGACCGGCATGGCGATGCGCGGGCGCACCCACTGGTACATGCGGACCAGCTCATCCTGCGCCGGGTGGCCGGACACATGGACCGGCGCCTCGTCGGCGGTGACGATGCGGATGCCCTGCCCGACCAGCAAATTCTGCATGCGGCCGATAGCCCGCTCGTTGCCCGGAATCTCGCGGGAGGAGAAGATCACCACGTCGCCGCGCTGGAGTGACACCTGCGGATGGTCGTCCGATGCGATGCGCGCGAGCGCGGAGCGCGGCTCCCCCTGGCTGCCGGTGCAGACCAGCACCAGCTTGTCGCGCGGCACGTAGTTGGCGTCATGCTCGGTCAGAAAGGCCGGCACGTCGGCAAGGTAGCCGTTGGAGCGCGCGGCCTCGTTGATCCGCCACATGGACCGCCCGACCAGCGCGACGTGGCGCCCGTGCGCCGCCGCCGCGTGGGCGATGCTCTCGAGCCGCGCGACGTTGGTGGCGAAGCAGCTCACCGCGACGCGCACATCGGGAAACTGCCCGATCAGCGCGGTCAGCGTCTTGCGCACGCTTCCTTCCGACCCGGAACTGCCGGGCACCAGAGCGTTGGTGCTGTCGCCGACCAGCGCCAGCACGCCCTCGTCGCCGATGGCGCGCAGCCGCTCCTCGTCGGCCGCCTCTCCCACCAGCGGCTCGGGGTCGAGCTTCCAATCGCCGGTGTGCAGCACGGTGCCGGCGGCGGTGCGGATCGCCAGGGCGTTCGGCTCGGGAATGGAATGGGTGAGCGTCACATACTCGACGGAGAAGGGACCGACCTCAATGGTGCTGCCCAGCGCCACCTCGTGAACCGGCACCACCCCGGCCAGCCCGCGCTCGTGCAGCTTGGCGCGCAGCACGGCGGCGGTGAAGGGCGTGCAGTAGACGGGCACGCGGAGCTGCGGCCACAGATACTGGATGGCCCCCAGATGATCCTCGTGCGCGTGCGTCACCACAATGCCCACGAGGTCGTGCCGGCGCTCCGCGATGAAGGCGGGGTCCGGCATGATGACGTCCAGCCCCGGCATCGTGTCGTCCGCAAAGGAGATGCCGAGATCCACCATCAACCACTTGCCGCGATGGCCGTAGAGGTTGAGGTTCATGCCGATCTCGCCCGAACCGCCCAGCGGCAGGAAGTAGAGCGCGTCGTCCTCGGGAGCGAACAGGTCGCCGTCTCCCTCGACCGGGTGGACGGAGGGAGCGGAGTCGGGTTGGGTCATTGGGCCGTGTTGCGCTTGTGGATCAGGAGGAGACCGCGCAGCGTGAGTTCGCCGTCGGTGTGTTCGATTACATGGGTTGCCTTGGCGAAAAGCACACCCAGCCCTCCGGTCGCGACGACCGTCATCGGCTCGCCGTACTCCGCCCGGATGCGGTTGACCAGCCCTTCGATCAGGCCGACGTAACCCCAGAAGATGCCGGACTGCATGCACTCGACTGTGTTGGTTCCGATGACGTGACCCGGCTGCTGGATCTCGACGCGGGGCAGCTTGCTCGCCGCCATCTGGAGCGCCTCCAGCGACAGGTTCAGACCGGGAGCGATGACGCCGCCGCGGTAATTGCCGTCGCGGTCGACCACGTCGAAGGTCGTTGCGGTTCCGAAGTCGATGACGATCAGCGGCGTCTGGTAGGTGGCCGCCGCCGCCACCGTGTTGACCAGCCGGTCGGCGCCGACTTCGTCCGGCCGGTCCACCAGCGCGCGGGTGCCGAGATCGACCCCCGGCTGGCCGACCACCAGGGGCTCGCAGCCGAAATGATCCTTGCACAGGCGCTTGAGGTTGAAGGTGGCGCCGGGCACCACGCTGGCGATGATGGCGCTGTCGATGTCCGCCGGGCGCAGCCCCTTCAGCGCCATCAGGTGGGTCACCCACACCATGTATTCGTCGGCGGTGCGCTTCTTGTCGGTCGCCGTGCGCCACAGGCCGCGCTGTTGGTCGCCCTCATAAATCGCGAACACCACGTTGGTGTTTCCGGCGTCGATGGCGAGCAGCATCTCTCAGGTCTCCACCGCGGGTGGGAAAAACACGTCTCCGGCGGCGATGCGCTGGCGCCCCGCCCCGTCATCCCGATCAAGCAACAGAACGCCGTCGCTGTCCAGATCGGCGAAGGTACCGGTCAGCGTGCGGTCCGGCAGACGGACGACGATGGGCTCGCCCAGACCCCGCGCCCGCTTCAGCCAAGCGGCGCGCACCGGGCCGAAGCCATGCTCCGCCCAGACGCCGTACCAGCGCGCCAATTGCTCCGCGTAGATTTCCAGCAGCGCCGCGGGCTGCAGCGCCGGAGCGCCCTCCGCCGCCAGCGAAGTGGCCGCGTAGTCCGTTCCGTCGGGAAAATGCCGCAGGTTGATGCCGACGCCGAGCACCAGCCAGGACACCCCTCCCCCGGCAGCAGCCTCCGACTCGAGCAGGATGCCGGACAGCTTGCGGCCATGCACCAGCACGTCGTTCGGCCATTTGCAGCGCACGCCGTCGGGATCGGGGAGGACGGCGGCGGCTGTGTCGGCGATGGCGAGCGCCGCCACGAACGAAATCTGCGCCGCCTCGGCCGGCGGGCGCGAGGGACGCAGAATGGTCGAACTGTACAGATTGCCTTCCGGCGACGTCCAGGCCCGGCCGCGACGGCCGCGACCGGAGTCCTGCCGCTTCGCCCAGACGATGGTGCCTTCGGCAGCCCCCGAACGCGCGAAGGCCTTCGCCTCGTCGTTCGTGCTGCCGACGGAGTCGAAGGCCATCACCCGGAAGCCCGGAGGCAAGCGCAAGCGCGCCGCCTCCGCTTCGTTTCCTGCCGTCATCCGGCGAACAGCGAGGCCGCCGCCGCCGCCGCGTAGTTCAGGATCGGGGCCGGAACCACGAAGAACAGCAGCGTGAACAAGCCCGTGGCGATCAGGATGCCGGTCATCCCGTCGTCGCCGATCTTGTCGAACGCCTCCACCGGCTCATCGAAGTACATGATCTTGATGATGCGCAGGTAGTAGTAGGCGCCCACGACGCTGGTCAGAACGCCGATCACCGCCAGCGTGTAGAGCTGCGCCTCGATGGCGGCGAGGAAGACGTAGAGCTTGCTGAAGAAGCCGGCCATCGGCGGGATGCCCGCCATGGAGAACATGAACACCGCCATCGCACCCGCCAGCAGCGGGTTGGTGCGCGACAGGCCGGCGAGGTCCTTGATCTCCTCGACCATGCGGCCCTGCTGCTTCATGCACAGGATGACAGCGAAGGTGCCGATGTTCATGACGACGTAGACCGCCATGTAGATCAGAACGCCGCGCACGCCCTCCTGGGTGCCGGACGCGAGTCCGACCAGGGCGTAGCCGACGTGGCCGATGGAGCTGTAGGCCATGAGCCGCTTGATGTTGCTCTGGGTGATGGCCGCGAAGGCGCCGAGCGACATCGAGAGGATCGAGCTGACGATGATGATCTGCTGCCACTGGTGGGCCAGATGACCGAACGGCTCGATCAGCAGGCGGGTGAACAGCGCGATGGCGGCGACCTTCGGGGCGGCGGCGAAGAAGGCCGTGACCGGAGTCGGCGCGCCCTCGTAGACGTCCGGCGTCCACATGTGGAACGGAACGGCGGAAATCTTGAAGGCCAGGCCGGCGGCGACGAAGACCAGACCGATGATGACGCCCACCGACGGATGCGCGCCACCGGCGAACAGGGCGGCGATCTTGTCGAAGGAGGTCGTGCCGGCGAAGCCGTAGACCATCGAGGCGCCGTACAGCAGCATGCCCGAGGAGAGCGAGCCGAGCACGAAGTACTTCAGACCCGCTTCGGAGGACTTGGCGCTGTCGCGGCGGAAGGCGGCGATGACGTAGAGCGCAAGGCTCTGCGTCTCCAGCCCGACATAGAGCGAGATGAGGTCGTTGGCCGACACCATCATCAACATGCCGAGCGTGGCGAAGAGCATCAGCACCGGAAACTCGAACCGGGCCATCTTCTCGCGCTCGTTGAAGCCGAGCGCGAGGAGAACGGACAGCGAGGCGGCGACGAGGATCAACACCTTCATGAAGACGCCGAAGGCGTCCATCACGAAGAGGCCGTTGAAGGTGACGACCCGGCCGGTGCCGTAGCCCATAGTCAATATGGCGGCCAGCAGCAGCGCCACCATCGTCATGTAGCCGATGGGGCGCGTGAAGCCGTCGCCGCGGAACACGCCGATCAGCAGCAGGGCCATGCCGGCGCAGGCGAGGAAGATTTCCGGCAGGGCCGGCCAGATGTCGGGAAACACAGCGGTCATGTCGGAACCTCTAGCGCGCGGCGACGGAGACGTCGGCCCCGCCCTGAGCGGCGGCCAGCTTGGTCTGGTAGGTCTGGATCAGCTGCCCGACCGACGCCGAAGTGACGTTCAGGAAGCTGTTCGGGTAGACGCCCATCCACAGCACCACGACGATCAGCGGCAGGAAGATGGCAACCTCGCGGGTGTTCAGGTCGAACATCGCGCGGACGTCCGCCTTGACCAGCTTGCCGTACACGACGCGGCGGAACAGCCACAGCGCGTAGGCCGGGCCCAGGATCAGGCCGGTGGCGGCCAGGAAGGCGACCCAGGTGTTGTCGCGGAAGGCGCCGAGCAGGACCAGGAACTCGCCGACGAAACCGGAGGTGCCCGGCAGGCCGACCGAGGCCATGGTCATGAACAGGAAGACCACCGCGTACTTCGGCATGTTCTTCACCAGACCGCCGTAGCGGGCGATCTCGCGGGTGTGCAGCCGATCATAGACCACCCCGACGCAGAGGAAGAGCGCGCCCGAGACGATGCCGTGCGACAGCATCGTGAAGATCGAGCCCTCGATGCCCTGCTGGTTCAGCGCGAACATGCCGATGGTGACGAAGCCCATGTGGGCGACGGACGAGTAGGCGATCAGCTTCTTCATGTCCTCCTGCGCCAGGGCGACGAGGGAGGTGTAGATCACCGCGACGATCGACAGGGCGTAGACCATCGGGGCGAAATACTCGGTCGCCTCGGGCAGCATCGGGATGTTGAAGCGCAGGAAGCCGTAGCCGCCCATCTTCAGCAGAACACCGGCCAGGATGACCGACCCGGCGGTCGGCGCCTCGACGTGGGCGTCGGGGAGCCAGGTGTGCACCGGCCACATCGGCACCTTCACCGCGAAGGACGCGAAGAAGGCCAGCCACAGCCAGAGCTGCATGTTGCGCGGGAAATGGGTCGCCGTGATCGTCGGGATGTCCGTCGTGCCGGCCGCGAAGTACATGGCCAGGATGGCCAGCAGCATCAGGACCGAGCCGAGCAGCGTGTAGAGGAAGAACTTGAACGCCGCGTAGACGCGCCGCGCACCGCCCCAGACACCGATGATCAGGAACATCGGGATCAGCACGCCCTCGAAGAACATGTAGAAGAGGACGAAATCCAGCGCGCAGAACATCCCCACCATGAGGGTTTCCAGCACGAGGAAGGCGATCATGTATTCCTTCACCCGGGTCTGCACCGCCTCCCAGGAGGAGAGGATGCAGAGCGGCATCAGGAAGGTGGAGAGGATGACGAACAGCATTGAAATGCCGTCCACGCCCATGTGGTAGGAGATCCCGAACTCGGGAATCCACGCCGCCTTCTCCACGAGCTGATAGCCCGGGTTGCGCGGGTCGAAGTTGAACCAGATGAACAGCGACAGGACGAAGGTGATGACCGTCGTCCAGAGCGCGACGTAACGGACGTTCCGAACCACATCCGGTGTGTTGCCCCTGCAGAAGAGCAGGATCAGCGCCACACCGGCCAGCGGCAGGAAGGTCGTGAACGACAGGAGCGGCCAGCTAGCCATTGTTCTTGTTCCCCTTCAAACCGCTCAACCGAACACCGAGAGCCAGGCGACCAGCAGCACCACACCGATCACCATCGCGAAGGCGTAGTGATAGACGTAGCCTGACTGGAGGCGGCTGGCGCGCGCCGCGACGTCGCGGGTGGCGGCGGCGATACCGTCCGGACCGACACCGTCGATCACAGCGCCGTCGCCGGATTTCCACAGGCCGTAGCCCAGATACTTGGCCGAGCGCACGAACAGACGGTCGTACAGCTCATCGAAGTACCACTTGTTGTACAGGAACTGGTGCACGCCACGGAACGTACCGGCGACCTTCTCCGGGAGGCCCGGCATCGCCATGTACATGATGTATGCGAGCGCGATGCCGATCAGGCCGACGACCAGCGGAGCCAGCTTGACCCAGCCCGGGGTATGATGATGGGCCGCCTCGATGCTGTTGTTGTCTGCCAGCACCAGGATGGTCTTGCCCCAGAAATGCTCCATGCTGTGGCCGATGAACAGCTCGTGGAAGCCGAAGCCGGCGAACAGGGCGCCCAGCGCCAGGACGGCCAGCGGGATCAGCATGACGATCGGCGACTCATGAGCGTGGTCGAAGACCGACTTCTCCATCCGCGGCTTGCCGTGGAAGGTCATGAACAGCAGGCGCCAGGAGTAGAAGGCGGTCAACAGGGCCGCGGCGATGCCGAGCGCGAAGGCGAACTTGCCGACCGGGCTGGCCGAGGCGAAGGCCGCCTCCAGGATCATGTCCTTGGAGTAGTAGCCGGCGAAGAAGGGCAGACCGGCCAGAGCGAGGTTGCCGATCCACATCACCGCATAGGTGAAGGGGATCTTCCGCCAGACGCCGCCCATGTTGCGCATGTCCTGCTCGTGGTGCAGGGCGTGGATCACCGAACCGGCGCCGAGGAACAGCAGCGCCTTGAAGAAGGCGTGCGTGAACAGGTGGAACATCGCCGCACCGTAGGCGGAGACGCCTGCGGCGAAGAACATGTAGCCGAGCTGGCTCATGGTCGAATAGGCGATGACGCGCTTGATGTCGAACTGGGTGAAACCGATGGTCGCCGCGACAAAGGCCGTCAGGGCGCCGACCACGGCCACGATCTCGAGCGCCGTCGGGGCGTATTCGAAGACCGGGGACAGGCGGCAGACCATGAAGACACCGGCGGTCACCATGGTGGCCGCGTGGATGAGCGCCGACACCGGGGTCGGGCCTTCCATGGCATCCGGCAGCCAGGTGTGCAGGCCGAGCTGGGCCGACTTGCCCATGGCGCCGATGAAGAGCAGCAGGCAGGTGACGGTCAGCGCGTCGAAGTTCCAGCTGAGGAAATGCAGCGTCTGGCCGGCCAGCTCCGGCGCCTTGGCGAAGATCGCGTCGAACTGGACGGAACCCGTCAGCACGAAGATCGCGAAGATGCCGAGCACGAAGCCGAAGTCGCCGACACGGTTGACCAGGAAGGCCTTGATCGCCGCGTTGTTGGCCGAGGGCTTCTCGTACCAGAAATTGATGAGCAGGTAGGAGGCGAGACCCACGCCTTCCCAGCCGAAGAAGAGCTGCACGAGGTTGTCGGCCGTCACCAGCATCAGCATGGCGAAGGTGAACAGCGACAGATAGCCCATGAAGCGCGGCTTCTGCGGGTCCTCGGCCATGTAGCCGATGGAGTAGAGGTGGACCATCGACGACACGGTGTTGACCACCACCAGCATGACCGCGGTGAGCTGGTCGACGCGCAGCGCCCACGACACGTCCAGGCCACCGCTGCGCATCCAGCTCATCAGCTCGATCGTGCGGGGATGCCCGCCGACGGCGACGTCGAAGAACAGCACCCAGGACAGGATCGCGGAGAGCAGGACGGCACCGGTGGTGACGAACTGCGCGGCGCGGTCGCCCACGGTGGGCGGCCCGGCGACGACATGATGGTCGTCGTGGCCGTCATCGTGATGCTCGTCGTGAGCGTGCGTGTCGTGCGCATGGGCATCGTGGCCATGACCGTGGTCATGCCCGTGATGATCGTGGCCGCCGGCGTGCGCCGGCTCCGCCTTCGGCCCGCCGAACAGGGCGATGGAACCCGCGACGAGGAACGCCAGGAGCGGGAGGAATACGACAAGGACTTCCATGGCGCTGCCTTAGCCCCTCATCAGATTGATGTCTTCGACCCGGATGGAGCCGCGGTTGCGGAAATACACCACCAGGATGGCGAGACCGATGGCCGCCTCGGCGGCGGCGACGGTCAGGATGATCATGGAGAAGACCTGCCCGACGAGATCGTTCAGGAAGACCGAGAACGACACCAGATTCAGGTTCACGGCGAGCAGCATCATCTCGATCGACATCAGGATGATGATGACGTTCTTCCGGTTGAGGAAGATGCCGAGGACGCCGAGCGTGAAGATGATGGCCGAGACCGTCAGATAATGCCCGAGACCGATTTCCATGATCACACGCCCTCCCCGGTCGGCACCTTGCGGATGGCGACCACGTCCTCGCGCCGACGGGCGAGCTGGGAGCCGATGTTCTGCTTCCGGACACCCTCGCGCTGACGCAGGGTCAGGACGATGGCGCCGATCATGGCGATCAGCAGCACGATGCCCGACGCCTGGAACAGATAGACGTAGTGGGTGTAGATCAGCTGGCCGAGCTGCTCGGTGTTGGTCGCTCCAGCCATTGCCGCGACCGGAGCCGATGCGGCCTTCTCCGCCGCCGGCGCGATGATCCAGCCGCCGAGCACGGCGGCCAGTTCGGCCAACAGGATGAGACCGATCAGCCCGCCGATCGGCAGGTATTGGAGCGCGCCCGCCCGCAGCTCGCGGAAGTTGATGTCGAGCATCATCACCACGAACAGGAACAGCACCGCGACCGCGCCCACATAGACGATCACCAGGATCATCGCGATGAACTCGGCCCCGAGCAGCACGCACAGGCCGGCGGCCTGGAAAAAGGCCAGGACCAGATAAAGGACCGAATGAACCGGATTCCGCGCCGAGATGACCATCACACCGGAGGCCACCAGCAGCGCGGCAAAGACGTAGAAGGCGATGCCTTGAACAATCATCGTTATCCCCGTTTCCGCTTAC
The DNA here is from genome assembly GCF_022023855.1 of Azospirillum brasilense. NCBI lineage: Bacteria > Pseudomonadati > Pseudomonadota > Alphaproteobacteria > Rhodospirillales > Azospirillaceae > Azospirillum > Azospirillum brasilense. Next base: position 2,702,807 of record NZ_CP059449.1, read on the forward strand.
CGCACTGCAACGACTTACCGGTACGGCGCCTCGGCCGCGAGGTTTTGGGCGATTTCCGCTTCCCAGCGGTCGCCGTTCGCCAGCAGCTTCTGCTTGTTGTAGAAAAGCTCTTCACGGTTCTCGGTGGAGAACTCGAAGTTCGGGCCCATCACGATGGCGTCCACCGGGCAAGCCTCCTGGCAATAGCCGCAGTAGATACACTTCGTCATGTCGATGTCATAGCGCGTGGTACGGCGGCTGCCGTCCTCACGCGGTTCGGCCTCGATGGTGATGGCCAGGGCCGGACACACCGCCTCGCACAGCTTGCAGGCGATGCAGCGCTCCTCGCCGCCGGGATACCGGCGCAGGACGTGCTCGCCGCGGAAGCGGGGGCTGATGGGGCCCTTTTCGAACGGGTAGTTCAGGGTCACCTTGGGCTTGAACATGTAGCGCAGGGTGAGCCCGAGGCCGCCCAACAGTTCGGTCAGGAACAGGCTGCGCGCCGCACGATCGAGGAACGCCATGGCCTCTTCGTCTCCTTCCTAGCGGGCGCCCCGTTCCGGGTGACGCCCGCGCTTTCTCTTTGAAACTCGATCCGATGGTCCGTTCAGGCGCCGGTCACTTCGGCAGCCAGCCGAACGTCACCAGCACGCCGGCCGTCAGCACGACCCACAGCAGCGAGAACGGCAGGAACACCTTCCACCCCAGACGCATCAGCTGGTCGTAGCGGTAGCGCGGCATGGTCGCGCGGACCCACACATAGACGAACAGGCAGAAGGCGATCTTCAGGGCGAACCAGATCGGGCCGGGGATCCAGGTGAAGGGCGCGAACGGCAGCGGCGGCAGCCAGCCTCCCAGGAACAGGATGCTGGTCATCGCGCTCATCAGGATCATGTTGGCGTATTCGCCAAGGAAGAAGAGCGCGAAGGGAGCTGAGCTGTATTCCACCATGAAGCCGGCGACCAGCTCCGACTCGCCTTCCGGCAGGTCGAAGGGGGACCGGTTGGTTTCCGCCAGCGCCGAGATGAAGAAGATGACGAACATCGGCAGCAGCGGGATGGCGAACCAGATCGTCTCCTGCGCCTCCACGATCTTCGTCAGGTTCAGCGACCCGACGCAGAGCAGGACGGAGATGATGACGAGGCCCATCGAGACCTCGTAGGACACCATCTGCGCCGCCGAGCGCAGCGCGCCGAGGAAGGCGTAGCGCGAGTTCGACGCCCATCCGGCCATCACGATGCCGTACACGCCCAGCGACGAGATCGCGAACAGGTACAGGATGCCGACGTTGATGTCGGCCAGCACCATGCCGTAGTCGAAGGGAATGACCGCCCAGGCGACCAGCGCCAGGAAGAAGGTCAGCATCGGCGCCAGGTAGAACACGAAGCGGTTCGCGCCGACCGGCAGGATCTGCTCCTTCGCGAACAGCTTCAGGCCGTCCGCGAAAGGCTGCAGAAGCCCGAACGGGCCGACGATGTTCGGACCCTGGCGGAGCTGCATGGCGCCCATGATCTTACGTTCGGCGTAGGTCATGAAGGCCACGGCCACCAGGAGCGGCACGACGATCGCCAGGATCTTGAGGACGATGATGATCAGCGGCAGAAGGAAGCCGCTCCAGAACTCAGCCATGGGTACCGGTCCTCTCCTGAGCGCTCTCGGCGGGCTTCACGAACGTCTCGGCGCAACGAGCCATGGTCACCGAGGCGCGGCTGATCGGGTCGGTCATGTAGTAGTTCGCGACCGGCGACTGGAGCGGGGCCGCGTCGAGCGCGCCCTCCGCGCCGAACGGCGCCCAGGCGGCTGGCGTGACGGTGCCGACCGCCGCGAAGACCGGGTTGACCTCTGCCAGACGGCGACGGATCTGCGTCAGGCTGTCGTAGGGCAGCTTGTGGCCGAGCTGTTCCGACAGGGCACGCAGGATCTTCCAGTCCTCCCGCGCCTCGCCGGGCGGGAAGGTGGCGAGACGCGCCTGCTGCGGACGGCCTTCGGTGTTGACGTAGATGGCGTTCTTCTCGGTGTAGGCGGCACCCGGCAGGATGACGTCGGCGCGGTGGGCGCCCTTGTCGCCGTGGTGACCCTGGTAGACCACGAAGGCCTTGCCGAGAGCGGCGGTGTCGATCTCGTCGGCGCCCAGCAGGTACACCACGTCGATCTCGCCCTTCCCTGCCCCCTCGACGATGCCGGCGGTGCCGCGACCGCCCTCGCCCGGCAGGAAGCCGATGTCGAGGCCGCCGACGCGCGACGCCGCCGTGTGCAGCACGTTGAAGCCGTTCCAGCCGTCCTGAACCACGTTGAAGGTCTCGGCCAGCTTGCGCACCGCGGCCTGGACGGCGGCGCCGTCCTTGCGGCGGAAGGCGCCGGCGCCGAGGATGACCATCGGGTTCTTGGCGCCGCGCAGCACGTCGGCGAAGGCGTGCGTACCGTCGACGAGCTGCTGCAGGGCATCGGTGCCCGTGCCGAGATGGCTGTACGGGTAGGTCAGCTCGCGGGCCTCGCCGATCACCGCGACCTTCAGGCCACCCATCAGGTAGCGCTTGCGGATGCGGGCGTTGACGATGGTGGCTTCCCAACGCGGATTGGTGCCGACGAGCAGGATGACATCCGCCCGCTCGATCCCGGCGATGCCGCTGTTGAACAGGTAGCCCGCGCGGGCCGACGTGTCGAACAGGGCGCCGTCCTGGCGGCAATCGATGTTGGCAGAGCCGAGGCCGGCCATCAGCTCCTTGAGCGCCAGCATGGACTCCGTGTCGGCCAGATCGCCCGCGATGGCGGCGATGCGGTTGCCCGGAACACCCTTGACCTTGGCGGCGATGGCCTGGAAAGCCTCCGCCCAGGTCGCCGGCTGGAGCTTGCCGTCCTTGCGGACGTAGGGGCGGTCGAGACGCTGGCGCTTCAGCCCGTCATAGGCGAAGCGGGTCTTGTCGGCGATCCACTCCTCGTTGACGTCCTCGTTGACGCGCGGCAGGACGCGCATCACCTCGGGGCCGCGGGTGTCGACGCGGATGTTCGAGCCGACCGCGTCCAGCACATCGACCGTCTCGGTCTTGCGCAGCTCCCACGGACGGGCCGTGAAGGCGTAGGGCTTGGACAGCAGGGCGCCCACCGGACAGACGTCGGCGAGGTTGCCCGACAACTCCGACCCGATGGCCTTCTCGACGAAGGTGGTGATCTCCATGTGCTCGCCGCGGTTCACCGCGCCGAGGTCCGGCACGCCGGCGATCTCGTTCACGAACCGGATGCAGCGCGTGCAGTGGATGCAGCGCGTCATCTCGGTCCGGATCAGCGGCCCCATGTACTTGTCCTGGACGGCGCGCTTGTTCTCGCCGTAGCGGCCACGGTCGAAGCCATAGGCCATCGCCTGGTCCTGGAGATCGCACTCGCCGCCCTGGTCGCAGATCGGACAGTCCAGCGGGTGGTTGATCAGCAGGAATTCCATGACGCCCTTGCGGGCCTTGTGCACGAGGTCGGTATTGGTCTTGACGACCATCCCGTCGCCGCAGGGCATGGCGCAGGCGGCCACCGGCTTCGGCGCACGCTCCATCTCCACGAGGCACATGCGGCAGTTCGCCGGCACGCTCAGACGCTCGTGGTAGCAGAAGCGCGGGATCTCGATGCCCAGCTGTTCGCAGGCCTGCAGGATCGAGGTGCCCGGCTCGACTTCGATCTCGATCCCGTCGATGGTGAGTTTCGGCATTGGAAACCGGGCTCCTTACTCGGCCGCCAAGGACTTGGCGGCGTTGCGGTAGTCGAGGATGCGGCGCTCGACCTCCGGCCGGAAATGCCGGAACAGGCCCTGGATCGGCCAGGCCGCGGCATCGCCGAGCGCGCAGATGGTGTGCCCCTCGATCTGCTTGGTGACCTCCAGCAGCATGTCGATTTCCTCGACGCGCGCGTTGCCGGTCACCATGCGCTGCATGATGCGGTTCATCCAGCCGGTGCCCTCGCGGCACGGCGTGCACTGGCCGCAGCTCTCATGGGCGTAGAACTGGGACAGGCGGGCGATGGCCTTCACCACGTCGGTGGACTTGTCCATCACGATCACCGCCGCGGTGCCCAGGCCGGACCGCACGTCGCGCAAGCTGTCGAAGTCCATCAGGACCGTGTCGCAGATCGACTTCGGCAGCAGCGGCACCGACGACCCGCCGGGGATGATCGCCAGCAGGTTGTCCCACCCGCCGCGCACGCCGCCGGCGTGCTTCTCGATCAGCTCCTTCAGCGGGATGCCCATCTCCTCTTCCACGTTGCACGGCTTGTTGACGTGCCCGGAGATGCAGAAGAGCTTGGTGCCGGTGTTCTTCGGACGGCCGAGACCGGCGAACCACGCGGCGCCGCGGCGCAGGATGGTCGGAACCACCGCGATGGATTCGACGTTGTTCACCGTGGTCGGGCAGGAATAGAGACCGGCCTGGGCGGGGAACGGCGGCTTGTTGCGCGGCTGGCCTTTCTTGCCCTCGATGGACTCGATGAGCGCGGTTTCCTCGCCGCAGATGTACGCGCCCGCACCGCGGTGGATGTAGATGTCGTAATCGTAGCCGGTGCCGCAGGCGTTCTTGCCGATGAGCCCCGCCTCGTACGCCTCGTCGATGGCGCGCTGGACGTTGGAGCCCTCGTTGTAGAACTCGCCGCGGATGTAGATGTAGCAGGCCGACGCGCCGATGGCGAAACCGGCGATCAGGCAGCCCTCGATCAGCTTGTGCGGATCGTGGCGCAGGATGTCGCGGTCCTTGCAGGTTCCCGGCTCGCCTTCGTCGGCGTTGATGACGAGGTAGACCGGCTTGTCCGTGACGTTCTTCGGCATGAAGGACCACTTCATGCCCGTCGAGAAACCGGCGCCGCCCCGCCCGCGCAGGCCGGACTCCTTGACCTGCTCGATGATCCATTCCTTGCCCTGGGCGATCAGGGCCTTGGTGTTGTCCCAATCACCACGCTTCCGGGCGGCGTCCAGGCCGAAGCTCTGGTAGCCGTACAGGTTGGTGAAAATGCGGTCCTCGTCGCGAAGCATCGCATCCCCCTCAATCGGCCGTGGTGGTGAAGGCCTTCAGAGTCGTCGGGCCGCCCACCGGTTCGGAGGACTGCCGGCCGATCTGCGAGCCGTGCTTGGGGATCTCGCCGCCCTTGAGAGCGTCGATGATCTTTTCCATGTGTTCCGGGCTGACGTCTTCATAGTAGTCGTCGCCGATCTGGACCACCGGCGCGTTGACGCAGGCGCCCGAGCACTCGACCTCGCGCAGCGTGAACTGGCCGTCCGCCGTGGTCTCGCCGACACCGATACCCAGCTTGCGCTCGCAGGTGTGCACGATGTCGTCCGACCCGCGCAGCCAGCACGGCGTGGTCGTGCAGACCTGGATGACGTGCTTACCGACCGGGGTCTTGTTGTACATCGTGTAGAAGGTCGCGACCTCGTACACGCGGATGCGCGGCATGCCGAGCAGGTCGGCGACGGCATCCATGGCGACGCGCGGCAGCCAGCCGTCGCTCTGGCGCTGGGCCAGATCGAGCAGCGGCATGCAGGCGCTGGCCTGCTTGCCTGCCGGGTACTTCGCGATGATGGCCTTCGCCCGTTCCAGATTTTCCGGAGTGAAGGCGAAGGAGGCCGGCTCCTTGGCCGGGTCGTGAGCCGGGGCGCTCATCGGTCAATTTCTCCGAACACGATGTCCATGGACGCGATGTTGGCCACCGCGTCGGCCAGCATGTGGCCCTTCGACATGAAGTCGAGGCCCTGCAGGTGGGCGAAGCCCGGCGCGCGGATCTTGCAGCGGTACGGCTTGTTCGTGCCGTCCGAGACCAGATACACGCCGAACTCGCCCTTCGGCGCCTCGATGGCGGTGTAGGTTTCGCCCGCCGGGACGTGGAAGCCCTCGGTGAAGAGCTTGAAGTGATGGATCAGCGCTTCCATCGACCGCTTCATCTCGCCGCGCGGCGGCGGGGAGACCTTGCGCTCCTCCGCGCGCACCGGGCCTTCGGGAAGCTCCTTCAGGCACTGGCGGATCATGCGGTTGGATTGGCGCATCTCCTCCATGCGGACGAGGTAACGCGCCCAGCAGTCGCCGGTCAGGCCGACCGGCACGTCGAAGTCCATGCGGTCGTAGACTTCGTAGGGCTGCGACTTGCGCAGGTCCCAGGCCACGCCCGAACCGCGCAGCATCGGGCCGGTGAAGCCCCAGTTGAACGCTTCTTCCTTGGTGACGACGCCGATGTCGACGGTCCGCTGCTTGAAAATGCGATTGTTCGTCAGCAGATTGTCAATGTCGTCAACAAACTTCGGGAACCGCTCCGTGAACTCCCAGATGTCGTCGGTCAGGCCGGCCGGCAGATCCCAGGCGACGCCGCCGGGGCGGAAGTAGTTGGCATGCAGGCGCGCACCGCACACACGCTCGTAGAACTCCATGAGGATCTCGCGTTCCTCGAAGCCCCACAGCGCCGGAGTGATCGCGCCGACGTCGAGCGCGCCGGTGGTGATCGACAGGATGTGGTTCAGGATGCGCGTGATCTCGGAGAAGAGAACGCGGATGTACTGGGCGCGCAGCGGCGCCTTGATCTGCAGAAGGTTCTCGATGCCGAGCACATAGGCGTGCTCCATGCACATCGGGCTGACGTAATCGAGGCGATCGAAATACGGAACGGCCTGCAGGTAGGTCTTGTACTCGATCAGCTTCTCGGTGCCGCGGTGCAGCAGGCCGATGTGCGGGTCGCAACGTTCGACGACCTCGCCGTTCAGCTCCATCACCAGACGCAACACGCCGTGGGCCGCAGGGTGCTGCGGCCCGAAGTTCATGGTGTAGGGCTTGATCTGGGTCTTGCCGCCGGACTGGCCGGCGGAGGGGTGTGCGGACGTGGCGATGGTCACGGCTTGCTCCCGGTGTCAGGGGCCTGGGCCTTCTCGTCGCCGGGCAGCATCACGTTCGTCATGCCTTCCCAGGGCGACAGGAAGTCGAAGCTGCGGAAATCCTGCGTCAGGCGGACGGGTTCGTAGACGACGCGTTTCTGGTCCTCGTCGTAGCGGCACTCGACATAGCCCGTCATCGGGAAGTCTTTGCGCAACGGGTGACCTTCGAAACCGTAATCGGTCAGGATGCGGCGCAGGTCCGGATGGTCGGCGAAGAAGATCCCGAACATGTCCCAGGTTTCACGCTCGAACCAGCCGGCCGCGTTGTACACCGGCACGGCGGAGGCCACCGGGGTGTCCTCGTCGGTGGTGACCTTCACGCGGAGGCGCCGATTGTGCTTGTAGCTCAAAAGGATGTAGACGACTTCGAAGCGTTCCTCCCGCTCCGGCCAATCCACAGCGGTGACGTCGAGCAGCTGCTCGAACGAGCAGGTCGGATCGTCACGCAGGAAGGTGAGCGACTTGATGAGCGAGGGCCGGCGGACGGTCACCATCAGCTCGCCAAGCTTCAGCTCGACCTTCAGGACGTCATCGCCGAGCGTCGCGGCGATATGGTCCCCAAGTTCCTTCAACGCCTGTTCGGACATGGCCAGGACCTGCCTTTTTCTTATTCAGCGAGCGATGCGGTTGCCGCGCCGGATCTTCTTCTGGAGTTGCAGAATGCCGTAGACCAGCGCTTCCGCGGTCGGAGGACAGCCCGGCACGTAAATATCGACCGGAACGATCCGGTCGCAGCCGCGCACCACCGAGTAGGAGTAGTGATAGTAGCCGCCGCCGTTGGCGCAGGAGCCCATCGAGATCACCCAGCGCGGTTCCGGCATCTGGTCATAGACCTTGCGCAGCGCGGGGGCCATCTTGTTGGTCAGCGTGCCGGCCACAATCATGCAGTCGGACTGGCGCGGGCTGGGGCGCGGAATGACGCCGAAACGGTCCAGGTCGTACCGGCTCATGTAGGCGTGGATCATCTCCACCGCGCAGCAGGCCAGACCGAAGGTCATCGGCCACAGGGAACCGGTGCGGGCCCAGGCGAGCACGTCCTCGTACTTCGCCGTGATGAAGCCCTTTTCCTGGATCTCCTCGGTGACCGCGCGGAGATAGGCGTCCTGTTCCGGTCCGGGCGGAATCGGCGCCAGCTTGGCAGCCTCTACTCCCATTCCAGAGCTCCTTTCTTCCACTCATAGATGAAGCCGATGGTCAGAATCCCAAGGAACACGATCATCGACCAGAAACCGAAGAGCCCGATGTCCCCGAGAGCGACGGCCCACGGGAACAGGAAGGCGACCTCGAGGTCGAAGATGATGAACAGGATGGAGACCAGGTAAAACCGCACGTCGAACTTCGTGCGGGCATCCTCGAACGGCTCGAAGCCGCACTCGTAGGGGGAGAGCTTCTCCGAATCCGGATTCTTCGGGCTGATGACGTAAGACGCGCCAACCATCACCACGGCCAGCGCGATACCGATCAGCAGGAACACCAGGATCGGAAGGTACTCAATGATCAGCGGGTTGGTCACCGCGGTCCTCCCATAAGCCCACGCCACGATCGCCGGTACGGCCGGTAATCGGCCGACGCGCGGTGTCGTGGCTGGAATGCCTTGGATTAGCCCATCAGACGGGGCGGAATATATGACGAGAGCGTGATCAAGGAAAGCGCTTTGAATCGCTTTCGGCCAACGAATCCACTCTGCGGAAATGAGCGGATGTCCTTGGTATTACCAAACTTTTTAAATGACCCTTCTCTCTATCCGGCTTATCGGATATGCGGGTCGAGCTAATCGGATATGGGGACCGCGAGCCTGCCGGTAAAGCCGTGAAGGCTTCGTTTTCTTTGCAAAAAAGAGAATGGAAAGGGAGGGAATGGCGCGAGTGACGGGACTTGAACCCGCGGCCTCCGGCGTGACAGGCCGGCGCTCTAACCAACTGAGCTACACCCGCGCAACGCGGCGATGTGAAATGCGCAAAAACAGGCGTCCATGTCATAGGATCGCAGCGCAGTTTCCGGGGCCACGCCCCGTCGCCGATGGGCGGTTTCTAGCCGCCTGACGCATGACCTGTCAATCACGAATTTGAAAAGGACGTGCCGGAAGGATCGGGCGCGATGGTGGGCGATGAGGGTTTCGAACCCCCGACCCTCTCGGTGTAAACGAGATGCTCTACCGCTGAGCTAATCGCCCGCGCCGCGTCGTTGACCGGATTGGCGTTCCAGACAACGCAAAGCCGGCCAGCCTGTGCTGACCGGCGCGCACTATGCCCGGAATGCCCTATCCGTTCAAGACGTCATCACTTCAACCCGTCCTTCAAGGTCTTACCAGGCTTGAACTTCGGCTGTTTCGACGCGGGAATGGCAATCTTCTCGCCTGTGCGCGGATTGCGGCCCTCGCCGGCCGCGCGTTCGGAAACCGCGAAGGTGCCGAAACCGACCAGTCGAACCTCCTCCCCATTCTTGAGCGAGTCGGCGATGCCGTCGAAAACAGCGTCGACCGCCTTGGTCGCGTCGGTTTTGGACAAACCCACGGCATCGGCGACGTGCGCCACCAGATCATTCTTGTTCACTTACTTCCCCCCATTTCAGTCCGGCAAAGAAAGTGGAAGCAAAGCCACCCAATGACTTCACGCATTCAAACGATAAACGCGACATCGCCCGCCCGTCAATTGCAGACGGGCGGGCGATGCGAAGCTTGGTAGGCCTTTAAAGGCGCTTTAAACGCGGGGCATGATCAATGACGCAGCACCTCGCCGCCGCCGTCGGGCTGCGGCTTGGCGACCGCCGGTTCGACCGCCTCCGGTTCCTTCCACTCGATGGGCTCGAGTTCCCGAACCAGGGCGTTCTTCAGGACATCGTCGACCGTGCTGACCGGGATGATTTCCAGGCCGCGCTTCACGTTGTCCGGAATTTCGGCGAGATCCTTCTCGTTGTCCTTCGGGATCAGCACATGCTTGAGGCCGCCGCGCAGAGCGGCCAGCAGCTTTTCCTTCAGGCCGCCGATGGGCAGCACCCGGCCGCGCAGGGTGATCTCGCCGGTCATCGCCACGTCCTTGCGGACCGCGATGCCGGTCAGGACCGAGACGATTGAGGTGATCATCGCCACACCCGCCGACGGACCGTCCTTCGGGGTGGCGCCTTCGGGCACGTGGACATGGATGTCCCGCTTCTCGAAGAGCGTCGGCTTGATGCCGAAGGCGGTGGCCCGCGACTTGACGTAGCTCTCCGCCGCTTGGACCGACTCCTTCATGACGTCGCCGAGCTTACCGGTGGTGGTCACCCGCCCCTTGCCGGGAAGGCTGACCGCCTCGATCGACAGCAGCTCGCCGCCGACTTCCGTCCAGGCCAGGCCGGTGGTGACGCCCACCAGATCCTCAAGCTCCGCCTCACCGAAGTGGAAGCGGCGAACGCCGGCGTACTTGTCCAGGTTCCGGCGGGTGACCGAGACCTTGGCGCCGGCGGAGCCCTTCATCAGGATCTCCTTCACGGCCTTGCGGCAGAGGTTGGCGATCTCGCGCTCCAGGCTGCGGACACCGGCCTCCCGCGTGTAATAGCGGATCAGGTCGCGCAGCGCGTCGTCGGAGATGGCAAACTCGCCCTTCTTCAGACCGTTGGCCTCCACCTGCTTCTCGATCAGGTGGCGCTTAGAAATCTCGACCTTTTCGTCCTCAGTGTAGCCGGCAACGCGGATGATCTCCATACGGTCCAGCAGCGGCTGCGGCATGCGCATCGTGTTGGCCGTGCAGACGAACATCACGTCCGAGAGGTCGTAGTCGACCTCAAGGTAATGGTCGTTGAAGGTGCCGTTCTGCTCGGGATCGAGGACCTCCAGCAGGGCCGACGACGGATCGCCGCGCCAATCGGCACCGAGCTTGTCGATCTCGTCCAGCAGGAACAGCGGGTTTGACGACTTTGCCTTCTTCATGCCCTGGATGACCTTGCCGGGCATCGAGCCGATGTAGGTGCGCCTGTGACCGCGGACCTCGGCCTCGTCCCGCACGCCGCCGAGCGACATACGCACGAAGTTGCGCCCCGTGGACTTGGCGATCGACTTGCCGAGCGAGGTCTTGCCGACGCCGGGGGGGCCGACGAGGCAAAGGATCGGCCCCTTCACCTTGTTCATGCGGTTCTGGACCGCGAGATATTCGAGAATGCGTTCCTTGACCTTCTCCAGGCCGTAATGGTCGGCGTCGAGGATCTTCTGCGCGAGCTTCAGGTCCTTCTTCACCTTGGTGCGCTTCTTCCAGGGAATGGAGAGCATCCAGTCCAGGTAGTTGCGCACCACCGTCGCCTCGGCCGACATCGGGCTCATGGAGCGCAGCTTCTTCAGCTCGGCCAGGGCCTTGTCGCGGGCTTCCTTGGAGAAGCGGGTCTTGTTGATCTTCTCTTCGAGCTCGGCCGACTCGTCGCGGCCGTCCTCGGTCTCGCCGAGTTCCTTCTGGATCGCCTTGAGCTGTTCGTTGAGATAGTACTCGCGCTGAGTCTTCTCCATCTGCCGCTTGACGCGGTTGCGGATGCGCTTTTCGACCTGCAGGACGCCAATCTCACCTTCCATGAAGGCGTAGACCCGCTCCAGCCGCTCAGACACCGTGGCGCATTCCAAAAGCTGCTGCTTCTCCGGAATCTTCAGCGCGAGATGGGAGGCGACGGTGTCCGCCAGCTTCCCCGGCTCCTCGATCTGGTTGATCGAAACCAGAACCTCCGGCGGGATCTTCTTGTTCAGCTTGATGTACTGCTCGAATTGCGAGACGACCGCGCGTCCCAGCGCCTCAAGCTCCTGACTTTCCCCGACCTTCTCCTCGACGAGGTCGGCGTGGGCCTGGAAGAAATCCTCGTTCTCGGCGAACTTGGTGATGGACGCGCGCTGGCCGCCCTCCACGAGCACCTTCACCGTTCCGTCGGGCAGCTTCAGCAGCTGCAACACGGTCCCAACGGTGCCGACGCTGTAGATATCGGCCGGCGTCGGATCGTCCTGCGCGGCATTCTTCTGGGTGACGAGAAGGATCTGTTTGTCGTCCTTCATCACGTCTTCCAGGGCGCGCACGGATTTCTCACGGCCGACGAAAAGAGGCACGATCATGTGGGGGAAAACCACGATGTCGCGGAGCGGCAGGACCGGATAGAGGGCACCACGAGGGATTTCGAACATTGATTGGGCCTCTTTCATTGGGACGCCGTCAGCCCGGGATGGGCCTGGGAAGAGCCCCGCCTCGAGGGATGAGCACAGGGATCGAAAACCGGCACTTTTTCTAACGTGGCACAGCCATAGCCCCCCTTCAAGGGCCAGAACCCCAATTCCGTATGGCGGTGCGACATGCCGGTCCGACCGCTCCGCGGCCCGAGTGGCTCCCTCGATGTCTGCATAAGCCGGAAACGACAAAGGGCGCCCAAAGGCGCCCTTCCCCGTATCCGATACTGATCGGCCGTGACGAACTCAGGCACCCGGTGCCTGCTGCTCCCCGCGGCGCTCGGCGTGGACGTAAAGCGGCTTGGCGCGCCCTTCGACCACTTCCTTGTTGACCAGGATGCTTTCCACCCCCGACAGACCCGGCAGATCGAACATTGGGTCGAGCAGGATCGACTCCATGATCGAACGCAGGCCACGGGCGCCGGTCTTCCGCTGGATCGCCTTATGGGAGATGGTGCGCAGGGCGTCGTCGGAGAATTCCAGACGGACATCCTCCATCTCGAACAGGCGCTGGTACTGCTTGACCAGGGCGTTCTTCGGCTTGGTGAGGATCTCGACCAGAGCCGCCTCGTCCAGGTCGGACAGGGTTGCGACCACCGGCAGACGGCCAATGAACTCGGGGATCAGGCCGAATTTCAGCAAATCCTCGGGCTCGACCTCACGCAGGATATCGCCGGTCGAACGCTCGTCCGGACCACGGACGTCGGCGCCGAAGCCGATCGAGGTGCCCTTGCCGCGCTGCGCGATGATCTTGTCCAGCCCGGCGAAGGCACCGCCGCAGATGAACAGGATGTTGCTGGTGTCGACCTGCAGGAATTCCTGCTGCGGGTGCTTGCGGCCGCCCTGCGGAGGCACGGAGGCGACGGTGCCTTCCATGATCTTCAGCAGGGCCTGCTGCACGCCCTCGCCCGACACGTCGCGCGTGATCGAGGGGTTGTCGGACTTGCGGCTGATCTTGTCGACCTCGTCGATGTAGACGATGCCGCGCTGCGCCCGCTCGACGTTGTAGTCGGCGGCCTGGAGCAGCTTGAGGATGATGTTCTCGACGTCCTCACCGACATAGCCCGCCTCGGTCAGGGTCGTGGCGTCGGCCATCGTGAAGGGAACGTCGATGATCCGGGCAAGCGTCTGGGCGAGCAGCGTCTTGCCGCAGCCCGTGGGGCCGACCAGCAGGATGTTGGACTTCGCCAGTTCGACGTCGTTGTGCTTCGTGCCGTGCGCCAACCGCTTGTAGTGGTTGTGCACCGCAACAGAAAGGACCCGTTTCGCGTGATGCTGGCCGATCACGTAATCGTCCAGTACCGCATGGATGTCGCGCGGGGTCGGCACGCCGTCGCGGGACTTCACGAGGGTCGTCTTGTTCTCCTCGCGAATGATGTCCATGCACAGCTCGACGCATTCATCGCAGATGAACACCGTCGGACCGGCAATCAGCTTGCGGACCTCGTGCTGGCTCTTGCCGCAAAAGGAGCAGTAGAGCGTGTTCTTCGAATCGCCGCTGCTGGACTTGCTCATCGGTACTCCGTCATCTCGCGGGGGACTGATCCGTATAACCTGTCAACCGCCTGCGGCGTCCCCCGACGCCGGTCCTTTCAAAGGTTGTCACGGGGAAGGCCCGCGACAAGGTTAACGCATCCGCTCACTCATCCTTCGAACCCGATCCATCGGACCGGTTCCCCATCATTCAACAACAGGGAACCGGCGCAATCAATCATTAGTTCGTGCGTGCCCTCAGGCGGCGCTGCCGTCGCCGACCGAGCCGGGACGCTTTTCCACGACCTCGTCGATCAGGCCGAACGCCTTGGCTTCCTCAGGAGACATGAACTTGTCGCGCTCCATGGCCGCCTCGATGGTGTCGAGCGACTGGCCGGTGTGCTTGACGTAGATGTCGTTGAGGCGCGAGCGCAGCTTCAGGATCTCCTGGGCCTGGATCTCGATGTCCGAGGCCTGGCCCTGGGCGCCGCCCGACGGCTGGTGGATCATGATCCGGCTGTTCGGCAGCGAGAAGCGCTTGCCCGGCGCGCCGGCGGCGAGCAGAAGCGAACCCATCGAGGCCGCCTGCCCCATGCACACCGTCGACACCTGCGGACGGATGTACTGCATGGTGTCGTAGATGGCGAGACCGGCCGAGACGTAGCCGCCCGGCGAATTGATGTAGAGCGCGATGTCCTTGCTCGGGTTCTCCGATTCCAGGAACAGCAGCTGCGAGCAGATCAGGCTGGCGACGGCGTCGTTCACGCCACCGATCAAGAAGATGATCCGTTCCTTCAGCAGGCGCGAGTAAATATCGTACGCTCGTTCGCCCCGGTTGGTCTGCTCGATGACCATCGGGACCAGAGCATTCATCTTCGGTTCGAAGTCGTACATGGTGGTCTTCCCTGCTCCCGCAGCTCGGTTAGTCGTCTGAGCAGTCTACATATAGGAATGGAAAGGGGCGACCGGTAGGCCGCCCCTCAACCTTTCTGACGATCAGGCCGCCTCGGCCTCCTCGTCGGGGTCCTTCATCAGCTCTTCGGCGGACACCGGCTTCTCGCTCACCTTGGCCTGGTCCAGGATGTAGTCAACGACCTTGTCCTCGAAGATCGGGGCGCGGAGGTTTTCCAGCGCTTCCCGGTTCTGCTTGAAGAACTCGAACACCTGACGCTCCTGGCCGGGGAAGCGGCGGGCTTCCGCGATCAGGGCGCGGTTGATCTCGTCCTGGGTCACCTGGATGTCGTTGCGGCGGCCGATTTCCGACAGCAGCAGGCCCAGGCGCACGCGGCGCTCGGCGATGCCGCGGTACTCGGTCTTCAGCTCTTCTTCCGGCTTGCCGGCGTCCTCACCGGCGGTGCCGTTCTTCAGCTCCTGCTGAAGGCGCTGCCAGATGCCCTCGAACTCGACGTCCACCATGCCCGGCGGGACTTCGAAGGAGTGCGCCTCGGCCAGCTTGTCGAGGAGCTGGCGCTTGACGCGCAGGCGCGACACGTTGGCGTACTCGCCCTTGATGCGGTCGCCGACGGCCTCGCGCAGCTTCTCCAGGCTCTCCATGCCGAACTCCTTGGCGAGGTCGTCGTTGACCTCGGCCGGGACGTTCTTGCGGAGCTCCTTGACGTCCACCTCGAACACGGTGTCCGCACCCTTCAGGCGGTCGTGCGGGTAGTCGGCCGGGAAGGTGACCTTCACCGTGCGGTGCTCGCCGGCCTTGGCGCCGACCAGCTGCTCCTCGAAGCCCGGAACGAACTGGTTGGCGCCCAGTTCCAGCGGGTAGTCCTTGCCGTCCATGCCCGGCAGTGCCTCGCCATCGACCGAACCGGCGAAGTCGATCACGGCGATGTCGCCCGTCTCGGCCGCGCGGTCCTCGGTGACCGGGGCCTGCACCGAATGGGCGGAGGCCAGACGGGTCAGCGCCTCGTCGACGGCCGAATCCTCGACCGTGGCGACCGGCTTCTCAAGCTCCAGGCCGCTGAGATCGCCCGGCTCGATGTCCGGCAGAAGCTCGACGCCCATGGTGTAGGATAGGTCGCCGCCGTCCTCGTACTTCTCGACGTTGATCTTCGGCTGCATGGCGATGCGCAGGCCGCGCTCGTTCAGCGCCTGGCGCGAGCTGTCGGCGATCGCATCCTCCAGAGCCTCGGCCAGCACGCTGCCGCCGTAGCGCTGCTTGATCACGGCAACCGGCACCTTGCCCGGACGGAAGCCGGGGAGCTGCACCGTCCGGCGCAGCTCTTCGAGCCGGCCCTGCACCTTCTGTTCGATATCCTGGGCGGAAATGACGACCTTGTACTCGCGCTTCAGGCCGTCGGCGCTGGTCTCGGTGATGTTCATCGGAACGAAAGCCTATCTCGTTGTCCGGCCCGGCGGCGCCCGTCCGGGCGGCCCGAAACCGTGTGTTCCCATGCGGTCCAAGCTGTTGCCATGGTGCGGGCGAAGGGACTCGAACCCCCACGACCGAAGTCACCGGAACCTAAATCCGGCGCGTCTACCAGTTCCGCCACGCCCGCAATGGCATAGACAGCCCGCGACGGGTGCGGAACACCCGACGGACTGCCGGCGAAGTCCGCTCTATAGCACAGGGTTCGCGCCGCAAACAGGCAAAATGGGCGCCGTTCCGCACGCCATTGGTGGGTGGCCCGGAAAGCCCCGAGGGAAGCGCCCCGGCGAACGGCAAGCCGCCTCATCCGCCCCCCTTCCCCAACGACCGGATGGAGGAGGAAGCGTTGACCTTGCCCTCCCCCCGGTACGCCTCGTGGTTGGCGTCGATCTCGCCCAGCTTGTAACGGTAGTTGATCATCATCCCGCAGGACTGCCGCAGCCCCTTGGCCGAACGGTCGCCCAGCCAGTTCAGCCGCTCCATGCGGGCCCCGTTGCTGAGGTGGAAGTGCGCGACCGGATCGAGCGCCCGCGCCGGCGCCGCGCCCGGCCTTTCGCTGCGGCGGTCCGACGCGCGCGCCGTCGTCAAGTAGTGCGCGCACAGCCGCATCAACGGGCCGCGAAGCTGTTTTTGAAGCTCCTCGTCGGCGTGCCAGGAGGGCAGAGCCAGGGCTCCGGCCAGCACCGGGCGCTCGTCCGCGTCGCTGTCCGTCTCCGATTCGCCGTTTCCCGGATGACTGGTCATGGCCTCGGCGATGCGTTCCGCCTCGGGCGGGCTGAGCAGCGAATCGCCGCGCTCGGCCAGTTCCCGGTCCAGCCAGCGGCGGAAGCCGGGAATCGGCGACAGGGTGGCGAAGCATTTGATGTTGGGGAACTCGCCGGTCAGCCCGTCCACCACCCGCTTGATGAGGAAGTTGCCGAAGCTGATTCCCGCCAGCCCCACCTGGGCGTTGGAGATGGAATAGAAGATGGCGCTGTCGGCGCTCTTCGGGTCGCAAACCGGGGCGGAGGGGTCGAGCAGCGCCTGGACGTTGTCCGACATGCCCTGGACCAGCGCCACCTCGACGAAGATCAGCGGCTCGTTCGGCATGCGCGGGTGGAAGAAGGCGAAGCAGCGGCGGTCGGAGTCGAGGCGGTCCTTCAGGTCCCGCCAACCGCTGATCTCGTGCACCGCCTCGTACTTGATGAGCTTTTCCAGGAGCGAGGCCGGGCTGTCCCAGGTGATCCGACGCATTTCCAGGAAGCCGACGTCGAACCAGTTGCGCAGCAGACTCTTGAGATCGTCCTCCAGCGCCTGGAGCAGCGGCTCGCCGCGCGCCATCTCCATCAGCTCGGCGCGCAGGTCCACCAGGAACTTCACCCCTTCCGGCAGACCGTTGAACTGGGTGAGCAGCCGCAGCCGGGGCGGCTCCAGCGCGCGGCGCAGGGCGCGCTCGGCATGGCCGCGCGACACCGGATCGCCCGCCGTCTGGAAGGTCGCCATCGCCCGGTCGACGGCGGCGCGGTCCACGTCGAAATCGCGCGCCAGCATCATCAGGAAATTGCGCCGCCCCTGCCCGTCCAGCGCCAGATAGGTGCGGCCGAGCTGCGCCGCCCGCGCCCGCGCCGACACCTCGCCGCCTCGGCCCTCCAGGCAGGCTTCGATCTGTTCCTTCAGCCGCTCCGCGTCCTCCTTGGGCAGATTGGCGCGCGGCGCGGCGCCGACCACCCCGCGGGCGGAGGCGGCGATCTCGCGCCAGCCCGCGCGCAGCGTGTCCAGGGTGCGGTCGAGCAGGCCCGGCGGTGTTCCCACCCCGATGGCGGGGGGCTGGGCCGGGACGGACGGGCTGGACCGGGTCTCAGCGGATTTGATCTCGGGCGTCTCGCTCATACCCAGAGTCTGGCGTGCGGGCGCGCTCTCGGCAAGCCATAGCTTGAGCCCGGCCTTAAGGGTAAGCCCCCTGTCCAGGCGTATGTATGCCCTGAGGAAGCCGGGTCAGCGCACCCCCGCCTTGAGCCGCCTCAACACCCCCGGCAGCGCGTCCGGCAGATCCTCGGCGATCAGACCCGGTCCGAAGGCGTTGGCCGCCTCGCCGTGCAGCCAGACCGCGGCACAGGCGGCGTCGAACGTGTCCATCCCTTGGGCGATCAGCCCGAGCGCGATGCCCGCCAGCACGTCCCCCGACCCGGCGGTCGCCAGATCGGCCGGAGCGTTGGCGTTGATGACGGCCCGTCCATCCGGCGCCGCGACCACCGTGTCGGCACCCTTCAAAAGGACGACCGCGCCGCAGCGCGCCGCAGCGGCGCGGGCGCGCGTCAGTTTGCCACCTTCGGACGCCGCGAGATCCGGGAAGACCCGTGCGAATTCCCCTTCGTGCGGGGTCAGCAGGCAGCGCTTGTTCAGCCGGTCGAGCAGGTCGGCGGGCGACTCGGCGAAGCTGGTCAGCGCGTCGGCGTCCAGCACGCAGGCCTTGCCAGCGCCCAGCGCGGCGAGCGCATAGCCCCGCGTGTCCGCTCCGACTCCGGCCCCCGGCCCCAGCAGCACCGCGTTCTTGCGCGGGTCCGCCAGCAGGGCCTCGAAGGCGGCGCGGTCCGCCACGTCGGTCACGATCAGGCTGGGCGAGCCGGCGGCGTAGATCGGCATCGAGTCGGGCGGACAGGCCACCGTGACCAGCCCCGCCCCGGCGCGCAGGGCGCCCCGTGCCGACAGGCGCGCCGCGCCGGTCATCCGCGCCCCGCCCAGCACCACGACGTGCCCCCGCGCGTATTTGTGCGCGTCGAGCCGCGGCCAGGGGTAGCGCTGCCGCCACAGGTCAGGGCCGTTCAGCAGGGTTTGCGGCGCGATGGCGTCCAGCACGGTGTCGGGAATGCCCATGTCGGCGACCACCACCTCCCCGCAGAGGACCCGGCCCGGCAGGAGCAGATGGCCGGGCTTGCGGCGGAAGAAGGTGACGGTCAGCGCCGCCTGCGGGGCCGCCCCCATCACCTGGCCGCTGTCGCCGTGCAGGCCGCTCGGCACGTCCACGGCGACGACGGTGCGCCCCGCCATCGCCTCGACGACCTCCTTGGCCATGCCGTCGAGCGGGCGGGCGAGCCCGGCCCCGAACAGCGCATCGATCACCAGAGGATTGCCCTCCAGCAGCCAGGGGTCGGCGGCTTCCACCGGCCCGGTCCAGCGCCCGGCCGCCACCGCAGCGTCGCCGCGCAGGGCGGAGCGCGACCCCAGCAGGGCCAGCCGCACCGGCCAGCCCGCTTCGAGAAGAAGACGCGCGATGACGAACCCGTCGCCACCGTTGTTGCCCGGCCCGCACAGGACAACGGTCGGGTGCGGCGCCCAGCGCTCGCAGACCGCGCGCACCACAGCGGCTCCCGCCGCTTCCATCAGAACAGGCCCCGGCACGCCGCCCGCCATGGTCAGCGCGTCGGCGCGGTACATCTCCGCCACGGAAAGCAGTTCGTCCATAGCCTCCACCCGCCGCAATCCCGCATCACCGTCACCCGGCACAATAAGCACCGCGACGGCCGCAGCATAGCCGGGCACAGGAGGAATGAAAGGAGTGGCCTGCCTGGCACGAAAATTGGAAGGAAGAACTGGGGCGATGGATGGGACTCGAACCCACGACCGCTCGGACCACAACCGAGAGCTCTACCAACTGAGCTACCACCGCCACCGGGGGACGGAATGAACCGTCCGCAAACACCCCACCCGCCGCTCCGATCGATGCAACGCCGACGTGAACTCCTCACGAGGCAAGCGCATCCACCGTCAAGGGGGACTGGGGCGATGGATGGGACTCGAACCCACGACCGCTCGGACCACAACCGAGAGCTCTACCAACTGAGCTACCACCGCCACCGGGGCCGCCTATTTGCCCCAAGGGACGGGTCGGGTCAAGCTCTATTTTCCACCGCATTGATCAATCTGAAAAGCCGGCACTAGCCCCTCCGAAAGGGTGTGGCTGCGCGGATTGCTTGCAGCTTGTGCACAAATATTGTTCACTTCGCCCTATCCGTTGGCAGTCGCGTGCCGCCCACGGTGGCATCGGCCCGCTGCGGCCCGGCATCCCACGCAGCCGGATCGCAACCGCTCCGATTGGCACGCAACGTGCTTTACATCGGACTGTCGGCAGAGCCGTGGACGGTGCCTGCCGACGTTGGCACCTCGTACACGAGAGACCCATGAAGAAGATCGAAGCCATCATTAAGCCGTTCAAACTCGACGAAGTGAAGGAAGCCCTTCACGAAGTCGGCATCAAGGGCATCACCGTCACCGAGGCCAAGGGCTTCGGCCGTCAGAAGGGGCACACCGAGCTGTACCGCGGCGCGGAGTATGTGGTCGACTTCCTGCCGAAGGTGAAGATCGAGGTGGTGATGGAGGACTCCCTGGTGGAGCGGGCGATCGAGGCGATCCAGCAGGCCGCCCACACCGGCCGCATCGGCGACGGCAAGATCTTCGTCACCCCCGTGGAAGAAGTTGTCCGCATCCGGACCGGCGAGAAGGGAGGCGACGCGATCTGATCGCGTCCCGAGAACCCGACCACCGGCCACCATGAACCAGCCCCGCCCACAACCGACGCAAAGCCGGCCGACGCAGATCTGGCCGACGCAGACCGTCGCAACCGCGAGCGGAACGATCCGTGCGCGGATGCCCATCCGGGCGCGACTTTTTGTGCTGTCACGTTGTGTGCTTGGGAAAGGCATGACATAACGTCCGCCGCGAGCGCCGTCACCCGCCCCTCGGTCGGTTTGACGCAGCGGGACCCAAACCTCTTAAGCGTGGAAAAAGAGATATGTCCGACATCAGCAAGGTCTTCGACCTGATCAAGGAACACGACGTCAAGTACGTGGACCTCCGCTTCACCGACCCGCGCGGCAAGCTGCACCACACCGCTCAGCACGTCTCGACCATCGACGAGGACGTGTTCGAGGACGGCATCATGTTCGACGGCTCCTCGATCGCCGGCTGGAAGGCGATCAACGAGTCGGACATGATCCTCCAGCTCGACCCGACCACCGCCGTCATGGACCCGTTCTCGGCCCAGCCGACGCTGAACATCCTCTGCGACGTGTACGAGCCGTCGACCGGCCAGCCCTACGCCCGTTGCCCGCGCGGCATCGCGAAGGCCGCCGAGAAGTACATGGCGTCGGCCGGCATCGGCGACACCGCCTACTTCGGCCCGGAAGCCGAGTTCTTCGTCTTCGACGACGTGAAGTTCAAGGTCGAGATGAACAAGGTGTCCTACGAGTTCGACTCGGAGGAAGGCCCGTACACCTCCGACAAGGACTATGAGGACGGCAACCTGGGCCACCGCCCGGGCGTCAAGGGCGGCTACTTCCCGGTCGCTCCGGTCGACAGCGGCTCGGACCTGCGCGCCGAGATGCTGAGCGTGCTCGCCGAAATGGGCGTGCCGGTCGAGAAGCACCACCACGAGGTGGCCGCTTCGCAGCATGAGCTGGGCATCAAGTTCGACACGCTGGTCCGCACCGGCGACAACATGCAGTACTACAAGTACGTCGTGCACAACGTCGCCCACGCCTACGGCAAGACCGCGACCTTCATGCCGAAGCCCGTCTTCGGCGACAACGGCTCGGGCATGCACATGCACCAGTCGATCTGGAAGGAAGGCCAGCCGCTGTTCGCCGGCAACCAGTACGCCGACCTGTCGGAACTGGCGCTGTACTACATCGGCGGCATCATCAAGCACGCCAAGGCGCTGAATGCCTTCACCAACCCGACGACCAACTCCTACAAGCGTCTGGTCCCGGGCTACGAGGCTCCGGTTCTGCTGGCCTACTCGGCCCGCAACCGTTCGGCCTCCTGCCGCATCCCGTACGTCGCCTCGCCGAAGGGCAAGCGCGTCGAGGTCCGCTTCCCGGATCCGTCGGCCAACCCGTACCTGGCCTTCGCCGCCCTGCTGATGGCCGGTCTGGACGGCATCCAGAACAAGATCCATCCGGGCGAGGCGATGGACAAGAACCTGTACGACCTGCCGGCCGAAGAGCTGGCCAAGGTTCCGACGGTTTGCGGCTCGCTGCGCGAGGCCCTGGACAGCCTGAAGGCCGACAGCGCCTTCCTGCAGAAGGGCGACGTGTTCACCAAGGACATGATCGAGTCCTACATCGACCTGCGCACCGAGGAGCTGCTGGCCTTCGAGACCATGCCGCACCCGATCGAGTACAAGATGTACTACTCGGTCTGATCCATCGGACTTCGGTCCGCCGGTTTCCGGTGTCCGCCCTGCCCTCGCGGCGCGGCGGGCACCACCGGAGGGCTGAGCCACGGAGCAGAGCACGAAAAAGCCCACCGACGACACCGTCGGTGGGCTTTTTCATGTCCGGGACTTGAGGGACGTCCTCAGGCGGCGGCGCCGAAACGCCGCGCCGCCTCGATGGTCAGGCCGGTCCCGACCGAGCCGAAGATGTTGCCCTCCACCACACGGGCGCCTGGCAGTTCGGCCAGGATGGCCGCCCGCACCTGCGGCAGCAGCGTGGAGCCGCCGGTCAGGAACACAGCGTCGATGTCCGCCGGCAGCGTGCCGGCCTCTGCCAGACAGGCGCGCACCCGCCCGCCGATGCGGCCGGCCAGGATCGCCGTCGCCTCGTTCAACTCGTCCACCGACACCGGGCGCGTCATGCCGCCGCCGCCCCAATCCAGCAGCAGGCCGGCCTCCGGCCCGTCCGACAGGGCGATCTTGGTGCGCTCCACCGCCATGGCCAGGGCGTGGCCCAGCCGATGCTCGACCACGCCAATCAGCCGCTCGATGCGGTCAGGGGTGGCGGAATCGCGCTGCAGGCGCTCCAGGTCGGCCATCGCCTTGGCGGTGTAGAGGAAGTTGATCTTCGACCAGGTCGCCAGATCGAAGAACAGATGCTTGGGGGCCAGCAGACCGGGGCGCTTCATGGCGCTGCCGTGGCCCAGCAGCGGCATGGCCGTCGCCAGCGACAGGTCGCGGTCGAAGTCGGTGCCGCCGACGCGGATGCCGTCGTTGGCCAGGATGTCGGCACTGCGGTCGGCCCGCCCGCGCCGCTCCGGCCCGATGCGGACGATGGAGAAGTCCGATGTGCCGCCGCCGATGTCGGCGATCAGGGCCAGTTCCTCCCGCTCGACCTGCTGCTCGTAGTCGAGCGCGGCGGCAATGGGCTCGTATTGAAAGGAGATGCCGCGGAAACCGACGGAGCGGGCGATCTCGCCCAGCGCCTCCTCCGCTGCGGCGTCACCCGCTGGGTCGCCGTCCACGAAATGCACCGGGCGCCCGAGCACCACGTCGGTCAGTTCGCCGCCGAGCGTCGTCTCCGCCCGGTCCTTGACCGCCGCCAGGAAGGTGGCGATGACCGCGCGGAAAGTGATCCGGCCCTTGCGTAGCGCGGTGTCGGCGTCGATCAGGTCGGTGCCCAACATCGACTTGATGGAGCGCATCAAACGCCCCTCGACGCCCGATGCATAGGCGTCGATGGCCGCCTGCCCGACCGTCACCGCGTCGGCTTCGAAATCGAAGAAGACAGCGCTGGGCAGGGTCGTCCGCGCGCCGTCGAGGGCAAGCAGGCCGTAGCCGCCCCCTCCCGTGCCGGCAGCCGCGGACGCCGTCCGCACGCCGAGCGTGGTGTTGGACGTGCCGAAATCGAGGCCGCAAGCCGTCATGGGAACCCCCGCCGTGATGGAAGGGGCGAGGCTATACAGGGGCCGGGCCTGCGGATCAAGACGCGCGACGGAACAGGCCGCGCTTGTCCTTCTTATTCGGCCGGAACGCTGCGGGTGGCCACGATGTGGTTCAAGGTGATGGTCATCACCGCCTCGCCATGCTGGTTCAGCGTGGTGTAGGCCAGCCGGACGGTGCCACGGTCACCGCGGCGGGACGGGATGGCCTCCACCACCTCGACCCGGACCCGCAGCGTGTCGCCGGGCCGCACCGGGCGCAGCCAGCGCAGTTCGTCGCCGCCCGAGCCGCCCAGGCTGGTGCCGGTGATGGCCCCGGTGTCGCGGAACAGCCGGAAGGTCAGGGACAGGGTGTGGAAGCCGCTGGCGATCAGCCCGCCGAACGGCCCCTCCGCGGCGGCCACCGCGTCCATGTGGAAGGGTTGCGGGTCGAAGCGCTGGGCGAAATCCATGATCTGGCTGTCGGTGACCGTCGCCCCTTCGGTGTCGATCACGTCACCGACGCGGAAATCCTCGAAGTAACGCCCCGCCATGCCCGCTGCCCTCCCGTTCCATTGGTCCTCGTATGGACGGCGCTAAATGTAGATGGCGCCATCCATATAGAGAACCGCTTTCCCGGCGATCTTCACACGGTCGCCCACCAGTTCACAGGACAGGGAACCGCCGCGGGCCGAAACCTGCCAGGCCTTCAGCCGCTCCTTGCCCAGCCGCTGCGCCCAATAGGGGATCAGCGTGCAATGGGCGGAGCCGGTCACCGGGTCTTCGGGAATCCCCTGGGCCGGCGCGAAGAAGCGGGAGACGAAGTCCACGCCGCCGCTGCCCGGCGCCGTCACGATGACCGCGTAGAAATCCTCCAGCCGGGCCAGGGCGCTCATGTCGGGGGTCAGGCCGCGCACCGTCGCCTCGTCGTCATACACGACCACGAGGTCGCGCGCCTTCAGCAGCGCCGTCGGCGGTGGCCCGCCCAGCGCGTCGAGCAGGCCGGCCGGAGGTTCGGCGAGCGCTTCCGGCGGGCGGCTGGGGAAATCCAGCGTGTAGAGGTCGCCGTTGCGGGTGACGCCGAGGGTGCCGGCCTTGCGGGTGGTGAAGTCGATGCGCGGGCAGCCCCACTCCAGCATCGTCGCGATGACGAAGGCCGAGGCCAGCGTGGCGTGGCCGCACAAATCCACCTCGACCGCCGGGGTGAACCAACGGATCTCGTAGCCGTCGCCGCGGCGGACGAGGAAGGCGGTTTCCGACAGGTTGTTTTCCGCGGCGATGGCCTGGAGCGTCGCGTCGGGAAGCCAGTCCTCCAGCGGCACGACCGCCGCCGGGTTGCCCGCGAACACCGCGTCCGCGAAGGCATCGACCTGGTACAGGGGAAGGCGCACGGTGCCTCCTTAGGGTTTCTCGGTGAACAGGAACGCCTGGGCGTGCCGCTCCATCCCCGCCGCCTCGTAGAAGGTGACCGCCTTGGGCGCCGACAGGAGAAGGCAGGTCACGCCCTCTCCCACCGCGGCGCGGGTGCGGCGCATCAGCTCCTTACCGATGCCGCGCCCCTGGAAGGCGCGGTCGACGGCGAGGTCGGACAGGTAGCAGCAGAAGGCGAAATCGGTTACCGACCGGGCGACGCCAACCAACGCTCCGTCCGCGTCGCGGGCGGTGACGATCAGGCCGGTGTTGCGCAGCATCGCCTCCACCCGCGGGCGGTCCGCCACGGGCCGGCGTTCGGCCAGCCCGGAGCGGTGGAGCACGTCGATGAAGGCGTCGGCGGTCAGGTCGGGCTCGACGGCGTAGAGGATCGCATCGGCGCTCATCGGCTCAACCCCGCCAGAAGGGCTTGCTGACCTCGCTGTCCACGTCGGCGCGGGACACGCCGATGTCCTTCAGCAGATGGTCGTCCAGCCGCATCAGCGCCTGCCGCTGCCGCCACCGCTCGTAGCCGTTCAGGCCGGCCTCCATCACGAACCAGACGGGGCGGATGCCGACGGTGAGGGCGCGCGCGATGACCTTGAGGACGGTCGTGAACGAGGACGATCCGGACGGGCGGGCCGCTTCCATGGTGCGCATGATGAACCTCCTTCGTCAAAACATTCAGCCCCGAACAATCGAGACAATGGCGATTATGTCGACACAATCGCGCCGGTCAATGTCGTTATTGTCACCATTACATTTCCGATATCGGATGTATCCCAGCGGCCACACCCGCCGCCTCGCGCCGGATGCGACGCGCGGTCCGGCGGGCGTCAGCGCGCCAGCCGCTCGGTCGCCTGCCTCCAGCGGTCCCGGAGAATGGCCAGGTCGCGGGGAATCGCGATGTTCCGCTCGCCCGCTTCAAGGATCATGTCCAGCTGCTCCCGCAGCGGGTCCCGCTGGGCGTCCGAGTGGACGCGCGGGGCCAGCCGCAGAATGGCGTCGACGAGCCGGATGAGCACCGCGGCGTTTCCGCTTCCCGCCTGCCGGATCTGATCGAAGCCGGCACCGACGAAGCCGTCGTATCCGGTCACGTCCCGCAAGACCCGGACCGTTCCGGCGGAGTCGCGCAGAACCGCCGGCTCGATCGCGCGGTCGAAGATACGGGCCATCGAGGCCGATAGGTTGTCGATCACCGCCAGGGCGGTGAACACGTCGTTGATGCCTGGCGACAGGGCGCGGGTGGCCATCTCCACCAGCTGGCGGATGCCGAACTCCACATCCTGGGTCGGGGTGCGCTCGGAACCGACGATGAAGGCGCCGCGGATCGCCTTCGACAGGTCCGCCGTGCAGGCGCCGGCCGGAAACACGGCCACATGCTCGCCGCCGCCGATGACGTAATGGCCGGGTCGGATATCAAGGCGAATCACCGAATCGGCGTTTTGGGCGGTGGCGACCAGGCCGTCCAGGTCGATCGCCTGGACGTACCCATCCTGGCCGAGGTCGACCCAGGCGAAATCGCCGCGCAGGTCGGGGGGCGTCTCCGGGGGGCTGTCGCCGCGCTCGGGAAGCAGGGCCGCGGTCACCTCGCGCAGATCCGCCGCCACCCGCTGCACCACATTGTCGTAGATGATCGAGCGGGCGAGCTTGTGGACGTAGACCAGCAGAACGAACAGGCACAGGGCCGTCAGCCCGGTTCCGACGCTGACCGCCAGATGGGGCACCCGATCGGCCTGGTTGCCGTCGATGGTCCGGAAGACGACCAGCAGATAGACGATGTCGGCCAGGAAGAGGCCCAGCACCGCCTGGGTCGTCCAATCCTGGATGAAGTTGCGGATCAGGCGCGGGCCGATCTGGCCGGCCGCCAGGGTCAGGACGACCATGGTGATCGACACGACCAGCGACGTCATGGTGATCATGCCGGTCAGCAGCGACGACAGAAGCTGGCGCGCGTTGTCGGCGTCCCCGGCGTAGAGGAGCCAGTAATCCGTGGCGTTCTCCACGGCGCCACGCCCCCAGGTCAGCAGCGCGATCGCCAGCGCCGCCGCCACCCCGCCCATCACGAAGGGAACGCACCACAGGCTGGCGCGGAGAAATGCCCAGTAATGGCGAATCCGGTCCCTCATGGCCGCTCCCAGAGACGTGCTGTTCGAAACGGCTTTAACAACGTGCGGCGCAGCCATATGGCCACCCGGCCCGAGCGCGGCAGTCCGGACGGACGAATCCCGGAGGTTGGCCAGACATGAAAAAGGCCGACCGCGGAAAGCGGCCGGCCCGGCAAAGCACCGTGTATGGCGCCGGATGCGGTCCCGTTACTCGCGGTTGCCCATGAGCTGGAGGAGCATCTGGAAGAGGTTGATGAAGTTCAGGTAGAGCGAGAGGGCGCCCATGACGGCGAGCTTGGTGTTGGCCTCATGGCCGTAGCCCTCGGCGTACTCCTCCTTGATGCGCTGGGTGTCGTAGGCGGTCAGGCCGGTGAAGATGACCACGCCGAGCACCGAGACGGCGAACTGCAGGGCGCTGGAGCCGATGAAGATGTTGACCAGGCTGGCGATGACGATGCCGATCAGGCCCATCATCAGGAACGAGCCCATCTTCGACAGGTCGGCCTTGGTGGTGTAGCCCCACAGGCTCATCGCCGCGAACATCGCCGCGGTGATGAAGAACACCCGCGCCACGCTGGCCCCGGTGAAGACCAGGAAGATCGACGCCATCGACACGCCCATCACCGCGCAGAAGGCCCAGAACAGCCCCTGCAGCGCGCTCGCCGACATCGCGTGGAAACGGAAGGACAGCACCATGATGAAGGCCAGCGGCGCCAGCATCACCACCCACTTCAGCGGGGTCGTGAAGATCGGCACATACAGCGCCGGCGTGCTCGCCACGAACAGCGCCACCAGACCGGTCACGCCAAGGCCGAGCATCATGAAGTTGTAAACCCGCAGCATGTGCTTGCGCAGGCCCTCGTCGAACGCCGCACGGTCCACGCCCGCGGCGCCGGCGCCCCAACGACTCTGGTTGGGATACTGGTCGAACATTGCGAAAACTCCCTCGTTCAAGCCTTTGACCGGCGGGCCTTTGACCGGCAAGCCTCGGACCGGCGGCGGGCACATGGCAGCGGATCGGCCGCGGCAAAGCGGCGGCGGGACGGTGTGGCTGCGCTGTCCATCGAAGAAACCCTCCAGATGCGGTCACGCCCGTCGGCGCAAAAGCAGATGAAGAGGTCCGACATCGCGGCCGACGACTCAGCTGCCAGAGGGGCCCGGACCCTGATTGCCCTAATAGTTGGCCGTGTGGCCGGCGCCTTTCAAGATGCCCGCCCGGTCACAGGTTCCACACGAACGGGAGCTTGGAACACGCGCGCCTGTTCCCATATGGCGGCTGGAGCGCACAGTTCCGACAGGCCGGGGCGCCGCGTTTTCCGTCAACAACCTTCAGAGCCGGATCAACAAGATGGAGAGTGCCGCGTTGAGCGACCAGCACCACAGACGCCTCGAACGGCGGGTGGATCGCATCCAGGAGAAGCTTCCCGACTCCATGGCGCGGGTGCTGGCTTGGCTCCGCGAGCCGCGGGCGACCTGGGTGCGCGTCCCCGCCGGGCTGCTGCTGATTCTCGGCGGGCTGTTCAGCTTCCTGCCCGTTCTGGGCATCTGGATGCTGCCCCTCGGCCTCGTTCTGCTCGCCTACGACGTTCCGTTCCTTCGCCCGCCGATCAACCGCGCGCTGGTGCGCGGCGAGCGGCGCTGGAAGGAGTGGAAGCGGCGGCGCCGCGCCGCTTCCTCGTCCTCGTGACCATCGTCCTCCCGACCGTCCCGCTGCGTCAGGAATAGGACCCGGTGCGGGCCGGCGTGCGCTCCAGGGGCCCTTCGCCGGGGCTGTAGCGCTCCGAGCGCGGACCGGACAGACGGTCGTGGTCCTCGTCCGCCACCATCGCCTTCAGCGGGCAATGGCCGCTCATGCCGCGGGCCACCAGGGCGGCGCCGGCCAGCCCCATGATGGCGCCCCGCACGTCGGCGCCGCGGCGCACGCCGCCCGCCGCCATGACGAGGCCGAGGCCGGTGGACACGGCGCGTTCCAGCGGCCCGAGGTTCCGCGCGCCTCCAAAGAAGCGGTCGTAGGTGTGTCGGATGGCGTTTTCGGCGCTCATGCCTGAAGTCTCCCGGCTGTGCCCGGCGCGAAAGGGATGCCGAAGCGGCGCCGGGCGGTCCTGACTGCAACGCCCGCCCAGCCATCCGGGTTCCCGGACGCGCAACGCAACCGGACACGCACAATGGCGACAATGCGGTGACACTTGCCGAAGGATTGGTACAATGTCATCATTGTCCCTATGACAAATTGGGTTCCTGATCTGGAGGGCCGGCAAGGCCCCCGTTACCGCGCCATCGCCGATGCCCTGTCCGATGACATCGCCGGCGGCCGGCTCGCTCCGGGCACACGGCTCCCCACCCACCGCGACCTCGCCTACCGCCTCGGCGTCACCGTCGGCACCATCACCCGCGCCTACACGGAGGCGGAAAAGCGCGGGTTGATCGGCGGCGAGGTCGGGCGCGGTACCTTCGTGCAGGGGCAGCGGCACATGCCCCCCTCAGACCCCTTCAGCTGGACGCCGCGACCCGAACCCTCGGTTATCAACATGACGGTCGTGACTCCGGAGCACCCGATGTCGGTGCCGATGATGGGCGCCACCCTGGCCGCCATCGGCGCGTCGCCGAATCTTGGGGCGCTGCTGGAATACGCGCCGCACGCCGGCCTGCCCGCCCACCGCGCAGCCGGGGCGCAATGGCTCAGCCGTCAGCACCGGGCGGCGGCTTCACCCGACACCGTCCTGCTGACCACCGGCGCGCAGAACGCCATGGCGGTGGCGCTGGCCGCGGTGGCTCGTCCCGGCGACGTCGTGCTGACGGAGCGGCTGACCAATTACGGCATGAAGACGCTGAGCGCGGTCGAGGGCTACCATCTGGAGGGCATCGCCATCGACGACCATGGTGTGGTCCCGGACAGTTTCGACAGCGCCTGCCGCCGTCTGGCGCCCAGGGCGCTGTATCTGGTGCCGACCCTGCACAACCCCACCGCCTCCGTCATGCCGCAGGCCCGACGCATGGAGATCGCGACCATCGCCCGCCGCTACGGGGTGATGCTGGTGGAGGACGACGTGTTCGGCTTCCTGGTGCATGACGTGAAGCCCATCCAGGCCATCGCCCCGGACGTCACCGTCTACGTGAACAGCCTGTCCAAGAGCGTGTCCGCCGGCCTGCGCGTCGGCTACGTCGTCGCTCCGCCGGCCCTGGTGCCGCGGGTCGAGGCGGTCATCCGCGCCCTGCAATACTCCTCCCCGCCCCTGCCGCCGGAGGTCGCGACACGCTGGATCACCGACGGCAGCGCCGACCGCATCGCCGAAGCCCAGCGCGGGGAAGCCATCGCGCGCCAGCAGATCGCCCGCTCCATCCTGCCTGCCAGCGCCGTCTGCGGACACGCGTCGGCGCAGCATCTCTGGCTGGTCCTGCCCGAACCCTGGCGGCGCGACGACTTCATCGCCGAGGCGATGCGCCGCGGCGTTAAGGTGACCGGCGGCGACGTGTTCGCCGTGGGCCGGGCCAGCGCGCCCCACGCCGTGCGGCTGGGCCTCTGCCACCCGCACAGCCGGGACGAGCTGGCGCGCGGCCTGCGCACGCTGGCCGACCTGCTCGAGAATCCGCAGACAGCGATGCTGTCGATCGTGTGAGGAGACGGAACGGCCGCGCCCTTACGGGAACGGCCGGACCGTGTGCAGGTGGTTCAACGGGCCGTGGCCGTGCCCGAAACCGGGGGCGGAGCGGATGGCCTCGTCCACATAGGCGCGGGCGCGGGCCACCGAATCGCGCACGCCCAACCCCTGGGCAATGCCGGCGGCGATGGCCGAGGCCAGGGTGCAGCCGGTGCCGTGGGTGTGCGGGGTGTGGATGCGCCGCCCCTCGAACACCTCCTCGCCATCCTCGGTGAGCAGCAGGTCGCACAGCCGCTCGTCCTCCAGATGACCGCCCTTCAGCAGGACGGCCTTCGGCCCGAAGGTGCGGATCATCTCGGCGGCGCGGCGCATATCGTCCAGGTTGCGCACCGGGATGTTGGTCAGCGCCTCGGCCTCCGGCAGGTTCGGGGTGACCAGCTCCGCATGGGGCAGCAGGCGCTTGCGCAGGGTCTGCACGGCGTCCGGCTCCAGAAGGAAATGGCCGCTCTTCGACACCATCACCGGATCGACGACCAGGGGGACATTGATCGCCCGCGCCTCATACTCGCCGGCCACCGCCTCGATGACGGCGGCGTTGGCGAGCATGCCGATCTTGATGCTGTCGGCCCCGAGATCCTCCAGCACCACCTTCATCTGCAGGGCGACGAAGGCCGGGTCAACGGGCAGCACGCCATAGACCCCCGTCGTGTTCTGCGCGGTCAGCGCCGCGATGGCGGTCATGGCGAAGGCGTTCAGCGCGCTGACCGCCTTGATGTCCGCCTGGATGCCGGCACCGCCGCCGGAATCGGACCCGGCGACGATGAGAACACGGCCGTTGATCGGGTGGGCCTGCATCGGGATTGCTTCCGTCTGGTCGTCTGGTTGGAGGGTTGGCCTTAGGAGGCGGTCTCCAGCCGGGCAGCGTCCGTGATGGCGCCGGCAATGTCGGCCACCACCGCGTGCACCAGCCCTTCGTCGTCGCCTTCCGCCATGACGCGGATCACCGGCTCGGTCCCCGACTTGCGGATCAGGATGCGTCCCGATCCGTTCAGCCGCGCCTCGCCGTCGCGGATCGCCGCCTGGACGGAGGCGATCTCCAGCGGCTTCGAACCGGCGGCGAAGCGGACGTTGGTCAGCTTCTGCGGCACCGGGGCGAAGACCTGGCAGACCTCGCTGGCCGCCCGCCCGCCGGACTGGATCAGCACCGCCAGGACCTGGAGTGCGGCGATCAGCCCGTCGCCGGTCGTGGAGTAGTCGGACAGCACGACGTGCCCCGACTGCTCCCCACCGACGTTGTAGCCGTGCTCGCGCATATGTTCCACCACATAGCGGTCGCCGACCGGGGTACGGACCAGCGCGATGCCCAGCCCCTGAAGGTGCCGTTCCATGCCCAGGTTGGACATCACCGTGGCGACCACGCCGCCGCCCTTCAGCGTCTGCGCCTGCGCCCAGGAGGAGGCGATCAGCGCCATCACCTGATCGCCGTCGACGACGCGCCCGGCCTCGTCGACCATGATCAGGCGGTCGGCGTCGCCGTCTAGCGCAATGCCCAGATGGGCGCCATGGGCCACCACCTGCTCCTGCAGGGTCCGGGTGGCGGTGGCGCCGCAGTCCTTGTTGATGTTCAGGCCGTCCGGGTTGACCCCGACAGGGATGACGTCGGCCCCCAGCTCGTACAGAACCTTCGGGGCGACGCGGTAGGCGGCGCCATTGGCGCAGTCCACGACGATCTTCAGCCCGTCCAGCCGCAGGCCGCGCGGGAAGGTGTTCTTCACATACTCGATGTAGCGGCCCGTCGAATCCTCAAGGCGCGAGGCGCGGCCGAGATCGGCGGAGCCGGCGAGGTCCGGCGCGAAGGGCTGACCCATGCGCGTCTCGATGGCGATCTCCACCGCGTCCGACAGCTTGTAGCCGTCCGGCCCGAACAGCTTGATGCCGTTGTCCTGATACGGGTTGTGCGAGGCGGAGATCATCACGCCGAGGTCGGCGCGAAGCGAGCGCGTCAGCATGGCGACGGCGGGCGTCGGCAGCGGGCCGAGCAGCACCACGTCCATGCCCATGGAGATGAAGCCCGCGGTCAGCGCCGGCTCCAGAAGATAACCCGACAGACGGGTGTCCTTGCCGATCACCACACGGTGCCGGTGGTCACCCCGGCGGAACTGCAAAGCGGACGCCATCGCGACGCGCAGGGCGGTTTCCGCCGTCATCGGGTCGATGTTGGCGGTGCCACGGATGCCGTCGGTGCCGAACAGGTGTCGCGTCATGAAATCCCTCAGGAATAGGCCAGTCACTGTACCGCAATCGCGGATGTGGTGAGAAGGTCATCGCTTGCCGCGGGGGCAGGGTCAAGAACCCTTCCGCGCAGACGCCAAAGGATTACGTGCGCGCTTCGATCACGGCACCCTTGCAGGATGCAGCCCCTCCCAGACGGCGCGCGCCTGGATCGTTTGGGGAACGTCATGCACACGCAGGATCTGCGCGCCCTGGTTCAGCGTTTCCAGCCCCCCGGCCAGCGAGCCGGCCAGACGTTCCTTCGGCGGCTCGCTGCGCGACAGCTTGCCGATCAGGGTCTTGCGCGACAGCCCGATCAGCAGGGCGCAGCCCAGCCCGTGATAAAGGGCGGTGTGGCGCAGGATGTCGAGATTGTGCTCCACCGTCTTGCCGAAGCCGATCCCGGGATCGATGGCGATGCGCTCCAGCGCCACCCCGGCGGCGAGGCAGGCCTCCACCCGCTCCTCCAGCCAGTCGAACACGTCAAGCGCCGCGTCGTCATAGACCGGATTCTGCTGCATGGTGCCGGGTTCGCCCCGCATGTGCATGACGACCACCGGTGCCGCCTTCTCCACCACCAGTGGCAGCGCGCCGGGATCGCGCAGACCGGCCACGTCGTTGATCAGCACCGCACCGGCGTCGAGCGCCGCGCGCATAACCCGCGTATGCCGCGTGTCCACCGACACCACGGCGCCCTTGGCCGCGAAGTGGCGGACCACCGGCAGGACTCGGGCCTCCTCCTCCTCGGGCGACACGGGGGCGGAGCCGGGACGGGTGGATTCGCCGCCGACGTCCAGCAGGTCGGCGCCGGCCTCCAGCATCGCTTCGCCGTGGGCGATGGCGGTCCCGGCGTCGAAGAAGTCGCCACCGTCGGAAAAGCTGTCCGGCGTCACGTTGACAATCGCCATGATGCGCGGGCGCCCGAGGTCCAGCCCGCCGAACGGCGCCCTTCCGCGGGTCAGCGCGCCCAGCCGCTTGTCGAGGCTCTGCGCCACGGTGGTGCCGCGCTCCCACCCCCAGGCCATGATTTCGGTCAGCGGCGCGAAGGCCCGCTCGATCCGCGCCCCCTGTCGGACGATCAACTGGGCGGTGGTGAAGGAAAAGCGCCCGCCGGCCAACGGCACCGCCGCCCCGGCGCTCCAGGCGGCGATGGGCAGCAGCCCGACCGGCCTCAGATAGACGCGGACCCCGCTTTCCCCCGCCCAGGGCGCGAAGGAGGCGAGCGAGCCGGCGGCGGATTTCGGGGCGGGCTTGGCGATCGGGGGCATGGCGACGGTTCGTGCAGCGGAACGGATGACCGCAGCCTGTCACGGCGGGAAGCCCCGACGCAAGAGACTGCGGTCCACTCTTTCACTCGAACGCCGTCGCGCTTGGCGTTACGCGCTGGTTATGCGCTCTTGGGCAACGGGGCCAGGGCGGCCAGCATCTGCTTCTTGCGCTCCCCGTAGATGCTGCCGAGTTCCTCGGCGCGCTTGTCGTCGAGCGCCTTCTTGGCCTCCTCGAACAGCTCCTCCTCCTCCTCGTCGAGGTGGTGACGGGTGACTTCGCCGAGCACCTGGAGCTTCGCCTTCCAGGCCGTGCTGTCGGCGGGCATGGCGTTCAGCTCGTCGAGGAAGCCGTTGATGATGTGGTGCTCGTTCAGTCCTTCGGTGGTTTCCTGCTTGGTGTTCTTCGCCTTGGACAGCGACTGGTAGAAGACGGCCTCCTCGATCTTGCCATGGGCCCACAGCTCGCGCTGCAAGTCCTCGTAGGCGGCGCGCCCGTCGCCGTCCGCTTTCTCGGCCGCGTCGAGCAGGCGGCGGATGGTGTCGTGGTCCTGCTTGATCCGGTCGAAGATGCTGGTCATGGGGCCTGTCCCGTTGTTGCGGTGTCTCGACGGGACTCAACCCTGGTCCGGATATGGTGTTCCCGGTGCCAAACGGGGTCAGCCATGCCGAACCATCCAGTGCAGGCTGAACAGGCTCTGCTCGTCGGTCCAGCTCCGCTCCGTGTGCCAGCCGGCGCGGGCGGCGAGGCGGCGGAAGCCGGGGACGGAGTATTTGTAGGAGTTCTCGGTGTGGATCGTCTCGCCGCGGGCAAAGCGGATGGGATGGCCGGCGATGCGGACGGTCTGGTCGTCCAGGCTGCACAGATGCATCTCGATCCGCCCACGCGCCGTGTCGTAGCGGGCGACATGGGCGAAGCGCTCCAGATCGAAGGTGCCGTCCAGCTCGCGGTTGATGCGGGCGAGCAGGTTCATGTTGAAGGCGGCGGTCACACCGCGCGCGTCGTCGTAGGCGGCCTCCAGCACCGCCGGGTCCTTGCGCAGGTCAACCCCGATCAGCAGCCGCGCCCCGTAACCGAGACGCCGCCCGAGAGTGTTCAGGAAGGTCATCGCCTCCGCAGGCCGGAAATTGCCGATGGTGCTGCCGGGGAAGAAAGCCATCGTCCGTTCCGGCACGACGCCCCGCGGCAGGGCGAAGCCCCGCACATAATCGGCGGCCACCGGCACCACCGTCAACGCTGGGTAGTCGCCGGCCAGCCGGGCGGCGGCGGCGATCAGATGGTCGCGGCTGATGTCCACCGGCACATACATGGCCGGCGCGTCCAGCGCATCGAGCAGGATGCGCACCTTGACGCTCGACCCGCTGCCCAGTTCCACCAAGGTGGCGCCCCGCCCGGCAAGAGCGGCGATCTCATCCGCGCGGTCGTGCAGCAGCGCGGTCTCGGTCCGCGTCGGGTAGTATTCGTCAAGCGTGCAGATCACGTCGAACAGGGCCGAGCCCTCGGCGTCGTAGAAGTACTTGCAGGGCAGGCTCTTGTCCGGGCGGGACAGGCCCTCCAGCACATCGGACAGGAACACGTCGTCCGGCGCCGGATGGGCGCGGGCGGCGGAAATTGCGGTCATCAGGCGTCCTCCGCGAGGCGCACGCCGCTGAACATCCAGCGTTGGTGCGGATAGAAGAAATTCCGGTAGGTGGCGCGGGCATGGCCGTCCGGCGTGGCGCAGCATCCGCCGCGCAGCACATACTGGTTGGCCATGAACTTGCCGTTGTATTCGCCGACCGCCCCGGCGGCGGGACGGAAGCCCGGGTAGCCGCTGTAGGCGCCGGACGTCCATTCCCAGACGTCGCCGAACATTTGGGCAAACCCTTCGTCCGCTGCGGCGGCCACCGGGCGCAGCAGCCCGCTGCCCAGCGTGTTGCCGGTGGCGGGAATGCCGGCGGCGGCGGTTTCCCACTCGGCCTCCGTCGGCAGGCGCTTGCCGGCCCAGCGGGCGAAGGCGTCGGCCTCGTAGAAGCCGACGTGGCAGACCGGCGCGCCCTCGTCCAGCGGATGCTCGCCCAGCAGGGTGAACTCCCGCCAGCCGCCGTCCTCACCGCGCCGCCAGTAGGCCGGCGCCTCCCACCCCTCGGTGTTGACCGTGGCCCAGCCGTCGGACAGCCAGAGCGCCGGATTGCGATAGCCGCCGTCCTCGACGAAGGCCAGCCACTCCCCGTTGGTCACCGCGCGGGAGAACAGGCGGAAGGGGCGCAGCAGCACCTCGTGCCGCGGCCCCTCGTTGTCGAAGGCGAAGCCCTCGCCGCCGTGGCCGACCGCGACGATCCCGCCGTCCACCGCGATCCAGCGCCCCTCATGGGCGGGGCCGCGCAAGGCCGGGCGGAAGGGCCGATAGGCCGGCGCGACCGGGTTGCAGGAGAAGAGGTGCAGCAGGTCCATCAGGATCAGTTCCTGATGCTGCTCCTCGTGCGCAAGACCGAGCGTCACCAGCGGGGCCAGCCGCTCGGCGTCGCCACGCTCCAGCAGGGTCAGCATGGCGGCGTCGACATGGTCGCGGTAGGCCGCCACCTCGGCCACGCCGGGCCGCGTCACCAGACCGCGCCGGGGCCGCGGATGGCGGGCCCCCACGGTTTCGTAATAGGAGTTGAAGAGATAGCCGAAGGCCGGATCGAAAGGTCGGTAGCCCGGCAGATTCGGGATCAGCAGAAAGGTTTCGAAGAACCACGTCGTGTGGGCCAGATGCCATTTGACCGGGCTGGCGTCCGGCATGGACTGCACCACCTGATCCTCCGGCGACAGCCCGACGGCCAGTTCCGCCGAGGTGGCGCGCACCCGGCGGAATCGGTCGGCGAGTCCGCCGGCTTTGGCGGCTGTTTTGAGCATGGGCGCTGTGTCCTCCCCCGCCTGACAGGTTCCGGTAAAGCTGTGCCGCTTCGCTGACCCGCCAACCCTCCTTTCGGAGTGGCCCGGACGCACCGTCCGGCGGCAACGCTCCGCCGCACCGCCTGTTCACAGCGGATGACGCCTCGATTCCGATAATCGAACGATGGAGGAAGGAGACCCATGCAACCGCGGCTCAAACCCATAGACGAACAGGTGATCGTCATCACCGGCGCGTCGAGCGGCATCGGTCTGGTCACCGCCCGCATGGCCGCCCGGCAGGGCGCGAAGGTCGTCCTGGTCGCCCGCGACCGCGACGCGCTCGCCCAGGCGGCCGAGGAGATTCGCGCCGCGGGCGGGGACGCGATCCACTGCGTCGCCGACGTGGCCGACCCCGATGCCCTGCGGCGGGTGGCCGACGCGGCGGTCCGCAGCTATGGCCGGATCGACACCTGGGTGAACAACGCCGGCGTGGCGATCATCGGCAAGCTCCTGGACACCGCCCCGGACGACCACCGCCGCCTGTTCGAGACGAACTACTGGGGCGTGGTCAACGGCTCGCTGGCCGCCATCCCTCACCTGCGGCGGAACGGCGGGGCGCTGATCAACATCGGCAGCGTGCTGTCCGACCGCGCCATCCCGCTTCAGGGCGCCTATGTCGCCACAAAGCACGCCGTGAAGGGCTTCACCGACGCGTTGCGCATGGAGCTGGAGGCGGAAGGCTTGCCCATCTCGGTCAGCCTGATCAAGCCGGCGGCCGTCGACAGCCTGTACGAGGACCATGCCCTGAACCTGATGGAGGTGGAGCCGAACAACCCGCCCCCGGTCTACGCGCCGGAGGTCGTGGCGAAGGCCATCCTGCATTGCGCCCGCCGGCCGATGCGTGACCTTTATGTCGGCGGCGGTGCCAAGCTGTTCGCGCTGGCGGAGACCTTCGCGCCGCGGCTCACCGACCGGATCATGGAGCGGACCCTGCCGCGCGTCATCCGCTCCGGCGGGCCGCTCCGCCCGCGCAACGACGCCCTGCACAGCCACGGCGACGATGGGCGGGAGCGCGCCGGCCGGCATCGCCTCGTGCGCGAAACCAGCCTCTACACCGAGGCCAGGATGCACCCCTGGATCACCGCCGCGGTGGTCGCCGGCTTCGGGATCCTGGCCGGAACGGCGGTGG
This sequence comes from Azospirillum brasilense, assembly GCF_022023855.1. NCBI lineage: Bacteria > Pseudomonadati > Pseudomonadota > Alphaproteobacteria > Rhodospirillales > Azospirillaceae > Azospirillum > Azospirillum brasilense. Next base: position 2,741,002 of record NZ_CP059449.1, read on the forward strand.
CGCGCGGTTGGGTGCGGGACAATGACGGGTCGGGCGACGGCGATGCGGCCGGGCTGAACCGCCACCGCCGATCGATGCAGCGCCATCGCGACCGGATGGACGAGGAGCGGAGCACCATCGGCCACAACGCGAAGCCCGCTTGGCAAGCCGCGGAGGAAGGTGTGGTGACCTTTCCCCGCTGACCGCCGCTACACCGGCACCCTGGCCATCGGCTCCACCTTCGACGCGGGATGGCCGCGGGCAGCACGCCGCGCCAGGATCGGTTCCAGTTCCTCCGCCAGGACCGGGCGGCTGAACAGATAGCCCTGGAAACTCTCGCATTTGAGACTGCGCAGAAGCTGGAGCTGCGCCTCCGTCTCCACACCCTCGGCGACCACCGACAGGCCCAGGCTGCGGCCCAGCCCAACGATGGCCCGCGGAATGGAATCGCCGGCCCCGTCCTGCTCGAGATCGTGGATGAAGGAGCGGTCGATCTTCAGCTTGTCGATCGGAAAGCGGTGCAGGTAGTTGAGCGAGGAGTAGCCAGTGCCGAAATCGTCCAGCGCGATCAGGCACCCACGCTGCTTCAGCGCGCGCAGCGTCGCGATAGCCGACGGAATGTCGTCGATCAGGGTGCCCTCGGTGACCTCTATCTCCAGTTCCCACCCTTGGAGGCCGTTGCGGTCGAGCGCGGCGGCCACCTTGGCGGGAAGCTGGCCGTCGCGGAACTGCTGTGCAGAGACGTTCACGGCGACCGGCACCGCCAGACCGATCTGGTCGCGCCAGCGGCCGATCTGGGCGCACACCTCGTCCAGCACCCAATCGCCGATGGCCTGGATCAGGCCGGTCTCCTCGGCCACCGGCAGGAAACGGTTGGGCATGATGAGGCCGGCTTCCGGGTGGCGCCAGCGCAACAGAGCCTCCACCCCGACCACGAGGTCGTCGGAAATGCGCAGCTGCGGCTGGTAAACGAGGAACAGCTCCCGATTCTGCAGGGCACGGCGCAGCGCCGCCTCCAGATCCAGACGCTCGCGGGACCGCGCGCCCATCTCGCGCGTGACGAAACGGTAGGCGTTCCGCCCGGCGTCCTTGGCGTTGTACATCGCGATGTCGGCGCAGCGGATCAGTCCCTCGGCGTCCTCCGCGTCGTCGGGGAACAGGCTGATGCCGATGCTGGGCGACACCACGAAGTTCCGCCCGCCGATGGCGAAGGGCGCGGCGAGCTGAGCCAGCACCTTTTCCGCCACCGCAGCGGCCTCAGCGGCCTTCTGGATGGTCGGCACGACGATCAGGAACTCGTCGCCGCCCAGCCGACCCACCGTATCGGTCGGCTGCATCCCACCGTGCAGCCGCCGCGCCACCGACCGCAGCACCTCGTCGCCGAAGGAGTGGCCCAGGCTGTCGTTGATCACCTTGAAATGGTCCAGATCGATGAACAGGACGGCGACCTTGCCACCGTCGCGTCGCGCCTGCCGGGCTGCCTGGGCGATGCGGTCGAACAGCAGGACCCGGTTGGGCAGGCCGGTCAGCGGATCGTAATGGGCCAGATAGTGAATGTGCTGCTCGGCCCGCCGCTTGTCGCCGATGTCCTCCACGAAGGCCATGACGAAGGGCGGGTCGCCGGGGGTGGACACCGGCTGGAGGTGAAGGGAGAAATGGCTGTGCCGACCACCGGCCAGAAGCAGCCGGTCGACCTCCAGCCGCACGCTCTCCCCGGCGATGGCGGAGTCGATGGCGGCGATCACCGCCGGGTCCTGGGCGCGCAGCTTCGTGTCGATTCCGATCAGCCCGTCACGCCCCACCCCGACCGCGCGGGCGAAGGCCGGGTTGCAGTCAGTGATCTTGGCGTCCGGACCGATGAGGGCGATGCCCAGCGGCGCCTGATTGAACAGCAGATCCAGTTCCGTCTCGCGACGGCGCAGCGAGGCGGTGATGCGCCGGGCGATCACCAGCGCCCGGTCGCGCGTCGCGGCCAGCGCCCACAGCAGGGTGGACAGGAGAACGCTGAGCGACAGCCCCGTCGCCAGGACCAGCGTCGGCTTCCAGCTGTCCACAGCGTCCTCGAAGCTTGAACGGCTCTCGTACTGGACCGACCAGACGCGGCTGCCCAGTGTGACGTCCCGGCTCGCCGTCAGCAACGGCTGCTCCGACGGCTCCGGGCGGCTGCGGTAGAGCGGAAACTCCCGCCGTCCTTCGAACACCGTCGCGGCGACGTCGTTCATCCGTCCGAACACGGACTCGGCCAGCGGAGCGACGTGGATCGGGGTCATCACCAGCCCGGCGAGGGTGGCCCGCCGCTGCTCCTGCGTGGCGGGGCTCAGCCCGTCGCGGTAAACGGCCTGGAACACGATGAAGGCGGGCGGCGAGGCTTCCCCCTCGTCGAGCCGCAGGGCGACGGCGCGGGTGACCGCCGGCTCGCCGCTGTCCCGCGCCTGCTCCGTGGCGGCGCGACGGACCGGTTCCGACAGCAGGTCGTAGCCGAGCGTGCGCAGGGTGCTTTCGTTGACCGGAGCGGCGTAGAGGGTGACGAGCCGGACCGGACCGGTCGCTTCCGGCCAGATGCGGAAGTTTCGCAGCCCGTCCATCCGGGCTTCCGTCACCAGTTCCGGGCTCGTCCATTGGTCGGCAACCCGTGCGAAGGCGACGGCGGTGATGCCGGGGAAGCGCTCCGCGAGGTGCAGCCCGTCCACGAAGCGGTTCCATTCCGCGCGCTTCACCTCCGGATAGGCGGTGAACAGGGCGGCGGCGGAGCGCGTCACCTGAACATAGACCTGGATCTGGTTCTCGAACCGGCGGTGCAGTTCCTCCACCCGCAGGGCGAAGCGGCTTTCAGCGTCCGCGGCGACGCGCTGGCGGGTGTCGTGCCAAGCGAGGGCGGTCAGGAGAAGCGCGGCCAGCAGGGCCAGCAGGGGAAGACGCTTCGGAACAGCCACCGAATCCGTGGCGGACCCGCTGGGCGCCAGGTCGATCGGATCGGGGCTTGAAGACCTCTGCATGGCCGTACCGAAGCTGCCTGTCACGCCGCTGCGGCGCCCTTCGGGGGCGCCCATGCTGCCCGCCGCCCACCCGGAACCCGCCGGAGGAAACGACGCGCGCCGGTAGACCTTAACTAGAATGCGGCCGTGCGAAAAGCGTATAAATATTTCCGCAATCGCCCTTCGCGTGCGGGTACGCTCAAAACTCCTGCAGCACCTTGGGACTGTTCTCCAGAAGCGTCGCGATCATGCCCAGGATCTGCTCAATCTTCGTGCGGGTGGCGTCCAGCTCGTCGGCGGTCTTGTCGTCGATGCCCGCTTCCATCAGCATCATGTCGAAGGCGTTCAGCGTTTCCGAAAAGGCCTTCTGCTCCGCCTGAAGCACGTCGAAGGCGCCGAGCGAGCTGGTCAGCGCCAAGGGCGGGTCGCTGACGAAGGCGTAACTGATGTCGGTGAAATGGGCGATGGCGGTCAGCTTCTGCCGGATCACCCATTGCGGAAAGTTGGATGGCAGTTCGTCCCCCGCCTCCTGCAACCGCTCCTGGATGGAGAAGACCAACCCCTGGATGTCCAGGTACGCGTTCCGGATCTCCCGGAAATGGGGAAAGGTCTTGGGCTTGCCGGCGTTGCGAACACGGCCCAGCCGGGCGTTGTCGTCGGTCAGCTTCCGCGCCATCTGGACCACGATGTTCGCCACCTTCCCCATCGCCCCGCCATCCCTTTATTTCGCGGCCGTCACCAGTCTGCCGTCACCGATCTGCCATCACCGATCTATAGCATGCGCCGCCCGACCGTGGGCAGGCCGATCAGCCTGCCGGTGCCCCCGCCGCCTGCGGCAGGCGGTCGCCCACCCCGCGGAGCAGCGCCTCCCGCGCCGCGTCGTCGGGCGCCGCGTCCAGCGCCCGGTGCAGGTCCAGCAGGAAGGCGGCGTAGCGGTTGTGCCAATCCCGCCCGGCGGCCACAGCCTCCGGCTCCAGCCGCGGCGGACCGCCCTGGGCCATGGCAGGCGCCAGTACCGGGACGGCGGCGGTCAGATCGGCCACCTCGTCCAGCTCGGGCAGGCGGATCAGCGCCGGGTCCCAGCCGCGGCGGACCAGGGCGTCGCGCAGGCCGGCGCGCGCCTCCTCCTCGCCATGCACCAGGAACAAGCCGCGGCCCACCCCCTGCCGCGCCGCCACCCAGGCCAGCAGGCTGCTGCGGTCGGCGTGGCCGGAATAGACGTCCAGCGACCGGATGCGGGCACGCACGGCGATCTCCTCGCCATGGATGCGGACGTTCGCCGCCCCCTGCTGCAACAGGTGGCCCAGCGTGCCCGGCGCTTGGTAGCCGACCAGCAGGACGGTGGCCTCCGGGCGCCACAGATGGTTCTTCAGGTGATGGCGGATGCGCCCGGCGTCGCACATGCCGCTGGCCGCCATGATGATGGCGCCACCCTTGATCGCGTTGAGTTTCTGGCTTTCCGCGACGGAGCGCACGCGGTGCAGGTTGGGCCGGGCGAAGGGATCGCCGTCGGTGCCGAGATCGGCCAGATGGCGGCGGAACACCCCGGTGACCGCGTCGGCCAACGGCGAGTCGAGGAACACGTCGACCAAGGGGATCTCGCCGCGATCGAACAGCCGGTGGAGGTCGTAGAGAAGCTCCTGCGTGCGCTCGACCGCGAAGGCCGGGATGAGCAGGGTGCCGCCCGCGGCGAGCGCCGCCCGCACCTCGTCGCGCAGCAGGGCCTGCCGCTCGGCCTCGCCCACCTCGACCCGCTCGCGGTTGCCGTAGGTGGTCTCCAGGACCATCCAGTCGGGCCGCGGCGGCCCCTCCGCGTCGGCGTGGAAGGACTTGCCGCCCGGCCCGAGGTCGCCGGAGAACAGAATCGTCTCCGCCGTTCCGCCGCGCGTCACCTCCAGCTCCACCGACGCCGAGCCGAGGATGTGCCCGGCCTGCCAGAAGCGGGCGCGGATGCCGGGCAGCACCTTCACCCACTCCCCGTAATCGACCGCGTGCAGGTGGCGGATGGCCGCCTGGGCGTCGGCCTGGGTGTAGATCGGCTCGACCGTCGGGCGCCCGCGCTGGCGGTTGCGGCGGTTCAGACGGTCGACCTCCGTCTCCTGGATGTAGCCGCTGTCGGGCAGCATGTAGGCCAGCAGGTCGGCGGTACCGGCGGTGGTGTGCACCCGCCCCTTGAAGCCCTGGCGGACCAGCTTCGGCAGCAGGCCGGAATGGTCGATGTGCGCGTGGGTCAGCAGGACCGCTTTCACGGCGGACGGCTTGAAGGGGAAGGGCCGGTAGTTCAGCTCCTTGACCGTCTTGGTGCCCTGGAACAGGCCGCAGTCGATCAGCAGGTCGCCGTCGCCGGTCTGGATGCGGAAGCAGGAGCCGGTGACCGTGCCGACGGCGCCGTGGAAGGTGAGGGACAGTGCCATGGCGAAACTCCGCCTTCTTGTGCCCTATCCCTCCATCCTGCCTGAAGAAGGGTTACCGGGCCGTCAACAAGGTGCCATCAACAGGGTGCCACTAGCGCGTCGGCGATCAGCCGGGCGAGCGGCAGGTCGTTGCTGGGGTGCGGAACCCCGTCGCAGGACAGCGGCGTGCCGAGCCCTTCCGCCTCGAAGCGGGCAGCCACCGCGGCGTCGAACAGGGCGTGGACTCCGAACACCCGGACCGAAGCCGCCCCGGCGGCCCGCGCGGCCCGCGCGCAGGAGAAGATCGTCTCGCCGGAGCTGATGACGTCGTCGACGATCACCACGGGCCGTCCGGCCAGCGGCGCGTCGGCGGGCAGAGTCACCGTCACGTCGCGGTCGCCGCGCCGCTCCTTCCGTCCGACCAGGGCGGTGAGGCCGAGCGGTCCGGCCACCGCCTCGACCAGCGGGGCGGCCTCCTCGTCCGGGCCGACGATCACGGCGTCGGGCGCGGTCCCGTCACGGCGCAGCCGCTCGGCGATGGCCCCGGCACCGCTGAGGCAGACAGAAGGGCGCCCGACGAACACCTCGTCCAGCGTGTGGGTGCGGTGGAGGTGCGGCTCCACGCAGACGAAGCGGTCGAACAGCCGGCCCAGCCAGTCCCCCACCACCGTCTGGCTCACCGGCTCGCCGGGGCGGAACACCGCGTCCTGGCGCATGTAGGCCATGTAGGGGGCGACGAGGCACAGCTCCGTGGCGCCATGGCGGCGCAGGACGGAGGCGGCCAGCGTCAGTTCCACCAGCTTGTCGTTCGGACGGTCGAGCGAGCGGTAGACCACCGCCCGCTCCACCGATTCAGGCAGGCGGACAAGACTTTCCCCATCTGGAAAGCGGTGCAGCTCGGCGATGTGGCAGGGAACGTTCAGAGCCTCGGCCAGACGCCGCGCGCCGTCGGCCGATTCCGGAAATCCGTAGACGCCCGTATAGCGGGCCATGCTGTCCCCTCTTGCGTTGCGCGCCCGGACATGGGCGCCCCGTTCGGCCCGTACTATGCCGCAAGGGCCGCAGCGGAGCGACCACGACCTTAGGCGCAACGTTACCGTGAAGGCGATAGGACGGCAGGGACGGACGCCTGAAAATGACGCCGCGGCGGTCTTCCACTCATTGACCGCAGACGAAGGTATGAGGCAGTTTCCCGCCATGCGCGTGCTCATCGCCGACGATACGGTCCTGATGCGCACCATGCTCTCGGAGCAGGTGGCGTCCTATGGCCATGACGTGATCCTCGCCAGGGACGGCCGGGAAGCGCTGAACCTTGCCCAGGCCGAATCCTTCGACATCGCCATCATCGATTGGGAGATGCCGCGGCTGTCGGGGCTGGAGGTGTGCTGGCTTCTGAAGGCCGATCCACGCACCGCCTACAGCTACCTGATCCTGATGACGTCCCATGACGAACCCTTCTACGAGATGAAGGCATTGGATGCCGGGGCGGACGACTTCATACACAAGCCGGTCAACCGCGCCCACCTGAAGGCGCGGCTGAAGGCGGGCGGCCGCATCACCGAAATGCATCGGCTGCTGGTTGCCCAGGCGCAGACCGACCCGTTGACCGGCGTCGCCAACCGACGCGCCCTTCTGGAGCGTGCGGATGAGGAGATCCGGCGCGCGCTGCGGTCCCGGCAGCCCCTGTCCCTGCTGATCGCCGACATCGACCATTTCAAGCGCATCAACGACAGCCGCGGCCACGCCGCCGGCGACGCGGCCTTGCAGCGATTCGTCCAGACGCTGGACGGCGCTCTGCGCCCCGGCGACCTGATCGGCCGCTACGGCGGGGAGGAGTTCGTGGTTCTGCTTCCCAACACCGCGCTGCCGGATGCGTCGGTGGTGGCGGAGCGCTTGCGCCAGCGCATCGCCGCGCAGGAGATGGGAGCGGACGGCGATTCGTTCCGCATGACCGCCAGCTTCGGCGTCGCCCCTGTGACGCCGGGCGCTCCCGGCGGCATCGACGACGCGCTCCGGGTGGCCGACGCCGCGCTCTATCGGGCGAAGGCCGAAGGGCGGAACCGCGTGGTTCCCTCTCCTTAAGCCGTTCACGCCCCGCCCTTCCCGCCCGTCTCCGGCAGCGAAGCCAACGGGATGCGGGGGAACAGGCGATGCGCCATGTCCATGTGGCGTTTCTGGAGGGGACGAAGGTCCTGATCGTCCGGCGGCGCGAGGTCAGCACTTGGTGGGGCCGTGGCCCGGCGGAACCGCGGATCGTCGACGCCGCAGGCCAATGGGCGGTTCCCGGCGGCGGCTACGAGAGCGTCACCAGCCCGCTCGCGGCGCTCCAGCGCCTGTTCCACGAACAGACCGGCCTCTCCTTCCCCGATTGCCGGGCGGCGGAGCCCTGGCGCCCCACCTCGCGGAGCTTCACGCTGTATTTCGTTCCGGTGACCGGGCTGGAGTCGCTGGCGTCCTCCATCACCCTGCGGGTCGCGCAGTCCGCCGTCACGCCCGGGCGCCCGGCAGGCGGCGCCATCGTGAACTGGGAATTGTCCTCGGCCCACGTCGTGCCGCTCGCCAAGGTTGTCGCCCATCTGGGGGTGCGCCAGCCAGTCTCGCACGAGAACCAGCTCGCCATCACCCGGCAAGCGATGCGCTCGCCCTCCTCCCAGTCGATCGAGCGCTACGCAACCATGGCCGCGATCATCGCCCTGCAATGAGCCCGCCCTGCTGGCCTCAGCCCTTGCTATCGCCCGGCGGGGTGCGGACGGCGGTGGCCGCGAGATACTGGGCCGCCGTGCGCAGCAGGAACTCCGCCACCGCCATGTCGCCCAGGTCGCGGTCCGGGCCGCCCAGCCGGTGGCGGCGATCGGCGTCGATCAGGCCGGTGGCGATCACCTGCGCGGTCAGCCACGCCCGCTGCTCCTCATCCGGCACGCCGGCCATGCGCTCCAGCATCTCGTTGCAGGCATGGTCGATCGTCCCCAGGCCGGGCCGGTCGGACGACAGGTAGCTGGTCTCGTTCTGCGGCGCCGGCTCCCCGACGTAGGAGCGGGCGAGCAACGCCGTCTCCAGCGTCAGGCGGAAGGCGGTGCGGCGCGGCCGCCCCTTCCGCCGCAGCCGCAGCGCCATCATGGTGAAGAGCTGGGCCACCGCCTCCACCCTTTCCGCCGGCACCTCGTCGAGGATGTCGACGATCTCGGCGCTGACGGCGTTGCGCGGCGCCTTCTCGCCGGGCCGCACCACCGCGGTGGCGAAGACGGCGATCAGGGTGCGCAGGGCGTCGGCCTGCTCCACGGGAGAGATGCGGCCGATCTGGGCGGGGTCGAACATGGGGGCGCTCCGCTCTGGCTGGGAGGGATCAACAACTCCTCCCAGCAATGTTGGAACGCGAGGGGCAGTCAGGAATCCCCCTCCTTCGGGTCGATGGTCTCCGCCCGTCGGCTGATCAGCTGGTAGAGCCCAAGCCCGAGCACCATGAAGACGATGACCATCAGGAGGATGGCCGGATACACCATGTCGCTCATGTCCGAGGTCCGCGCCTCGAACACCAGCACCAGCCCTTCCAGGCTGGCGGCGATGATGATGGTGGTCAGGAACTTGGTCAGAGTGCGGCGGGCCTCGTCGGCGTGCCGCAACTCACGGTCGTGCTCCAACTCCTCTTCATAGAGATACTTGGCGATCTCGAAGACGGCGATGGCCAGCACGATCATACCCACGCCGTCCAGCAGCCCGTGAGTCGTCGCCTCGATGTCGAGCAGCAGAAGGCTGTGAAACACCGCATAGGCGGCCACGCCGATGAACACCATGGCGAACAGCATCAACACGCCGGTCGCCAGGAAATAAATGACCTGCGACGCCTTCCGGAATCCGTTCCCCACGATGCGTTTCCCTTTCCGACGCGAGAGCCCGTCCTGCGGCTGTCAACACATCGTCCCGGCTTTCGGACCGCTTCCTTGCGGGTCACCCCGGAAGGGAAGATGGAACCGGCGGCCCGGCGAGCGTGTTTGGAGTTAGGCAGCACAGGGGATTGTGCCTCCTCGACAGGCTCCGCCGCGCTCCCTGAAGCGGCGGAGCCTTTCTTTTCCTGCCCCTTGTCTTCTCCTGCCCCTTGCGTTTATGGCTGCGGTGCCGGACCACGCCGACCACGGAACCGCCCCATGCCCGAGACCCCACCCCCCTCCGCCGAAGCCCTGCACGCCCTGCTGGACCGCTACCTGCGCTGCCCGTCCGAGCCGCTGCGCGGCGAAGTGAACGAGGCTTTGACCGCCTTCCAGACGGCCTGGATACACGCCCGCGCCGGGCAGGACGCCCCGACGGCGCCCCAGCCCGCTCCTTCCGCGCCCAACCGTGCCCCGGCGAAGCCGAAATTCCCGATCGCCGCCGCCGATCTGGCGGTGCTGGAGCGGATGGCTGGGGGCTGGGTCCCCACCGCGGCGGAGGTTCCCCGCTGGGTCTGGTTCGAGAACCGGGAGCTGGTGACGATGGAGCCCAACCCCGCCGGCAGCGGGCCGGAGGTGATGCGCCTCGCCCCCGCCGGTTGGGCGGCGCTGGGCCGCCAGCCGGGCTGAGCGGCGGCCCATAGAAAGCGGGCAACAAAAAAGGGAGGCCGAAGCCTCCCTTTTTCTTTCTTGGCGACCGGTTCCGCTTACTTCGGAACCTTGCCCTGCACACCCTCGACGTACCAGTCCATCTTCAGGATCTGCTCGTCGGTGGCCTGCTTGCCCTCGGCGATCACGACCTTGCCGGACTGGTCCTTCACCGGGCCCTGGAAGGAGTGGCGCTTGCCTTCCATGATGTCGGTGCGGGTCTTCTCGGCCGCCGCGACGACATCCGCCGGGAGCGCCGGGTTGTAGGGGGCCAGGAACAGCATGTGGTCCTTGAATCCGCCCCAGGTGTCCTGCGACTTCCAGGAACCGTCCAGAGCCGCCTTGACGCGGTTCACATAATACTCGCGCCAGTCGTCGACGATGGCGGTCAGGTGCGCCTTCGGGCCGAAACGGGTCATGTCCGACGACTGGCCGAACACCCACAGGCCACGCTCCTGCGCGACCTGGATGGCCGCCGGGCTGTCGGTGTGCAGGGAAATCACGTCGGCGCCCTGGTCGATCAGCGCCTTGGCGGCCTCGGCTTCCTTGCCGGGGTCGTACCAGCTGTTCACCCAGACGACGCGCACCTCGGCCTTCGGGTTCACCTCGCGCATGGCGATGGTGAAGGCGTTGATGCCGCTGACCACCTCGGGGATCGGGAAGGAGCCGATGTAGCCGATGATGTTCGACTTGGTCATCTTGCCGGCGATCTGGCCGATGACCGTGCGGGCCTCGTAGAAGCGCGCGGAATAGGTGGCGACGTTGGCCGAGCGCTTGTAGCCGGTGGCGTGCTCGAACTTCACATCGGGATGGCGCTGCGCGACCTTCAGCGTCGGGTTCATGAAGCCGAAGGAGGTCGTGAAGATCAGCTTGTGGCCGGAGGAGGCGAGCTGCTCGATCACGCGCTCGGCGTCGGCGCCCTCGGGCACGTTCTCGACGAAGGTGGTGGTGACCTTGTCGCCCAGCTCCTTCTCCACGGCCAGACGGCCCTGATCGTGCTGGTAGCTGTAGCCGTGGTCGCTGATCGGACCGACATAGACGAAGCCGACCTTCATCTTCTCCTGCGCGTCGGCCGCGCCGACGCCCAGCGCCAGCATGGCGGCGCCGGTGGCCAGACCCATCAGGGCCTTGCCCATGGTCCTTCTGTTCACGTGTTTGCTCCCTGATCCAATTGATTGAGCACGAACGTAAGACTTGCAAACATCCCGGAGCCCGTCAGGCGTCGCCCCATCAGGCATCGGGATGGAAAACCTTCCCGAGGCTGGCCGGCGCGTTCAGCCGGATTCGGGCGACATCGCGTGAAATCACCACCAGTACGATGACGGTAGCCAGATAAGGCAGCATCGACAAGAGTTGTGACGGAATGTCGATTCCCAGCCCCTGGACGTGGAGCTGCGCGATGGTCACCCCGCCGAACAGCCAGGCACCGAGCAGCACGCGGCCCGGCTTCCAGGTGGCGAAGACCACCAGCGCCAGCGCGATCCAGCCGCGCCCGGAGGAGATTCCCTCCGCCCACATCGGCGTGTAGTCGAGCGACAGAAAGGCCCCGCCCATGCCGCTCATCGCACCGCCGAACAGCACGGCGAGGAAGCGGATGCGGATGACCTTGTAGCCGAGCGCGTGGGCTGCCGCGTGGTTCTCGCCGACCGCGCGCAGGATCAGCCCCTTGCGCGTGGCGTAGAGGAACCAGTGCACCGCCGGCACTGCCGCCAGCGCCAGATAGACCAGAGCGTCCTGCCCGAACAGCGCCTTGCCGATCACCGGCAGGTCGGTCAGGCCGGGGATGTAGAGTTCCGGCACGTCGGCGATGGGGATGCCGACAAAGCCCTGCCCGATCAGCGCCGACAGACCGACGCCGAACAGCGTCAGCGCGAGACCGGTCGCCACCTGGTTGGCGAGCAGGAGCAGGGTCAGCACGCCGAACAGCGCCGCCATGCCCGCCCCCGCCGCGGCCCCCGCGACGAATCCAGCGGTGGAGCTGCCGGTCTGGACCGCAACGGCGAAGCCGCAGACCGCGCCGACCAGCATCATGCCTTCGACACCGAGGTTCAGGACGCCGGACTTCTCCACCACCAGCTCGCCGAGTGCGGCGAACAGCAGCGGCGTGGCGGCGGCCAGCATGGCCGCAAGGATCGGGCCGAGAAGGGCCAGTTCGGCGCTCATGCCGCGGCCCTCCCCACCACAGTCCCTGCGGCCCGTTTCGCGCCGAAGCGCACGCGGTAGCGGATCAGCACGTCGGTCGCCAGCAGGAAGAACAGCAGCATGCCCTGGAACACGCCGGTGATGGCCTTGGGAAGGCCGAGCGCGATCTGCGCCGCCTCGCCGCCGATGAAGGACAGGGCCATCAGGAAGCCGGCCAGCAGGATGCCCACCGGGTGCAGGCGCCCCAGGAAGGCGACGATGATGGCGGTGTAGCCGTAGCCGGGGGAAATGGTCGGGTTCATCTGGCCGATCGGCCCGGCGACCTCGCCCAGACCGGCCAGACCGGCCAGCGCGCCGGACAGCAGCAGCGTCAGCCAGATGATTTTCTTCTGGTTGAAGCCGGCGTAGCCCGCCGCCGTCGGGGTCAGACCGATGACCTTGATCTGGAAGCCGATGAAGGTCCGCGCCATCAGGAACCAGCCCGCCGCCACCGCCAGCAGGGCGAACAGAGATCCCAGATGCACGCGCGTCCCGGCGACCAGCAGCGGCAGCACCGCGTCGGCCTCGAACAGGCGGGATTCTGGGAAGGCGAAGCCGTCCGGGTCGCGGTAGGGGCCGTGCATCAGATAGTTCAGCAGATGCAGCGCCACGTAGTTCAGCATCAGGCTGGTCAGGATCTCGCTGGCGTTGAAGCGCACCCGCAGGAAGGCGGGGATCGCCGCCCACAGGGCGCCGCCGGCCATGCCCGCGACGATCATCAGCGGCAGCAGCCACCAGCCGCCCTCAGCGTAGAAGGCCAGCGCCAGCCCGCCGCCGGTGATGGCGCCGAGCGTCAGCTGCCCCTCGGCCCCGATGTTCCACACGTTGGCGCGGAAACCGATGGCGAGGCCGATCGCGCAGAGCACCAGCGGGGTCGCCTTGACCGCCAGTTCACCCAGACCGCGCAGCGACAGCAGCGGCGCGATGAAGAAGGCGTGCAGCGCCTTCACCGGGTCGAAGCCCATGGCCCAGAACAGCAGGAAGCCGCTGACGAGCGTGAGCGCGACCGCCAGCAGCGGCGTGGCGTAGACCATCGCGCGCGACGCCTCGCCGCGGGGTTCGAGACGGAGGAGGGTCATGCAAAGGCTCCGCCGAAAACATCCCCTTCTCCCCTCTGGGGAGAGGGTTGGGGTGAGGGGGTTGCGCAGGGCGCGGCGTTCGGCAAAAGGGCATCCCCCTCACCCTTCCCTCTCCCCAGAGGGGAGAAGGGATAAAGCGTCGGTCCCATCACTCCTCATCCTCGTCGGGCGGGTGGTTGAACAGGCCGCCCATCAGCAGGCCGATCTCCTCCACGCTGGTGTGGTGGGTCGGGCGGCTTTCCGACAAATGGCCGTGGAACAGCACGGCGATGCGGTCGCTCAGCACGAACAGCTCGTCCAGGTCCTGGCTGATCACCAGGACAGCCGCACCCGCCCGCGCGAGGTCGATCAGCGCCCGGTGGATCGCCGCCGCAGCACCCGCGTCCACGCCCCAGGTCGGCTGGCCGACCACCAGCAAGCGCGGCTTCTGCAGGATCTCGCGGCCGATGATGAATTTCTGGAGGTTGCCGCCCGACAGCGACCGCGCTTCCGCCCGGTGGCCGTGGGTGACCACGTTGAAGGCGCCGATGATCCGCTCGGCGTAGGAGCGGGCGCGCCCGAAATGCACCAGCCCGCTGCGCACCAGCGGCTCGCGGGCGTAGCCGGAGAGCAGCGCGTTTTCCGACAGGCTCAGCTCCGGCACGGCGCCGCGGCCCAGCCGTTCCTCCGGCACGAAGGCAAGACCGAGCAGGCGCCGCTCCCGCGGGCCGAGATGGCCGGAGGGCCGCCCCTCGATGGCGACCGACGCCGGGTCCGGCACCAGCGCCTCGCCGCTCAGCGCGGCCATCAGCTCCGCCTGCCCGTTGCCGGCGACACCGGCGATGCCCAGGATCTCGCCGGCCCGCACCTCGAACGACACGTCCTTCAGGTTGGTGGCGAAGGGGTTGTCGGAGGTGGTGGAAAGATGTCGGACCTGCAGCTTCGGCGCCCCGGCCTCGCCCTGCGGCAACCGCTCCGGGGTCGACAGCTCGGTGCCGATCATCATCTCGGCAAGGCTGCGCGCCGTCTCCCTGCGCGGGTCGCAGCTCCCCACGACGCGCCCGCCGCGCAGCACCGTGGCGGTGTCGCAGAGTGCGCGGATTTCCTCCAGCTTGTGGCTGATGTAGAGGATCGTGCAGCCCTCCGCCGCCAGACGGCGCAGCGTCTCGAACAGGCGGGTCGCCTCCTGCGGCGTCAGGACCGAGGTCGGCTCGTCCATGATCAGCAGCTTGGGGTCCTGGAGCAGGCAGCGCACGATCTCCACCCGCTGCCGCTCGCCGACCGACAGGTTGTGGACGTGGCGGCGCGGGTCCAACGACAGGCCGTAGCGTTCCGACACCTCGGCGATGCGCGCCGACAGCGCGTCCATCGGGCCGGGCTGGTCGAGGCCGAGCGAGATGTTCTCGGCGACCGTCAGCGTGTCGAACAGGGAGAAATGCTGGAACACCATCCCGATGCCCAGCCGGCGCGCGCCCGCCGGATCGGGGATGTGGGTGTCATGCCCGTTCCACAGGATCTGGCCGGCGTCGGCGTGGAGCACGCCGTAGATGATCTTCACCAGCGTCGACTTGCCGGCGCCGTTCTCGCCCAGCAGCGCGTGGATCTCCCCCGGCCGGAGGACGAGATCGACCTGATCGTTCGCCAGACAGCCCGGAAAGCGCTTGGTGATGCCGCGCAGTTCGAGCCGGTGCGGAGGGGATGACACGGATGGGGAATCCAAGGAGGCGGACCGGGTAGGGGTGAAGTCGGCAGGGCATTGCCAAAGCCATGCCACTTTCGGAGAGTCTTGCCCGTCAAGGCTGTTCGCCGTCAACAGGGGAAGCGGTTGCCCAGCCTGCGGTCATTCGCCCCGTTTCAGGTGCCCCGCTCCAGGCGCCCGGGCAGCCCAACAAAGCGGCAGATGATCCAACAAATCAGCAGTTGCTTCGCACACGGACAGATGCCATGCCGCCGCACGGTTGACAAGAGGCCGCCGTCGTCATCAGCTATGGAAAGGGCCGCCATTTCCGGCGGCCTTTGCTTATGGAGCTTTTGGAATGAACCGCAAGTCGATGCTCGGCGATCCGCCGCCGATCCGAATCACCCCCCATGACCTTGGGCGTCTCGACGTCCTTCTCGCCCATCTCAGCCAGCCCGCCGGCGTCATCGACTTCCTCCAGCGTGAGGTCGACCGCGCCGATGTCGCGGACCCTCCCGACGGCGACGGCGGCGGCACGCCCTTCGTCCGGCTCGGCAGCCGGGTCACCTTCGCGGACGACCGGGGCACGCGGCACACCGCCACACTCATCACACCGGATGAAGCGGCCCGGCGCCAGGACGGCATCTCGATCCTGACCCCGGTGGGCGCCGCCCTGCTCGGCCTGTCCGAGGGGCAATCCATCGCCTACGGCACGCTCGACGGCCGCACCAAGTCGGTGCAGGTCCTGCGGATCGAACCTCCGGCGGCCTGACAGCCCGCCTGACGGTCCATCGACCACGGCTTGCACCGTGGCGCGTCCGCGGAAAAGGCGGACGCGCCATGCAAGGGAACACCCCTCGCCACCCTTGCCTCCCCTGCCCCCTTCGCCCAACTATCGGGGACTTGAACGGGACAATCGGAGCAAGGGCATGACGGCGGAACAGGCGGGCTACACGATCCTGGAGGATCGGGGCGTCATCGCGGTCACTGGCGAGGACCGGGCGGCCTTCCTGCAAGGGCTGGTGTCCAACGACGTGCGCCGTGTCGCACCGGACCGCGCCGTCTACGCGCTGTTCCTCACCCCGCAGGGCAAGTTCCTGCACGATTTCCGCATCGCCGAATCGGACGGCGCCCTGCTGCTCGATCCCGAGACAGACCGGCGCGAGGAATTCCTGCGCCGCCTGAAGATGTACAAGCTGCGCTCCAAGATCACGCTGGAGGACCGCGCCGGTTCCCTGCTGGCCGTCGTCCTGTTCGGCGGCGATACCCTCGCCCGTCTGGGCCTGCCGGATGAGGCCGGTGCGGCCGTGCCCTTCGCGGGGGGCGTCGCTTTCACCGACCCGCGCCTGCCGGCGCTGGGCGCCCGCGCCTTCCTGCCGCGCGAGGGCGCCGCGGCGGCGCTGGAGGCGGCGGGCTTCGTTCCGCGCAGCGCGGAGGACTACGACCGGCTGCGCCTGTCGCTCGGCGTTCCGGAGGGCAGCCGTGACCTCACGCCCGACAAGGCGCTGCCGCTGGAGAACGATCTGGACGACCTCAACGCCATCTCCTGGGACAAGGGCTGCTACATGGGGCAGGAATTGACCGCCCGCACCAAGTACCGCGCCCTGATCAAGAAGAAGCTGTTCCCGGTGACGCTGGAGGGCCCCCTGCCCGCCCCCGGCACGCCGGTGACCCTGGAGGGCAAGGAGATCGGTGAGATCCGCAGCGGCCATGGCTCCACGGCGCTTGCCTTGTTGCGGCTGGAAGACCTCACCCGTGCGGAGCAAGACGGATTGGTCTTGACAGCCGGAGAGGCCACAGTCACGCCGGCAAAGCCAGTCTGGGCAAGCTTTTGAGTTCTTCGTCATTTTTATTCCCGAACCTTGCACGGACTAGCCGAAAGATTTTTTCGATTTTCCGCGTGACCATTCCCGCCGAGAC
Source organism: Azospirillum brasilense (assembly GCF_022023855.1). Lineage (NCBI taxonomy): Bacteria > Pseudomonadati > Pseudomonadota > Alphaproteobacteria > Rhodospirillales > Azospirillaceae > Azospirillum > Azospirillum brasilense. Next base: position 2,757,757 of record NZ_CP059449.1, read on the forward strand.
CCTGTTGTCGAATTGCCTTACCGAGACAAACCAAGGCACTCGACAGAAACGCCGAAACACGGAGAGGAGTGAGTTATGCGTAGGGAAATCATCGCGGCTGCGTCCGTCCTGGCGCTGATGACCGGCACGGCGATGGCGCAGACCACGTCACCGACCACCGGCAGCCCCACCACCGGCGCCCCGACCGCGACCGAGATGAACAAAAGCGGCAGCGCCCCGGGTAACGCCACGACCGGCAGCGCCGCGACCGGCAGCGCTTCCGGCCTGACCGGCGGCACGCTCGCCAGCGCCGAGAACATGATGGGCAAGAACGTCTACGGCACCGACAACGAGAAGGTCGGCGAGGTCGAGGACATCATCCTCGACAGCAACGGCCAAGCCCAACAGCTCGTGATCTCCTCGGGCGGCTTCCTCGGCATCGGGGAGAAGCAGATCGCCGTGGACATCGGCAAGGCCAACTGGGATGCCCAGCAGGAGCGCGTCCAGCTCTCGGGCATGACCCGCGACCAGGTGAAGGAGATGCCGGAGTTCGAGTACTCCGACACCACCACCTCGCTGAACCGCAACAAGGACAAGGCCGGCGACACGGTGAACGGCGCGGCGAGCCGCTCCTCCACTGGCACCTCCGGCACCATGACCGCCCCGAGCGGAGCCACCGGCACGCCGCCGGCCGCCCCGTCGGGCACCGGCCAGTAATCGCCGGCCAATCGCCGACGTTACCGTCATGAAAAGCCCCCGCGGCCAAGCGCCGCGGGGGCTTTTCCCTGTTCGGAGTCGTGCTTACGGACGCGCGACGTGCCAGACGTTGTTGACGCCATCGCCGGTGGTGTCGCCCGGCTTGCCGTCCTTCGCCCAGCCGTAGAGCGGCTTGCCCTTGTAGGCCCACTGCATGGAGCCATCGTCGCGGGTGACGACGGAATAGTCGCCCATCGGCTTGGCGCCCGCCGGAGCCATCAGCGGCGGCCAGTTGGTGGCGCACTGCCCATTGCAGGCAGACTTACCCCCCGAATCGCGGTCGAAGACGTACAGCGTCATGCCCTTGCTGTCGGTCAACACGGGGCCGCCGGACGACTGGCCGGTCTTGGCGGGCATGGCGCCCTGCGCGAAGGCGGACGGCGCGAAAACGGACGGTGCCGCGAGGCCGAGCGCCAGCGTGATCGTCGCGGCGGCGGTGAAACGGGTGAAGCGGTGCATGGACGGAACCTCCCTGTCGTGACGGGGCGGGTGATTGGACCCGGCCCTCACTGACAGGACGCCCGTCGCGGCGCTTTATTCCGTCCCCACCCGAAGGATGATCAGGCCCGCAGCAGATCGACGAAACGGCGGCAGGCCGCGATGTCCACGCGCAGGGCGGCACGGCGCTTGGTCGCTTCCGGGTCCTCGCCCCAGGCTTCGATCTGGAAGGTCTCGTCGAGCTGCGACACCTCGAACGCCTCCTCGGCGTCGATGCGCCCCTCGACCAGCGCCAGCGCGACGATCAGCGAGCCGCAGGAGCCGGTGGCGGTCTGGAGCGCCGACAGCATCCAGTCGTCGTAGACCTCCACCGCGTTGCGCAGGGCGCGCAGCGCCTCGGGCGGCTGCGGCTTGGGCATCAGCCCCGCGTTGACGTGCAGCGGCGCGTCGTAGCGCAGCGTCGCCCAGTCAAGCAGCGGCTGCCAGCGCTGCGCCTGCCGCTCCACCAGGTTCCGGGGATGCTCCGCGCGGTAGCAGAGAAGGTCCGTCTCCGCATAGGCGGCCACGCCGTCAACGATGGCCGCGCGGCCCTTGCCGATCAGGTCGACCGCCGTGCTGGCGAGCTGCATCAGCGGCATGCTGTCCGGGGCGATGTCCTCGGGCTGCGCGTCCCATTCGGCGGCGACGGCCTGGGCCAGCGGCCAGCTCACGAAGACCAGCGGCGCCTTGGCCGGGCTGCGGATCGGGCGGTTGTCCAGGCGCACCTCGAAGCCGCCACCGGCGGCCTCGTCGACGGAGGCGGTCTTGTAGAAGCGCTTCATCAGGGTCCTTCGAATGCTCTCTTAACGGTGCAACAGGTCCAGCACGGCGCCGGCCACCTCACGCCCGCGATGGACGATGCGGTCGGCCCCGGCGCCCTCCAGCTCGGCCACCGCGTGATAGCCCCAGGAGACGCCGACCGACGCGGCCCGCGCGTTGCGGGCCATCTGAATGTCGTAGGTGGTGTCGCCGATCACAACCGTCCGCGCCGCCTCCACCCCGGTTTCGGCCAGCGCGCGGTAGACCATGTCGGGGTGCGGCTTGCCGGGGCCGATGTCGCTGGTCTGGAGCGTGACGAAACGCTCGGTCAACCCGTGATGGGCCAGCACGGCGTCCAGCCCGCGCCGCGACTTGCCGGTCGCCACACCCAGCAGCACGCCCTCGGCCTCCAGCGCGTCCAGCGTGTCGCGCAGGCCGGGGAACAGCGGCTCGTGCAGGTCGCCGCGATGGCGCAGCGCCGCGAAGGCGTCCTTGTAGCTTTCCGCGACGGCCACATGGCGGTCGGTATCGAGGTTCGGCAGCAGTTGCGACACCGCCTGCACCAGCGGCAGCCCGACCATGCGGCGCACCTCCAGCGGGTCCGGCTCGCCCAACCCGTGGGCCGCCCAGGCGGTGGTCATGGCGTCGATGATGGCGAACTGGCTGTCCACCAGCGTGCCGTCGCAATCGAACAGGGCCAGCCGCAGGGGACGGGCATTCTCTGAGCTGCTCACGGGCATCGCCTCCGGGACGCGGGTCGTACCGGACTTATGCGGGCCGCGTCGGGAAAGCGCAACTCACTTTGCCGGCTGCGACACCGGGGAGCGCCAATGGAGCAGGTGGACCGCCGCGCCCAGCAGCAGGCCCCAGAAGGCCGAGCCCACCCCGGCGAAGGACAGGCCGGAGGCGGTGACCAGCATGGTGACCAGGGCGGCGGTGCGGTTCGCCTCCACCTGCACGGCGCCCATCAGGGCGGAGCCGAAGGCGCCGACCAGGGCCAGCCCGGCCACCCCCTCGATCAGGATCGGCGGGGAGCGGGTGACCATCACCGCCGTTACCCCGGCCAGCCCGGCGAACAGGATGTAGCCGATGCCGCCGACGAAGGCGGCCTGCCAGCGCCGCGCCGGGTTCGGGTCGGCGTCCGGGCTGGCGCAGAGCGCCGCGGTGATCGCCGCAAGGTTGACGGTCGGAGCGCCGCCCAGCGCCGTCAGGGCGGAGGCCGCCCCCGTCGCGAGGAAGATCGGACGGGTCGGCGGCGCGTAGTTGTAGGTCGCCAGCACGGCGAGGCCGGGGATGTTCTGCGACGCCATGGTGACGACGAACAGCGGCAGGGCGATGCCGACCATCGCCTCCCAGGTGAAGACCGGCTGGACGAAGGTCACGCTCGGCCACAGCGCGCCGGGCAGCGCCGCCCCGCCGGCCAAACCGCCGGCCAAACCGCCGGAAGAGTCCAGCGCCATCGCCCCCAGTGCCACCGCCACCGCGGCGGGCACGGCGTAGAGCCGCGCCACCCGCCCCACCACCGCCCAGGTCGCCAGCACCAGCAGCGCCACGCCGGGCGCTTGCGACACCGCCAGGAAGGGGGCGAGGCACAGCTTCAGCAGGATGCCCGCCAGCATGCCGTTGGCCAGTGGCTTCGGAATCGCCGCGATCCAGCGGCCCAGCGGCGACCACAGCCCGGCCAGGACGATCAGCACGCCGGTCACCACGAAGGCCCCCACCGCGGCGGGGAACCCACCCTCCACCGCGCCGGTGGCGGCCAGCAGCGCCATGCCCGGCGTCGTCCAGGCGATGCTGATCGGCTTGCGCCGGTGCAGGCTGAGACCCATCGCCGTCAGCCCCATGGCGAATCCGACCAGGACGAGGCCCGACACTACCTGCTCCGTGCTGGCACCCACGGCGGTCAGGCCATGGATGACCACCGCCACCGAACTGGCGTAGCCGACCAGGGCTGCCAGCAGGCCGGCGCCGAGCGCGCGCAGGGAAAGCCCCGTTGAAAGGCCCGTCGCCGGGACGGTGTCGGAAGAGGACATGACGCGAAACCCTCCGTCAGGGGTGCGGAACGAGGGAGAAAGTGATAGATTGGATCCAATATCCTGACAAGGGGAGATCACGCATGGCGGTCAACGACGGGCTGTCGCGCCTCGTGGCGCGGGCGCAGCCGCGCCACCGCACCACCACGGAGTTCGTGGAGGCGACGCTGCGCGAGGCGATCCTGACCGGGGTCATCGCGCCGGGCACGCCCCTGCGACAGGAGGAGCTGGCGGAAACCTTCGGGGTCAGCCGCATGCCGGTGCGCGAGGCGCTGCGTCAATTGGAGGCACGGGCGCTGGCCGAGTTCCACCCGCACCGCGGGGCGGTCGTCGCGGAAATCTCGGCGGCGGACGGCGCCGACATCGGAGCGATCCGCATGGCTCTGGAGCCGATGGCGCTGCGCCTGTCGCTGCCCGGCCTGACGGCGGCGGACCTCGATCAGGCGGAAGAGCTGATTGCGGAGATGGACGGGGAGGCCGATCCGGGCCGCATGGGCGAGCTGAACCGGCGCTTCCACATGACGCTTTACGCGCGGGCCGGACGGCCCCGGCTGCTGGCGCTGACGGAGCAGCATCTGCTGGCCGCCGACCGCTACCTGCGCTTCCAGTTCGCGGCGCTGGGCTATCGGCCACGGTCGCAGGATGAGCACCGCGCGCTGCTGGCGGCGTGCCGGGCGGGGGACGCGGATGCGGCCTGCCGGCTGGTCACCGAGCATGTCGGGCAGGCGGCGGAGCAGCTTACGGCGTTTCTGGAGGGGCGCGAAGCGGGGTAAACCCCCGCCCCTACTCGACCCCCTCGAACGGGTCGCCCTTCAGGCTGGCGCTGAAGCCCAGATACTTCCAGGTGGTCAGCATGTGATCCGGCAGCGGGGCCGTCACGTCGATCATCCGGTTGCCGCCACGCGGGTGCGGCAGGATCAGGCGGCGGGCGTGCAGGTGCAGCTTCTTCTGGACCTCGGCGCCCGGCAGATAGGCCCCCTGCCCGGCGTACTTGCCGTCGCCCAGGATCGGCGTGCCGATGGCGTTCATGTGGACGCGGAGCTGGTGGGTGCGGCCGGTGCGCGGCCACATGGCGACAAAGGCCGCCTGCTTGCCCAGATTCTCCAGCACCGAGTAGTAGGTGACGGCGCGCTTGCCGTCGTCCTCGTCGCCGGCCACCCGCTCACCCTGCGGCCCGCCCTCCTTGGCCAGCGCGAGGTCGATCTTGCCCTGGTAGGGCTTCGGCACGCCGACCGTGGCGGCCCAGTAGATCTTGCGCACGTCGCGGCCGCGGAACTGCTCCGTCAGCTTGGACGCCGCGAAGGTGTTGCGCGCCAGCAGCAGGACGCCCGAGGTGTCCTTGTCCAGCCGGTGCACCAGCTTCGGCCGCTCCTTCGCGTCGAAGCGCAGGGCGTCCAGCATGGCGTCGAGATGCTTGGTGGTGTTGGTGCCGCCCTGAACGGCGAGCCCGGCCGGCTTGTTCAGGGCGATGACGTCGCCGTCCTTGAAGAGGACCAGCGCCTGGAGCGCCGCGATGTCCTTGTCCGACATGGCCGGCTTCTTCGGCGCGGGGGCCGCGGCGGCGCCCTCCGGCTTGGCCCAGTCGGCCAGCGGCGGGATGCGGATGGACTGGCCGGCGGCGAGCCGGGTCGAGGTCTCCGCCCGCTTGCCGTCCACGCGGATCTGTCCGGTGCGCAGCAGCTTCTGCAGATAGCCGTGCCCCACGTCGGGGAAATGGCGCTTGAACCAGCGGTCGAGGCGAACGTCGGCCTCGTCGGACGTCACGGTCCGGGTTTCCACGCTGGGGGTTTTGTTCTCACTCATCAAACGGGCACCGAAACAAGAGAACGCACGACCGCAAGGCCGGCAAAGAAACCCGCGATGGTCAGCACCATCGAGGCCAGGATGTAACCCGCCGCCGCCGGCAGGGCATTCCGCTCCACCAGCAGCCCGACGTCGAGCGTGAAGGAGGAGAAGGTCGTGAATCCCCCCAACACCCCGACCATCAGCAGCGCACGCAACTCCGGCGAGGGTGACCACACCAGCGCGGCCAGCTCCGCCAGGGCTCCCATGGTGAAACAGCCGATGGCGTTCACGATCAGCGTCCCATAGGGAAACTGCGTGCCCAACCAATGGCCGACCGCCGTCATCAGAAGATAGCGCGCCATGGAACCGACGGCGCCACCGACGGCGACCGCGGCGAGCGTGGACGGTGATGCGATCACGGGACCTCCGGAACGGGCGGGACGACGGGCATCCCGCGCGGATTAGAGCCAGAATTGCGGCGGCTTGTCACGCGCCGGGCGCAGGGATCCCCGTATTCCGGTCGCCCACGCCGAAGATCCAGCCCTCCTGCCGCCGCGCCCGCGCGTCCATGGCCGGCGGGGTCCACACCTCCTCCCGTCCGGCCAGCCAGCGCAGCCCCGCCGCGGAGACCAGCGCGTCCGCGTCATGGTCGGTCACCGCTCCGGACAAGCCGGCGGGCGGCGCACCGAGGACGGCCAGCGCGGCGTCGACCGCCGCCCCGTCGCGGATCTTGCGGAGGCCGAAACCGGCGCGGATGAGGAACAGGCGCGGGTAGATCTCGCAGAAGACGGTGCGCCCCGGACCCGGCGGATCGAAGGGCCAGACCGCCACCCGGTCCGGCGCCGCCCGCTTCAGGGCGCGCAGCATCCGTATCCCGGCCAGACCGCCCTTCCCCACCTGCTTGGCGCCGATCAGCTTGTAGGGGCTCTGCGGGCTGCCATAGCCGTCGGCGCGGCACACCCGCTCGGTCAGGCGGTGCGGGTCGCGGTACCAGTCCGGCTGCGTCCCGGTGCGCCAGAAATCGGCGCCGTAGTCCGGGTGCGCCGCGAAGCTGCCCCCGGCGAAGTCCGGCTCTGCCCCGGCCACCGCCTCCACCCGGTCCCACAGGTCGAAGGCCGTCGCCGCCTCGGGGTTGGGGAAATAGCGCCGGGCCACGTCGAAAGGCAGTGAGAAGGCGCAGTCGATGCCGACCAACGCCGGTCCGCGCTCCAGCCCGTCGAGCAGCCAGTCAAACACGGCGGAGCGCGACCACAGCCGGTCGGCGGGCGCGACGATCCGGGGTGGCCCTTCGGCGCTGCATTCGGCGACGGCGACGCCGGCGTAGCGCTTACCCGCGGCGCCCGACCAGTCGATGGCGATGAAGCGCCCCAAGTCCGGCACCGCGGCGTCCGTCGTCATTCCTGATCGCCCCAATCCAATTTCACGATGCTGAAAACGGAACGTCCGACTGTCAGCGCAGGATCATTGCACTGGAGTGTCCCCATGCCCATCCTCAAGATCGCCGGACTGCTCATCGCCGGTTTGCTCTTGTTCGCCGCACCGGCACGGAGCGCTCCCTGCCTGGAAATCCCAAGCGTCCGGCTTTCGGCCGATCCCGACCGCAACATGGCGGAGGGCGGACGTCTCGCGCGACACATTCTGGGCGCGGTGCCACCGCCCAAGGCCGGGCAGAGCGTCGGCACGCCGATGTTTGCCGACCGCCGGGCCTGGGACGCCGCATGGCAGGCCTTGACCAGCCATCCGGGACAACTGCTGTGCGACAACGAACTCGGCAGCGCCCAATATGGCAAGACCCTGAGCGTTCAGGTCCCCTCGATGCGGTGCGAAGAAACCGACGGCGCGGGGCGCTGCGTTCGCGCGTGGCCCTTCACCAGCGAAACCGTGACCTATGTGTTCGAGGTCTCCGGTCCGCCGGAGGCGCCGGCCTGGATTTTGGGAACCGCCTATCCGAAACCGTGAAACGCGCCTACTCGTCCCCTTCCGCGGCTTTGCGCTCGCGCAGCCGCGCCCAATAGTCCTGGCGCTTCTTGATCTCGCGCTCGAAGCCCCTTTCGACCGGCTGGTAGAAGGCACGCCGCGCCATGCCCTCCGGGAAATAATTCTGACCGGAGAAGCCGTCCGCCGTGTCGTGGTCGTATTCGTAGCCCTTGCCGTAGCCGATCTGCTTCATCAGCTTGGTCGGAGCGTTCAGGATGTGCTTGGGCGGCATCAGGCTGCCGGTTTCCTTGGCGGCGCGCACCGCGCTCTTGTAGGCGGTGTAGCCGGCATTCGACTTGGGCGCCGTCCCCAGATAGATCACCAGCTGGGCGATGGCGAGTTCGCCCTCCGGGCTGCCCAGCCGCTCGTAGGCCTCCCAGGCGGCGGTGGCCTGCGCCAGCGCGTTGGGATCGGCCATGCCGATGTCCTCCACCGCGAAGCGCGTCAGCCGGCGGGCGATGTAGCGCGGGTCCTCGCCACCTTCCAGCATGCGGGCGTACCAGTAGAGCGCCGCGTCGGTGTCCGACCCGCGCAGCGACTTGTGGAGCGCGCTGATGAGGTTGTAATGCCCCTCCTGCGCCTTGTCGTAGAGCGGGGCGCGGCGCTGGATGGCGGTGGCGAGCGCGTTGTTGTCGAGAAGCGCCCCGTCCTCCGGCACCGGCAAGGCGAACAGCTCCTCGCAGAGGTTCAGGCAAAAGCGCCCGTCGCCATCGGCCATCGCCTTCAGCGCGGATCGGGCGTCCGGCGTCAGCGGCAGTGGGCGGCCCATCTCCGCCTCGGCCCGCGACAGCAGCTTCTCCAGCGCCGCGTCGTCCAGCCGGTTCAGCACGAAGACCTGGGCGCGCGACAGAAGCGCCGCGTTCAGCTCGAAGGACGGATTTTCGGTGGTGGCGCCGACCAGCGTGACGGTGCCGTCCTCCACATAGGGCAGGAAGCCGTCCTGCTGGGAGCGGTTGAAGCGGTGGATCTCGTCGATGAACAGCAGCGTGCCCTGCCCGGCCGCGCGCCGCGCCCGGGCGGCGTCGAAGACCTTGCGCAGGTCGGCCACGCCGGAGAACACCGCCGACAGCGGCTCGAAATGCAGGTCGGTGGACAGGGCCAGCAGCCGCGCGATGGTCGTCTTGCCGCAGCCGGGCGGCCCCCACAGGATCATGGAGGCCAGCCGGCGCGCGGCGACCATGCGGCCCAGCGGGCCGTCAGGCTTCAGCAGATGCTCCTGCCCGACCACCTCGCCCAGGCTGCGCGGACGCAGCCGGTCGGCCAGCGGGCGGGGGGCGCCCGCCTCGAACAGGCCGCCGGTGGCTCCGGAGTCGCCGCGTTTGCTCATCGCCGATCCACCGATCGCACTGGACCGGTCACTGGTTGGTGGGCGCGCCGCAGCGCTGGTAGCACATGCGCAGCGAATGCTGGCAGTTGTCGGTCGGCGAGAAGATGCCGCCACGGTCCGGACGGTCGAGCCCGCTCTGCGTGCGCGCGGCCACCGAGTCCATGCAGGAGTTGTTGCTGCGCTCGCACTGGGCGCGGCAGGAATCGTCGCTGCCGACACCGCCGTCCAGGCGGAGCGACGGGTCTTCGACCCCGCGGGCCGGGCGCGAGGCTGCCGGCGACCCGGCGGGGGCCGTTGTCGGGGCCGTGGTGGAGGCCGCCGGAGCACCGCCCACGGCGGCGCCGGACGAACGCCCCGGCGCGTCCGCGCAGGCGGCGAGCGCAACCAGGGCGAGGGCCAGCACCGGCCCCAGAATGAGTTTCGGACGGAACATCTCGGCTTTGACTCCCATTGTTCTTGCGTGACCCCGGACGTTGGCGGATGGTCCCCCGCATGGACCATGCCGCGGGCTCGGCGCCCACTATGCCGGGAACGCAAGCGATAAGGGAATGCCTCAAATGAGTCCCAACAATCCCGGCCCGTCGCCGCGCCGCCGGACATCGACCACCATCTTCGTGGCGCTGCTGATCGGCGGCCTGCTGCTGCTCGTCGTGCGCATGCTCGCCATGCCCACCGTCAGCACCGGCGAGGTCGTGCTGCCCCTGCTGGCCGGCATCGGCATGGCGCTGGCCATCGGCGTGATGGTCATGCGCGACCGCCGCGAGCGCAACGCCCTGCCCCCGTCGGAGCGCAACCGCCAGGATCGCGGGATGCCCGATTGATTTTGGCCGGATTGATGTTCGCCGGAGAATAGAGGGTGACGCGCGGGGCCGAGCCCCGCGCCGCTCACACGAATTTGAAGCTGAGCAATCCGCCGATGATGATGACCAGCAGAACGGTCGTCACCAGCATCAGCCGCTTTTCGATGATGTCGCGCACCTGCGGCCCATAGAAATGCAGCAGGATCGCGATCATGTAGAATCGCGAGAATCGTGCGACGATCGAGCACAGGATGAACACCGTCAGGTCGAGGTGCGCGAATCCCGCGGTGATCGTCAGCAATTTGTAAGGTATGGGCGTGATGCCCTTGAGGATCAGGAACCAGGGGCCGAATTCGGCGAACATGTCCTGGAAGCGCTGGAACGAGTCCTGCGCGTTGTAGAAGTCGATGATCAACCGTCCGACGCTCTCGAACAGGTAGAACCCGACCGCGTAGCCGAACAGCCCGCCGATCAGCGAGGCCAGTGCGCAGATGTTGGTGTAGCGCCAGAGCTTCTTGGGCTCCGCCAGACACATCGGCACCAGCATGACGTCGGGCGGAAGGGGGAAGAAGGAGCTTTCCGCGAAGGAGACGGCGGACATCCACCAGACGGCGTCCTTGCGGGCGGAGAGCTTGAGAATCCGGTTGTAGAGAGGTTTCAGCATACCGCGCGCGCGGCGCCCTCCCGAAGTGACGGAACCCGGAAACCGGAAACCCTCCCTCCGGGGATGAACCCGAAGGGAGGGCCGGTCGGTCACCTATATCGTCGTTCGAAACCCAGCGGGCAACGGCGGCGACAAGATTTCACGAACGCTCAACCGGGGGGCTCAGCCCTCGGCCTCGACCTCTTCCTTGATCTCCACCGGGCCCGAGTCCTGGCCCTTGGCGGCGACATCGCGGTCGACCAGCTCGATCACGCCCATGGCGGCGGCATCGCCGTAGCGGAAGCCGGCCTTCAGGACGCGGCTGTAGCCACCCTGGCGGTCCTTGTAACGGTCGGCCAGGACGGTGAACAGCTTGGTCACCATCGCGTCGTCGCGCAGCTGCGCGAAGGCGAGACGGCGGTTGGCGAGGCCACCCTTCTTGCCGAGCGTGATCAGACGCTCGACGATCGGGCGCAGATCCTTGGCCTTCGGCAGGGTCGTCTTGATCTGCTCGTGCTTGATCAGGGCGTTCGCCATGTTCGAGAACATGGCCTTGCGGTGGCTGGTGGTCTTGCTGAACTTACGTCCGGAAACGCCGTGACGCATGACGGTCCTCCTTCATGGCGTGGCCCCCCTCGGGGAGCCGGTGGTGAACCCGACCGCCCAGTTTTCGGCTGGTACGGCGCGGGGCGGGCCGGTTGGTGGCCCTGGGAACTCCCCCACCCTTGCCCTCCCGCGCTGGGCGGGGAAAGGTTGGGGGGTAAAACGTGCGAGACTTAGTACGGCTCTTCCAGACGCTTGGCCAGCTCTTCGATGTTCTCGGGCGGCCAGTTCGGGATTTCCATACCGAGGTGCAGACCCATCTGGGCCAGCACTTCCTTGATCTCGTTCAGCGACTTGCGCCCGAAGTTCGGCGTGCGGAGCATCTCCGCCTCGGTCTTCTGCACCAAATCGCCGATGTAGACGATGTTGTCGTTCTTGAGGCAGTTGGCCGAACGGACCGACAGTTCCAGCTCGTCCACCTTGCGGAGCAGGTTCTTGTTGAACGGAACCTCCTCGTGCTTCTCCTCGGCGACCGCGTGGGTCGGCTCCTCGAAGTTGATGAACAGCTGCAGCTGGTCCTGGAGGATGCGGGCGGCGAGCGCCACCGCGTCGTCCGGCTTCACGGCACCGTTGGTCTCGACGACCATCGACAGGCGGTCATAATCGGTGACCTGCCCGACGCGGGCGTTGTCGACCTTGTAGGAGATCTTGCGGACCGGCGAGAACAGCGCGTCGACCGGGATCAGACCGATCGGGGCGTCTTCCGGACGGTTCTGGCTGGCCGGGACGTAGCCCTTGCCGGTCTCGACCGTCAGTTCCATGTTCAGGCGGGCGCCATTGTCCAGCGTGCAGATCACGAGGTCCGGGTCCATCACCTGGATGTCCGCGCCGGTCTCGATCATGCCGGCCTTCACCTCGCCGGGGCCTTCGGCGCGCAGGCGCATGCGCTTCGGGCCGTCACCGCCCATGCGCAGACCCATCGACTTGATGTTGAGGACGATGTCGGTCACGTCCTCGCGCACGCCGGGGATCGACGAGAACTCGTGCAGCACGCCGTCGATGTGGATCGCCGTGACGGCCGCACCCTGCAGCGAGGAGAGCAGCACGCGGCGCAGCGCGTTGCCGAGCGTCAGACCGAAGCCACGCTCCAGCGGCTCGGCCACGACGGTCGCCACGCGGTCGGCGTCGTCACCGGGCTGGATGTCCAGCTTGTTCGGCTTGATCAGTTCCTGCCAGTTCTTCTGAAGAGCCACGGTATTACCTCATGCCATCGGGATGGACACACGTCCGCGGGGACCGGCCGTTCCCATCCGATGGCGCCGCGATGGCTGCGGCGCCTGTCCCGGAACGGCGGATCCCCGCGGGTGCGGAGTAGCGATGCTTTTTAGACGCGACGCTTCTTCGGCGGACGGACGCCGTTGTGCGGAATCGGCGTGACGTCGCGGATCGAGGTGATCTGGAAGCCGATCGACTGCAGAGCGCGCAGCGCCGACTCACGGCCCGAACCCGGACCCTTCACCTCGACCTCGAGGGTCTTCATGCCGTGCTCCTGGGCCTTGCGGCCCGCGTCCTCGGCGGCGACCTGAGCGGCGTAGGGGGTCGACTTGCGCGAGCCCTTGAAGCCCATCGTGCCCGACGACGACCAGGCAATGGTGTTGCCCTGCGCGTCGGTGATGGTGATCATCGTGTTGTTGAAGGAGGCGTTCACGTGAGCGACGCCGGCGGTGATGTTCTTGCGCTCGCGACGACGAAGACGCTGCGAAGCGGCTGAGGGCTTGGCCATGGTCCGTGCGTCCTCTTACTTCTTCTTGCCGGCGATCGGCTTGGCCGGACCCTTGCGGGTGCGGGCGTTCGTGTGGGTGCGCTGCCCGCGGACCGGCAGGCCCTTGCGGTGACGCAGGCCACGGTAGCAGGCCATGTCCATCAGACGCTTGATGTTCATGGCGACCGAACGGCGCAGGTCGCCCTCGACGCGGTAGTCGGCGTCGATGGTCTCGCGGATCTTGAGGATCTCGTCGTCCGTGAGCTGGTTCACACGGCGCTCCGCCGGGATCTCCAGCTTCGTGCAGATTTCCTTGGCCTTGAAGGGGCCGATGCCATGAATGTAGGTCAACGCAATCTCCACGCGCTTCTGCGCGGGGATGTTGACGCCAGCGATACGCGCCACGCCTGCTCTCCTCGATATCTCAACGGCAGCCCTCATGGGCCGCCTACACACCGATTGATCCCCGATCCGGACGCCGAGGCCCGAAGGCCGGAAGGCAAAACACGGATACGGGACGCACAATGTCTCCCGCCGGGCCGGTTGGGCCGCGGGAGGGTGCGACTATAGAAAAAGCCGGAAATCTGTCAAGGCCGTTCTGCGGCATTACCGTGCTTTTCCCGGTGCCCGACCATTGTGGGGAGGCGGACCGCGGTTGACAAGCCGGATGGCAGAACTTGAGATGAACGGCCCGCCCCGAACGGAACACCCCGAACGGCACATATCAGAAGGCAGACCCATGACCCGCAAAGGCATCCCCTTCCGGCGCTTCCGCCTGACCAAGATCGTCGCCACGCTGGGGCCGGCCACCGCGACGCCGGAGATGATCCGCGCGCTGTTCGAGGCGGGCGTGGACGTCTTCCGCCTGAACTTCAGCCACGGTACGCACGAGGACCATGGCCAGCGCCTCGCCACGTTGCGGGCGCTCGAGGCGGAACTCGACCATCCCATCGCGGTGATGGCCGACCTCCAGGGGCCGAAGCTGCGGCTGGGCACCTTCGCCGACGGCCCGGTCACCGTCGAGCCGGGGCACCGCATCCGCCTCGACCTCTCCACCGAGCCGGGGGACGCGACCCGCGTCGGCCTGCCCCACCCGGAAATCTTCGCCGCTCTTGAGCCGGAGGCGGAGCTGCTGGTGGATGACGGCAAGGTCCGCCTGCGCGTTCTCGGTTGCAGCCCCGACCACGCCGACTGCGTCGTGCTGTCCGGCAGCCGCCTGTCCGACCGCAAGGGCGTGAACGTTCCAGGCGTCGTCCTGCCGCTCTCGCCGCTGACCGCGAAGGATCACGAGGATCTGGCCTTCGCGCTCGACCAGGGTGTGGACTGGGTGGCCTTGTCCTTTGTGCAGCGGCCGGAGGACGTGGCGGAGGCGCGCAAACTGGTCGCCGGGCGGGCCGCCCTGCTGTCGAAGATGGAGAAGCCGCAGGCCATCCAGCATCTGGAGCGCATCGTCGAGCTGTCGGACGGCGTCATGGTCGCCCGTGGCGACCTCGGCGTGGAAATGCCGGCGGAGGATGTGCCGAGCATCCAGAAGCGGATCATCCGCGAGTCGCGCAAGGCCGGCAAACCGGTGATCGTCGCCACCCAGATGCTCGAGTCGATGATCGGCGCCCCCGCCCCCACGCGCGCCGAGGCGTCGGACGTGGCGACCGCGGTCTATGATGGGGCGGACGCGGTGATGCTGTCGGCGGAAACCGCGGCCGGCACCTACCCCATCGAGGCGGTATCGATGATGGACCGCATCGCCCGCCGGGTCGAGCAGGACCCGCTCTACCGCACCATCACCGACGCCCAGCATCCCGACCCGCAGCAGACCTCGACCGACGCCGTCACCGCGGCGGCGCGGCAGGTCGCCCACACCATCCAGGCCGCCGCCATCGTCACCTACACCACCAGCGGCTCGACCACGCTGCGCGCCGCCCGCGAGCGGCCGGAGGTGCCGATCATGTGCCTGACCTCCAGCCTGGAAACGGCGCGGCGGCTCCAGCTCGCCTACGGGGTGCACAGCGTGCACTCCGCCGACGTCGCCGACTTCAACGAGATGGTCCAGAAGGCCGCCCGCTGCGCCTACGAGGACGGGCTGGCGGTGGAGGGGCAGCGGTTGGTGATCACCGCCGGCGTTCCCTTCGGCACCCCCGGCAACACCAACATCCTGCGCATCGCCTGGGTGGACGCGCAGTGAGGAATCGAGCGGACCTCAGGCCGGCGCACGCTCCGCCGGCGCGACACGGGGAAAGCGCAAGGTGAAGGCCGTGCCGCGGCCCGGCGCGCTGTCGAGCGCGATGCGGCCCTTCAGCTTGCGGGTGGCGATGTTGTAGACGATGTTCAGCCCCAACCCGCTGCCGCCCGTTCCACGGCTGGTGGTGAAGAAGGGCTCGAACACCTTCCCGTGGAGTGCGGGCGGAATGCCGCGCCCGTCGTCGGCGTAGACCAGCTCAACCTCGTCGGCACCCACCGAGCGCACGGCGACGCGCAGCGTCCCGTGCTGCCCCGGCGCGTAGCCGTGAATGATCGAGTTCATGACGAGGTTGGTCAGCACTTGGCTGAGCGCACCCGGATAGCCGTCGATCAGCAGATCCGTCGGGCAATCCACCTCCACGCCGTGGGCGGCCCGCTTGATGCGGACGCCCAGGCTGCGCAGAACCTCGTCGATGTAGTCGCGCAGGTCGAAGACGCGGCGCTCCTCGCTCGCCTGATCGACGGCGATCTGTTTGAAGCTCTGGATGAGCTGGGCGGCGCGATCGATGTTCAGCAGCATCAGGTGCGCCGCCTCCCCCGCCATGTCGAGGAAGTCGGCGAAGTCGGATCGGCGCAGCGTTCCCGCCTCGAAATCGCGCCGGATGACCCGGGTCCGTTCCGCCATCAGCGAGGCGCCGGTCAGGGCGATGCCGATGGGGGTGTTGATCTCATGCGCTACCCCCGCCACCAGGGAGCCGAGCGCCGCCATCTTCTCGGACTGGATCAGGTGGGCCTGCGCCTCCTTCAGGTCGCGGAGCGCGCGTTCGGCCTCCTCCCGCGCGGCGTGGGCGCGCTCCTCCGCATGGACGCGGTCCGACACGTCGGTGTGCGAACCGACGATGCGGAACAGCTCGCCGTCCGGACCAAGAACGCGGATGGCGCGGCTCAGCATATGGACCACGGTGCCGCGCTTATGGCGGAAGCGCAGGATGAATTGGCATTCGCCCATCGCGCCGTTGATCAGGTCGCGGGCCATCCGGGCCGACAGCTCGCGATCCTCGGGCAGGATCAGCTCGGTCCAGCGGGCGGCGGTGTTGACCATCTCGTCCTCGCCGTAGCCGAGCATCCCCCACCAGTAGGGCGACAGCCACAACTCTCCCGTGCGCAGGTCCCATTGCCAGATCCCCTCCCGCGCGGCGCGGATGGCCAATTCGAACAGCTCCCGGCTGGCGATGATCTCCCGCTCGGCGTTCCGCCGCCCGGTCACGTCGGTGTAGGTGACGACGAAACCGCCGTCCGGCAGGGGCCGGATCAGGCACTCCAACACCTGCCCGTCGGAGCGGATGCATTCCCACGACCGCTCGTCCGGAGCAGGCCGGATGGGAAGCGGCGCACCCAGGGCCGCGGGCGGGCCACTGTCCGGCACGGTATCGGGGCGCACGCCCCCCGGCCCGAAGGCCAGCCCCTGCCCGACCCGCCCGGCGATAGCGGCGTAGGACGTGTGATAGGTCAGGAATTCCGGCTCCAGCCCCAGAAGCTCCCCGGCCCGGCCGTTCCAGGCGACGAGGCGGAGCCCCCGATCGAAGGCCATCACCCCTTGGCCCAACCCGTTCAGGACCGCCCTGGCCTGGTCCCATTGAGCCTCAAGCGCCTGTTCGGTGCGCTTGCGGGCGGAGATGTCGCTGATGCAGGCGAGCATGGCCTCCTCGCCCCGGAAACGGAACCGCCGGGCGGAGACCATCGCCCAGAGGTCGCTGCCGTCGGGCCGGCACAGCCGGGTCTCGAAGCCGTCCACTCCGCCCGCACCGTCGCGCAGGGCGGCGAGGAGCCGGTCCCGCTCCGCCGGGTCGGTGTAGTAGGCCTTGGCGAAGCTGCGCCCGACCACGTCGTCGAGCGGAACCTCGAACAGCAGGCCGGCGGGCTGGTTGACCGCCATCACCAGACCGTCGGAGAGCCGGGTCACCACCAGGGGAACGGCGATGGCCTGCATGATCGCCCGCTCCGCCTCGCCGGCCCGGTCGCCCAGCAGATCCTCCAGGCCGATGAAACCGGTCTCGTCCGGCGGTCCTGCCGGGGCGCCGCCACCGTCGGCAAGAGTCAGCACCAGTTCGCCGTCCTCGCCTTCCGCAGGGATCAACAGCCCCCGGCGGCCCTGCGGAACGGCAAGCGCCACCGGCCGCCCGGCGCGCAGCCGGTCAGCCGCACCGGCCGCATCCTCACGCAATGAAACCGCAGCCAGAAGGGATTCGAGCCTGTCCCCCGGACAACCGCCCAGCGACGCCCGGAACACGGCGTTGGCCCAGATCAGGCGCCCGTCGGCATCGAAGCGGGCAAGGCCGGCAGCGGCCATCCGCGAACACTCCCCTTCATTCCCAAAGATGACACCCGCCGGATGAGACCGGTCGGGCGCTCCGAGTCCATCCGCTGCGAATTCATACAAAATGAATCTACACCAGTTTATCGCGGCTGCACCATGGCTCCTCCCGCATTCCTGTATGCGCACCCATGTTCTAGCCTCCGCCACCCCCCGGCCCGGAAGGACCGACCGCCGCATGTCCGAGTTTGCCGCCTACGGCGGGCTGTTCCTGACCGCGTTCCTGGCCGCGACGATCTTTCCGGCCCAGTCGGAAATCCTGCTGGTCGGCATGCACGCCACCGGCAACTACGACCATCTGGCACTTCTGCTGTTCGCCACGACGGGAAACGTGCTGGGGTCCGTGGTCAACTGGGCGCTCGGGCGCCACCTGATGCATTTCCAGGACCGCCGCTGGTTCCCGGTTCCCGCCTCCATGGTGGCGCGGGCCACCCGCTGGTACCAACGCTTCGGGGTCTGGTCGCTGCTGCTGGCCTGGATGCCCTTCATCGGCGATCCGCTGACTCTGGTGGCCGGCATCCTGCGGGTGGACATCCGGGTTTTCCTGCTGCTGGTCACCGCGGGCAAGGCGGCCCGCTACGCGGTGCTGGTCCTGGCCGTGTGAGCGTCCTACATTCACCCCATGGACGACCAGACCGCCCTTGTGGAGGACGCACCCGTCTGCGCCTCCCCCCTGCGGCGCCGGCTGTGGCTGGCGCTGGGCTACGCCGCGGTCGGGCTGGGCATCGCGGGCACCGTGCTGCCGCTCCTGCCGACCACCCCGTTCCTTCTGCTGGCCGCGGGGGCCTTCGCCAAGAGCAGCCCCGCCCTGCGCGACCGGCTGTACCGCGACCCGCGCTTCGGCCCGCTGCTGCGCGACTGGCAGTCAGAGGGGGCGATCCCCCGCAAGGCGAAGGCGGCGGCGCTGATCGGCATGAGCGTGAGCTGGGCGATCGTGGTGCTGACCGCCAGCCGCCCGCTGGTTCCCATCCTGGCCGGCACCTGCATGGCGGCGGTGGCCATCTACATCGTCACCCGCCCCTCCCCATCCACTCCGGCAGCGGAGGATGCGGCACTCGACGGTGCGGTGGCGGAGGATGGCGGAAACGTTTCCGCATTGCGAAACGAAGCTTGAGCCAATCGGCCGATGGACGTATTACAGCCGGCAATCCCGGCCGGTCACCAGCGCCGCTGAAAAATTCTTATTATCCATAGGGATTTTTCAAATCCGTTCTCGTCTTGATCCCGATCAAGAGGCGCTCGGGTCCTGTCCGCTATTGTCCGGTCTTGCGTCCCTATCCGGAGCCAAGGCAGACGATATGCCAGACGGAAGCGCTGTCACGCCGGCGAAAATCCAGTTCTTCGAAAGCCAGAAGAAGATCCACCCGAAGGCCGTCTCCGGACGCTACCGGCGCTGGAAGACCATCCTGACCTGGGTGCTTCTGGCGGTCTTCTTCATCGCCCCCTGGATTCGCTGGGAACGCGGCCCCGACGCGCCGGCCCAGGCGGTGCTGTTCGACCTGACGACGCCGCGCTTCTTCATCTTCTGGATCGAGATCTGGCCGCAGGAGATCTACTACCTCACCGGCGTGCTGATCGTGGCCGCGCTGGGGCTGTTCCTGGCGACGGCGCTGGCCGGGCGCGTGTGGTGCGGCTTCACCTGCCCGCAGACGGTCTGGACCGACCTGTTCGTCTGGATCGAGCGCGCCTTCGAAGGCGACCGGGCGGAGCGCATCCGCCTGGACAAGGCGCCCTGGACCGCGAAGAAGGTCCTGCGCAAGGCCGGGAAGCACGCCGGCTGGCTGGCGCTGTCCGTCATCACCGGCTTCGGCTTCGTCGCCTTCTTCACCGACGCCCCGCGCCTTGCCGTCGATCTTCTGACCTTCAACGCGACCTACGAGGCCGCGGGCTTCTTCGCTCTGTTCGCGGGCATGACCTACGTCATGGCCGGCTGGACGCGCGAGCAGATGTGCTACTACATGTGCCCGTGGCCGCGCATCCAGACCGCGATGCTGGACGAGCACAGCCTCGTCGTCACCTACGACACGCTGCGCGGCGACACCCGCGGCCCGAAGCGCAAATCGCAGAGCTGGGACGAGCGCCGGACCAAGGGTTTCGGCGACTGCATCGATTGCGGCCAGTGCGTGCAGGTCTGCCCGGTCGGCGTCGACATCCGCACCGGCGAGCAGGCTGACTGCATCAATTGCGGCCTGTGCGCCGACGCCTGCGACAACATCATGGTGTCGCAAGAGCTGCCGAAGGGCCTGATCCGCTTCGACAGCCTGGCCGCCCAGGACACCCGCGCCCAGGGCAAGACCTACCAGTGGCGGCTGATCCGCCCGCGCACTATCGTCTATGGCCTGCTGATGCTGGTGATCACCGGCGCCATGGCCTGGAGCTACGCGCTGCGCCCCCGGCTGGACATCGCCGTGCAGCGCGACCGCGCGCCGCTGTTCGTCACGCTCCAGGACGGCACCATCCGCAACGCCTACACCTTCAAGGTCTCGAACAAGACCCGCCAGGACCGCTCCTACACGCTGGCAGCCGCCGGCATCGCCGGTGCCGAGGTGAAGGTGGTGGGCGAGCGCGACGAGGACAGCGGCAGCGCGATCAGCCACATCTCCGCCTCCCCGGACAGCGTGGCGACCTACCGCGTCTACGTCACGGTGCCGCGCGAGTCCGTGCCGGACGCCTCCACCCCGGTCACCTTCCAGCTGACCGACACCAACAACGGCGACCGGGACAGCTACAACAGCGTGTTCCTGGCGCCGGGCAGCAAGTAAGCCTGCCGGACATTCCATAAGGACCGCCGCCCATGACCTCCGCAAAGCCCGCCCGCATCGGCATCGTCACCGTGTCCGACCGGGCCAGCCAGGGCATCTACGAGGACAAGGGCGGCCCGGCCATCCGGGAGGAGCTGACGCGCATCGTCGCCTCCCCCTGGGAGCCGGTGGCCCGCGTCATCCCCGACGACCGCGAGGGCATCGCCGCCACCCTGATCGAACTGGCCGACCGGGAGCGTTGCGACCTGATCGTCACCACCGGCGGCACCGGCCCTGCCCCGCGCGACGTGACGCCGGAGGCGACGGAGCAGGTCTGCGAAAAGATGATGCCCGGCTTCGGGGAGCTGATGCGGTCGGTCAGCCTGACCGTGGTGCCGACCGCCATCCTGTCGCGCCAAACCGCGGGAATCCGCGGCAGCAGCCTGATCGTGAACCTTCCGGGCAAGCCTTCGGCCATTCACGATTGCTTGATGGCGGTCTTCCCGGCAATTCCGTACTGCCTCGATCTGATCGGTGCGGCGCGCATCGACACTGATCCATTGGTCTGCAAGGCATTCCGCCCGAAGTCCTGAGCTTTTGCCTATACCCTTTTTGCGCGTGCGGAGGGGGATACCATACGCATGGCCATGTTGCCTTGCGGGAACCCGTGCTCACCTTTTTCGTTCGAGGGGAGCGGGGTCCCCGATCAAGGTGAGCCAGCCATGCTGTTTGATTTCGAGCCTTCGGGCATCAACGACACCTATCTGCGTCTGACCCGGCGCGGTGTTTCCTGCATCGTCGCTCCGGCCGGGGCGTGGAACGGGTTGCTTCGGGTCAACTACATCGTTGCCGGGTCGCCCGGCGGCGCCGATCCGCACATGATCTACCGCTGCCTGGACATCGGATGGGATGACGGGCGCTTCTGCTGGAAGGGCCGCGCCGCCCCGGTGATGACCACCTCGGCCATGGTGGACATCCTTCAGGAACGCGGGCTCGTCACCAGCGGGGAGGCCGAGCGGCTTCTCTTCGGCATCAACAGCCCGGCGTCGGGCGGATCGTCGGACGAGGCGCTGATCGCCCGCGCCATGCTTCTGGGCTGCACCTTCTCGCCGATCTACGAGGACGCGCCGCTGAGCAGCGGCCCGCCGCGCGTGGGCGGTTTCGCCCTGCGCACCCTGGCCGATCCCGGCGCTTTCGTACTGACCGCCCGCGACGGCCTTCCCGTGCTGGACGCGCCCGCCCGCGACGCGCTGAAACGCCTGATGGCCGAAAACGGCATCGCGGTCTGACCCCGGCTTTTCTCCAACGTGCCGGATTCTTGTTTGGAGGGTTTCTATTTGACGGCGGTCAAAGAAGGGTGACCGCCCCCGGCGCAGTGTGACGGCATGACCGATGCCTCCAACGCGCGGGGAACGCCATGACCAGTTCCGTTGCCGACCAGCCGGACCGCCCTCCGGTCCCCCTGATCTTCGCTTATGGGTTCCGGCCCTTCTTTCTGCTCTCCGGCCTTGCCGCACCCGTCCTGCTGGCCGCCTGGATCGCCGTGCTGGCGACCGGATCCTGGCCGGACGGCGCCGTCCCGGCGGCCTCCTGGCACGCGCACGAGATGCTGTTCGCCTTCGTGGTCGCCGCGGTGGCCGGCTTCCTGCTGACCGCGGTGCCGAGTTGGACGGGGACCAAGGCGCTGTCCGGCCTGCCGCTCGCCGGCCTGACGGCGCTGTGGCTGGCCGGGCGGGTGGCGCTGCTGCCCTTCATCGGCGTGCCGCTGCCGGTTGCGGCCATCCTCGACCTCGCCTTCCTGCCGGCGCTTGGCATCGCGCTGGCCGGGCCGCTGGTGGCGGCGGGCAAGATCCGCAACACCGCCTTCCTCGCGCTGCTGGGCCTGCTGACCGTTGCCAACCTGCTGTTCCATCTGGACTGGCTGGGCGTGCTGTCCGGCGGCACCGCGCTGGGTGAGACGCTGGCCATCGGCATTGTGCTGATGATGATCGCGGTGATCGGCGGGCGCATCGTCCCGGCCTTCACCCGCAACGCCCTGCGGCTGCGCGGGCTGGACGGTACCGTCGTCTCCCGCCCCTGGGTGGAGAAGGTGACGCTCGTCTCGACCCTGCTGATGATACCCGCCGACCTCGCTCTGCCGGGCACCGCCGTCGCCGGTCTGCTGGCGCTCGTCGCGGCGCTCGCCCACGCCCTGCGGCTGGCCGGTTGGCAGCCGGCGAAGACGCTCGATCAGCCGATCCTGTGGGTGCTGCATCTCGGCTACGCCTGGGTACCGGCGGCGCTGGCGCTGAAGGCCGCGCATCTGCTGGGGGCGGGCGTCGAAAGCTCCGCCTGGGTCCATGCCCTGACCGCGGGGGCCTTCGCCACGATGATCCTGGCGGTGATGACGCGGGCCACGCTCGGCCACACCGGGCGGATGCTGGTGGTGACCCGCCCGACCGTGGCCGGCTACATCCTGCTGACCGCCGCAGCGCTGCTGCGGGTGCTGGCACCCGAGCTGCCGGGCGGCCTCTACTGGACCGCCCTGGAGGGCGCCGGTGCGGCCTGGATCGCGGCCTTCGCCTGCTACCTTTACGTCTACGCCCCCATCCTGCTCGCCCCGCGGGCCGACGGCCGCCCCGGCTGAGGTCCGCCGGGCTGAAGAAGGCCCATGGCGCGTGGGCTGCGTTTCCCGATGAGGCTGGTGGCGAAGCGGCGCTGGAGGTCTTCCGGATCACGGAAGATCTCCGCGCAGCCGGCCTTGCGCAGATCCTGCTCCGCGAAGCCGCCGCACAGAACGCCCACCACGGTCAGCCCGGCCCGGCCCGCGGCCTTGGCGTCCCAGGGGCTGTCGCCGACCACCACGGCCTCCGCCGCCGGTAGGCCCAGCCTTTCCAAAGCCGCTTCGAAGATGTCCGGATGCGGCTTCGACCGCTCCGCGTCGTCGGACGAGGTTTCCACGTCCACCAAGTCCTCGATCTCCGCCGCGCGCTTGTAGCGCTCCAGCTCGTCCCCCTTGGCGGAGGAGGCGAGCGCGATGCGCAGACCCTCGGCGTGGAGATGCTGGAACAGGCCGCGCACCCGGCGGAAGCCGCGAACCTTCGGCATGTATTTGCGGGCGAACAGCTCGTGCCGGAAATGGTCCAGCTCGTCCTCGATGCGGTCCAGATCCTTCTCCGGCACGAAGACAGGCATAAGCTGGTCGCCGCCCTTGCCGATCTGGGAGCGCACCGCGTCGAACTCCGCATGGTAGCCGAAATGCCGGATCGCCTCCACCCAGGCATGGGCGTGCAGGTCCACCGAGTCGACCAGGGTGCCGTCCACGTCGAAAATGACGGCTTTCAGAACGCCGCTCATCGCCGCCTCCTCACCATGCTGTCCACGTGTTTTTGGGGGTATTCCTTCTCGAACAGGCGGCGGCGCCCGGCGTTCCTCAGGCTGGTGTGCGGTGCGATAGAATTTGTCACATGGACCCGTCATAGCTGTGATCCGTTCACCCCCTACACAGATTGGGAAGAACGGACATGCCCAAGACGTTGAAGAGCTACGCCGCCCTCTTCGGTCGCGCCCGCTACGCCGTAAAGCGTTTCAGCCGCCGCCGCGCCCGCCGCGTGCCGATGGAGCATCTCGACCTCGGCCTGTTCCAGAGCGACATCCGGCTGTAGCCCCCTCTTAAGGATAGGCCCCACCAACCGGAGGCGCTCCCTTCGCGCCCCGCGGTCCCGCTCCGCCATAGGACTGCCCCTCCGTCCTAGGCGGGCAAGCTGAATGTTTCCGCCAGAGCCGTCGCGCTATCGTCGCGCGGTCCATCCAGCGGAGCCTCAGCCCCCATGACCGCAAGTTTCGAGTCCGCCAGTTTCGAGGAACAGTATTTCTCCGGCGCTGCCCTCTACGGCGACGACTTCGACGCAGCCCGGATCGCCGGCTGGTACGGTGTCGAGACGCGGGACCCGGCGGAGGAGTTTGCGCACACGGCGCCCGACCGGCCCGGCTACCGCTACGAATACCACGCGCTGAATCACCGCCACGCCTTCCGCTTCCTGGCCGGGCGGCGCTTCCGGCAGGCGCTGGCCTTCGGCTGCGCCGCGGGGGACGATGTGGCGCCGATCGCCAAACAGGTGGAGCGCTTCCTGGCCGTGGAACCCATCGAGCGCTTCTGGCGGACCGACATCGCCGGTACCCCCGCCGAGTACCGCCGCCCCACGCTGGGCGGGCGCATCGACTGCGCGGACGGGGCGAACGACCTGACCGTCTGCCTGCACACGCTGCACCACATCCCGAACGCCGGCGCCCTGCTGGCCGAGTTCGCCCGCGTCACCGCCCCCGGCGGTCTGTTCATCCTGCGCGAGCCGATCAGCACCATGGGCGACTGGCGGCGGCCCCGCCGCGGCCTGACCGCGAACGAGCGCGGCTTCCCCGTCCAATGGCTGGAAGAGCGCTTCGCCCGGCTGGGCTTCACGGTGCGGCAGCGCCGCTTCTGCTCCTTCCCGCTGACCGAGCGGCTGGGGCCGCTGTTGGGCGTCTCTCTGCCCTACGGCAACCCGCTGCTGGTGCGGCTAGACGAGGCGGCCTGCGCGCTGACGCGGTGGAACATCGCCTACCACCGCGACTCGATCCGCAAGAAGTTCGCCCCCGGCGCCGTCTATTACGTGCTAGAGCGCGCTAAGACGACGCCAGCGCGTCCGTGAAGGTCGCCGCATCGACGTTGCCGCCGCTCAGCACCACCGCGACGGTGCGCCCCGCCGCCGGCAGCTTGCCCGTCAGCACGGCGGCCAGCCCGACCGCGCCGCCCGGTTCGACCACCAGCTTCAGCACGGTGAAGGCGTAGGCCATGGCGGCCTTCACCTCGGCGTCGGTGACGGCGAGACTGCCGGACAGCAGGGTCTTCATCACCGGGAAGGTCAGGGCGCCGGGCGTCGGGGTCAGCAGCGCGTCGCAGATGGAACGTTGCCCGGCGGCGTTCTCCACCCGCTCCCCGGCGGCCAGCGAGCGCGCCACGTCGTCGAAGCCCGCCGGCTCCGCCGCCCACAGGCGGGCGTCGGGAAAGCTGTGGCGGACCGCCGTGGCGACCCCGGACATCAGCCCGCCGCCGCTGCACGGCGCGATCACGTCATCGGGAACCGCGCCGATGGCCTGCGCCTGGGCGGCGATCTCCAGTCCCACCGTGCCCTGCCCGGCCATGATCTGCGGGTGGTCGTAGGGCGGCACGGTGGCCGCACCCCGCTCCTCCGCGATGGCTGTGGCGATGGCTTCGCGGCTTTCGGTCCAGCGGTCGTAGAGAACCACCTCGGCGCCGTAGCCGCGCGTGTTGGCGATCTTCAGGGCCGGGGCGTCGCTGGGCATGACGATGACCGCCGGCATGCCGAGCAACGCCGCCGCCGCCGCGACGCCCTGGGCGTGGTTGCCCGACGACCAGGCGACCACCCCGCCCCGGCGCTCCTCCGGCGTCAGTTGGGACAGGCGGTTGAAGGCGCCGCGGAACTTGAAGGAGCCGCTGCGCTGAAGAACCTCCGGCTTCAGCAGGACGCGCCCGCCGACCCGCTCGTTCAGCAGGGCGTTCTCCAGCAGCGGCGTGCGCACGGCGAAGCCGTCCAGCCGCGCCGCGGCCTCCACGATGTCCTGGTGGCCGATGACAAAGGAATTCGACGCAGGCATGGCTCAGCGGCCTCCGGAGACGTTGAGAAGAGCGCCGGTCACGTAGGACGCGGCGTCGGACAGCAGCCACAGCACGGTTTCGGCGACCTCGTCCACCGTCCCGGCGCGCCCGGCGGGCGGGATCAAAGCGGGGTTGTCAAGCCGGTTGCCGATGCCGGGGATGATCTGGATGTCAGTGTCGATCAGGCCCGGCCGCACGCAATTCACGCGGATGCCCTCCTTCGCCACCTCGCGGGCGAGGCCGACGGTGAGGCTGTCCACCGCGCCCTTGCTGGCCGCGTAGCCCACATACTCGCTGGGCGAGCCCAGCACGGCGGCGATGGAGCCGACGTTGACAATGCTTCCCCCCTTCCCGCCGTGGCGGGTGGACATGCGGCGCACCGCCTCCCGCGCGCAGAGGACCGCGCCGGTCACGTTGATGTCCAGCATGCGGCGCAGGTCGTCCGGGGCGGCCTCGTCGAGCCTCCCGTAGGGGCCGATGATGCCGGCGTTGTTGACCAGCCCGGCGGTGGGGCCGAAGCGGTCCTCCGCGGCGTCGAACAGGGCGCGGATATCGTCTTCGCGGGCGGCATCGCCCCGCACCGCCTGGGCGTGCCCGCCGGCCTCGCGGATCGCCGCCAGCGTGGCCTCCGCCGCCGCGGCGTTGCCGATGTAGGAGAAGGTGACGGCGTAGCCGCGCTGTGCGGCCATGCGGGCGATCGCCGCCCCGATGCCCCGGCTGCCCCCGGTGACGACCAGCGACGTGAGCGTGGTGGACATGGTTTCTCAGCCCTCCTGCGGGTTGCCGGCCAGCCGGTCGAAAATCCGGGCGAGCGCGCCGTCGCCCTCGCGCCCCAGCCCGACCGCGGCGGCCATGGTGAAGAGTTGCAAAGCAGAGGCGGCCAACGGCGTCGGCACGGCCAGCCTCCGCGCGGCGTCCATCACATGGCCCAGGTCCGCCCCGACGATGCCCAGCGGCCGTTGCGACGGGATGTGGAAGGGACCGGCGGCGAGGATCTCGGCCAGCCGCTGCGGATCGACCCCGGCGCGGACGCCGAAGGCCGTGGCTTCCGCCACCGCGGCGGCGTGGATGCCGGTCAGCATCTGCTCCACGGCCTTCACGGCGGAGCCCTGCCCGTGCTCGGTGCCGACGCGGTGCAGCGTGCCCGACGCGGCGGCGATCAGGTCTTCGGCCCGCGCGAAGGCGTCCTCGGGGCCGGAGGCCATCACCACCATGCGGCCCTCCGCCGCTCGCACCGGGCCGCCGCCGACCGGCGCGTCGAGCATCAGAAGGTCCCGCTCGGCAAGGCGGCGCCCGACGGCGGCGGCCATGTCCGGCGGGACGCTGGTGGACAGGACGACCACGCCGCCCTTCGGCAGGGTGCCGGCCACGCCCTCGGCGCCGAAACAGCACCTCCTCCGCCTGCTCCGCCGTGGCGACCAGGACGATGACGCGGTCCACCCGGCGCCCGACGTCGGCGGGCGATCCCGCGGCCTCCCCGCCATGGGTGACGAGGCTCATGCATTTGGCGGCGTCGAGGTCGCAGCCGACGACCCGGAAGCCGGCGCGGAGCAGCGACAGCGCCACCCCCATGCCCATGGAGCCGAGCCCGACGACGCCCGCGCTGCGGACCGGTTCCAACGCGTCGCTCATGATCCCCCCTTGCGGGTTTGCCCGCCTCTCATGGCCCTCGGTGGAGGCCGTTGCCAATGAGTGTCGGGGGTTGGGACGGGGACCGTCAAGCCGTTGCGCAAGGTCCGGCGATCAGCCGACCTGGGCATGCGGAGCTGCCAGGTGCGCGATGCCCTCCAGATAGCGCCCCCCGTCGTAGAGCAGCCCCAGCGGCTGGTAGCGCTCCAGCTTGTCCGTGCCGGTCAGGTGCAGCAGATCGATCGGCGTGTGGGGGTAGACGGGCGAGCGCCACAGCCCATCCCCTCCACGCACAGGCGCGGCCATGCTGCACATCCAGTTGGCCGTCGCCGGCAGCAGCAGCGTGGTCCGCACCTGGAACATCACGATGTTCAGGACGATCTGCTCGCACAGGAAGTGGAAGGTGGTCCGCGTCGCGTCGCGCAGGCTGTCGCGGAACAGGTCCCAATGGGGCGCGTCATGGTGAAGCCCGTAGAAGCCCAGATTGTAATAGGGCAGCGAACCGGCCAGCGCGGCGACCTCCTCCCCGAAGAAGCGGGTGATGAGCTTGGTGCGCTCCGCCACGGCATGGGCGTTGGCGGTGTGCGACGCCAGGAAAGGATAAGCCGCGTCGGCCTCGGGGACGATCACGGCGCGCCCGCCGCGCACGCCCTCGACGGCGGCGTCCAGCGCGGCGGAATTCTGAACCCAGACGTCGGCGTCCAAATGCAGGTAGCACTGGAAACCGGGGAAATAGTCGCGCAAAAACGGGCGGCAGAGCATCGCCTTCCAGAAGGGAATCTGCCGGTCCAGCTGCGCCACGAGCTGCGGGTGCGGCCAGACCACCAGATCGTCCCGCACCGGCGCGATGCGGTCGCAGAGTGGCGCCACATGATCGCGCTGCGCGGCGGTCAGCCCGACATCGATCAGGCAGACCCGGTAGCGCCGGCGGTCCAGCGGGCGCAGCGACAGCAGAAGCCCGACCAGAAGCTCGAACACGCCATGATCGGCGCAGACCACGACAGCGGTTTCGGCCTCGAACGGCAAGGTTTCCATGGAACGCGCCGACGTCAGTTGCACCCGGCGCACCATAGCGATGGCGCTGCGCGAAGACCAGAACCGGAACGCCAAAAATCAGGACACCGAATTCACGCCCTGATCCGCTTCGGTACGCGCAACAGCACCCACAACACCAGAAGATGCGCGCCCATCCAGGCCAGCGCCGCCGCAGGCATCAGCAGGTCCGGCGCCGTGCTCGCCGCGGCGACGCGCAGCGCGGCGGACAGGCCGACCAGAGCGATGGCGGCGGTGGCGGGCCGGGAGAAGTCCGGCGGCAGCGCCTCCCGCTGCAGGGTCGCGCGCACCATCATGGAGGCGGCCAGCGTGCCCAGCGCGCCCGCCCCGATCACGTGCCAGCCCGCCCCTCCGGTCAGCGGAGCCAGCCGCTCCACCCCCAGGAACAGCCAGCCGAGCCCGAGCCAGCCGTACCCCAGATGCAGGCTCCACAGGTCCGGACGCTTCAGCACGGCGCCCGTCCGCCAACGCGCCAGACGCGCCCAGGCCGTCACCCCGGCCAGCGCGGCGCCCGCCGCCCCGATCCAGGCCAGCGGGCCGGTCGTCACTCCGGCGGCCACGGTCAGGGCGGCCAGCACCGCCCCGGCGACACCGGCCCATTCCAGGCGCGGCTGCACCCGCTCCACCAGCGTCCCGCCCTGCTTGCGCACCTCCCCCGCCGTGGCCGACGGGATGATGCGCCCGCCCATCACCAGCATCAGGATGCCGACGAGATGAAGCGCGAACAGGGCGCCCGTCCGCCCGCCGTCGCCGCCCCACCAGACCAGCGCCTCGGCCAGCGCGAAGGCGCCGATCACCGGGCCGAACAGCCTGTTGTGGCCGCTCTTGGCGGCGCGCAGGAAGGGCACGCCGGCCACCACGAACAGCGCCACCGGATAGGCCAGCGCCACCGGCGCCGCGACCTCCGGCGGCAAGCCGCCCAGCACCGCCAGCCGCCCGGCCAGCCACGCGGCGAAGGCGACGGTCAGCGCCATCCCGGACGGCCGCGTCAGCAGGAAGCCGCCGACCACCGCCAGCGCGTAGCCCATCAGCATCTCGTGCGCGTGCAACGCCGGGGTCCAGCCGATACCGAGCCAGCCGAAATAGCCGGCCACCCACAGCGGCACGCTGAGCGCCCCATAGAGTGCAGCAGCGGGGAAGAACAGGCGGTGCCCCCACGGACGCTGCGGGGGCGGCGGAACGAAGGCGCTCATGCGGCGATGACAGCAGAAGCGGCGTCAGAAACCGCGGCGGCGGGCCGCAGATGCTCCTCGCCCCAGGCCTTCAACGCCAGGATGATCGGCTCCAGGCTCCGCCCGCGCGGCGACAGGCTGTATTCGACGCGCGGCGGCACTTCCGCATAGACGGTGCGGACCAGCAGCCCGTCCGCTTCCAGCTCGCGGAGCTGGGTGGTCAGCATGCGCTGGGTGACGTTCGGCACGCGGCGGCGGATCTCGTTGAAGCGCAGCGTGCCGTCCAGCAGATGGTAGAGGATAAGCCCCTTCCACTTCCCGCCGATGATGGCGAGGACGCCCTCCACCGGGCAGCCCGGCGAGCAGTCCAGGTTGGCGTGGGGAACGCGGGCCATGACGGTATCCTTTTCGATACTATGTGCGTTTCATGTGCATTCTTGCGCCCCGGTGCTGCAAGGCGCAAGTCTGTCGGCAGAGCACAACACGCCGCAACATGCACAAGGACTTCAGGCCATGCGCGCCGTCGCCTTCACCCAATCCCTGCCCATCGACGCCCCCGATGCCCTGATCGACGTCGAGCGCCCCCGCCCCGAGCCCCAGGGCCGCGACCTGCTGGTCGCGATCGAGGCCGTCTCGGTCAACCCCGTGGACACCAAGGTCCGCCGCAACATGCCGCCCGCGCCGGGCGCCATGAAGGTGCTGGGCTGGGACGCCGCCGGTGTCGTGGTCGCCGCCGGGCCGCAGGCCTCGCTGTTCAAGCCGGGCGACGCCGTCTTCTACGCCGGGGCCATCGACCGCGACGGCACCAACGCCGAGTTCCATCTGGTGGACGAGCGCATCGTCGGGCCGAAGCCGGCCAGCCTCGACTTCGCCCAGGCCGCCGCCCTGCCGCTGACCAGCATCACCGCGTGGGAAGCCATGTTCGACCGGCTGGACGTGCGGCGCCCGGTGCCGGGGGCGGCCAACGCCATCCTGATCGTCGGCGGGGCCGGCGGCGTCGGCTCCATCGCCATCCAGCTCGCCCGGCAACTGACCGACCTGACGGTCATCGCCACCGCCTCCCGCGAGGAGACGCAGGCCTGGTGCCGGGACCTCGGCGCCCATCACGTCGTCGACCACCGCAAGCCGCTGGCCGCGCAGGTGGAGGCTCTGGGCATCGGCGCCCCGGCTTTCGTCTTCTCGACCAACGACACCGGCGCCCATCTGCCCGAGATCGCCGCCCTGATCGCCCCGCAGGGCCGCGTCGCCCTGATCGACGATCCGGCGGGGCTGGACGTCATGGTGCTGAAGCGCAAGAGCGTGTCGCTGCACTGGGAGTTCATGTTCACCCGGCCGGTGTTCGGCACCGCCGACATTGATGCCCAGCACACGCTGCTCAGCGAGGTGTCGCGCCTCGTCGACGCCGGCACCGTCCGCACGACGCTGGCCGAGACGTTCGGCACCATCAACGCCGCCAACCTGACGCGCGCCCACGCCCTGCTCGAAAGCGGGCGGGCCAAGGGCAAGATCGTGCTGGCCGGCTTCTGATCCGCTCCTTGCCTTTTGGGCGGGGGACGGTCAGTCTCCCGTCCCAAGGGAGCGGAGCGGAGAAGCGGGAATGGCCGGGGTCAAGTGGCTCGGATGCCGGAAGCGGGTCGGCGAGACCGGTGGGTCTTGGGCGGCGCCATGACCCGCCTGCGCATCCGCATCGACTTCGACACCGGCGGCTCGGTCGGGCCGGGCAAGATCATGCTGCTGGAGCGGATCCGGGAAACCGGCTCCATCTCCGCCGCGGCGCGGACGCTGGACATGTCCTACCGCCGCGCCTGGCTGCTGGTCGACGACCTGAACCGCATCTTCGCCGAGCCGGTGGTCTCCGCGGCGGTAGGCGGCAAGCATGGCGGCGGGACCGCGCTGACCGCTTTCGGCGAACGGGTGATCGAGCATTACCGCGCGGTCGAGCGCGATGCCTTCGCCGCCGCCACCCCCCGGCTGGAGGCGTTGGAGGGGATGCTCAACGCCGGGTACGGTGCGGGAAGCGACCCGGCGGACGACGGCAGCTTTTCCGGCGATCCGGGGCTGAAGCCCGGCTGCAAGCCGGCCTGACGGTTCTTACAAACGGCGAGAGGGGTTGGGGCGACGGGGGAGCCGTGGTATGGGAAGGCGGATTTTCCACCACCCTTCCCTGCACCGTTCACGCCAAGGATGTCCGCCATGCGCCCGGTCAAGATCGCCCCGTCCATCCTCTCCGCCGATTTCGCCCGGCTGGGCGAGGAAGTGCGCGCCATCGATGCGGCGGGCGCCGACTACATCCATATCGACGTGATGGACGGTCATTTCGTCCCCAACATCACCATCGGCCCGGCGGTGGTGAAGGCGCTGCGCCCGCACACGGCGAAGCCCTTCGACGTGCATCTGATGATCTCCCCGGTGGACCCCTACATCGCCGCCTTCGCGGACGCCGGCGCCGACATCATCACCGTCCATCCGGAGGCCGGCGCGCACGTCCACCGCACCATCCAGCTCATCAAGTCGCTGGGCAAGAAGGCCGGCCTGTCGCTGAACCCGGCCACCCCGCTGGAGGCCGTCGACTATCTGCTGGAAGACCTCGATCTCGTTCTGGTCATGACGGTCAACCCGGGCTTCGGCGGGCAGAGCTTCATCGCCAACCAGCTTCCCAAGATCCATGAGCTGCGCCGCCGCATCGACGCGCTGGGCAAGCCCATCGACCTCCAGGTCGACGGCGGGATCAACGGCGAGACCGCCCGCATCGCCATCGAGGCGGGCGCCGACGTTCTGGTCGCCGGAACCGCCACCTTTACCGGCGGGCCGGACCGCTACGCCGCCAACATCCGCGCCCTGCGGAGCTGATCTCCGGCCCTGCCCTCTCCCTCCCGGCCATGCTCCAGGTGGGTTTATCCGCAAGAGGGTCCTCCTTCGGGCAGAACCAAACGCCGTTCTGGGCGTTATGGCTGCGTGGGATCGAGGACATCGATACTGGAGGGAGAGAGGTTATGGGTATTCTGTGGACGATCATCATCGGCTTCCTGGCCGGCATCGTCGCCAAGTTCCTGATGCCGGGCCGTGATCCGGGCGGCTTCATCATCACCACGCTGCTCGGCATCGCGGGTGCCTTCGTCGCCACCTATCTGGGCGAGGCCGTGGGCTGGTACCGGGCGGGCGAAGGGGCCGGCTTCATCGGCGCCATCGTCGGCGCCATCATCATCCTGGCCATCTACCGCATGATCGCCGGACGCCGGACCACCGTCTGAGACTGCGGCACACCACACCGCACACGCAAAGGGCGGCCCGACGGGGCCGCCCTTTCGCTTTTCCATCCGGACCGCAGATCACCGGACCGCAGTTGTTACGCCAGGGCCACCGGGCTCGGCATGAAGACCGCGCGCGAGATCGCCGCCTGGATCGCCTCGTTGGTGAAGGGCTTGCGGACGATCTGGCCGAGATGGCGGGCGTCCGCCTCCTCCAGGTCGCCGTCGAAGGCCGTGACAAAAATGGTCCGCATGGCGCGCTTCTGGCGCAGCCGGCGGGCGACCTCGACCCCGCTGCCGCCATCGGCCAGCCGGACGTCGAGCAGGGCCAGCGTCGGCTTCTCGGCCTCCAGCAGTTCCAGGGCCTCCTGCTCGTTGTTGGCGGTGCCGCAGACGACGTGGCCCATGTCGGTGACCAGCGAGCCGATCTCCATCGCCAGGATCGGGTTGTCCTCGACCACCAGCACCCGCTGGGTCAGGGCGTTGCGCACCTTGTCGCGGGCGACGGTCAGCCGGTCCTGGCCCTCCGGCGCGGGGATCTGGAGCACCTGGGCGGCTTCGGGAACCGTCAGCCCTTCCAGCGTGATCAGCAGATACATGCGCCGCTCGCCTTCCGGCAGGGACGCCAGCGCCCGTTCGATGGGGTGCGGCGACGGGGTCGGTAGCCCGTCCCCGTCCTCGTCGAACAGCAGATTCAGCAGGGCATAGAGCGGCACCCGCGCCCCGGCTTCCAGTCCGAAGCGGGACGGGGCCATCACGGCGACCTCGACGCAGCGCGTCACGAGATCGTCACCGCGTTCGGTCGCTCCGGTCAGCGCGCGCGCATAGCGGCGCAGGTAGGGGAGATGATCGTAAAGCTGGCGTGCGTAGACTCGCATGACCCGTTCTTCCGCGCCGGTGGGTGGGTCCTTCCGGCCTTCGGCACCGAGGGGCGCTGGCCGGTCGGCTTGATTAATAACTTGTTAACACTCTGAAACACTATCACGCCCCCCAAGGAGGGCGAACCGAAAAAAAGGCCGAGTCCCCCTTCCCCCGTTGGCAGAGGCCAGATGGCCGAACCGGACCGCAGGATCTACCGCGCCTGCTCCCGCTGCTGGCGCGACCGCCACTGCCAGGGCTTCTCCACCTGACCCGCCCACAGACCCAACCGGCGGCTCTGCGCGAAGGCCTCGCTGGACGCATACGCCGGCGACAGGCTGCGGTAGGCGAAGGCCCAGCCGCGCGCCACCATGGCCGCCCCCAGATCGACGCCGAGAACCCGGCATTCACCCAATTGCTGGCCGTTGCGGTCGCGTTCGGCGATGGTGCAGGTCACCTCCTGGTCCTTGATCAGGCTGGCCAGCACCGCGGTGGCGATGCGGAAGCAATCGAGTTCGTGCCCGTAACGGTTCCGGCATTTCTGCCCGACGTCGGGGGCGTCGATCCCCATAAGGCGAACCGGTGCACCCTTGATGGAAAGTGTATCGCCCTCCATGGCGACACCCTGTCCTTTTAGCGTTTCATTGGGGGTGTTGGCGACCTTGCCTTTGGTCGTCCCTCCCTGGGCATACACCGTTCCGGTTGAGCCGACGAGGAGAATCGCCACTAAAAGG
Organism: Azospirillum brasilense; assembly: GCF_022023855.1. Classification (NCBI taxonomy): domain Bacteria; kingdom Pseudomonadati; phylum Pseudomonadota; class Alphaproteobacteria; order Rhodospirillales; family Azospirillaceae; genus Azospirillum; species Azospirillum brasilense. The sequence goes on from NZ_CP059449.1 coordinate 2,792,220, forward strand.
CTGCGCCAGTCAGAGCAAGGTCGGCGCATCATCGGGCGGTGCATCGTCCAAGGGAGCCGCGCACGCCTCGTCGTCGTTGCGCACGTTGTTGACGCGCGGTCCCACCGGATGGGCCTCCAGCAGCGCGTCGGGCACCGGCTTCAGAAGCCCCTCCAGCACCGGCAGCGGGGCGGAGGGGTCCAGCCACAGGTCCCAGTCCGTCTCGTCCAGGATCACCGGCATGCGCTCGTGCAGCGGCTTCAGCACCGCGTTCGCCGTGGTGGTGACGATGGTCAGAGTCTCCAGGGGCTCCGCAGGGGCCGGGCCGCCCTTCGGGCCGTTCCAGCGCTCCCACAAGCCGGCGAAGGCGAAGGGCGCGCGGTCGCGGCGGCGGATGGCGTAGCCCTGCTTGCGCTTGCCCTCGGCCTTCCACTCATAGAAACCGTCCACGGGAACCAGGCAGCGCCGCTTGCGGAAGGCCTCCCGAAAGGACGGCTTCTCGGCCAGCGTCTCCCCGCGCGCGTTGATCAGCCGCGCGCCGATAGACGGGTCGTCCGCCCAGAAGGGGACGAGGCCCCAGCGCAAGGTGACCAGATGGCGCCCATCCTCCTCCCGCCGCACGGCGGGCACCGGCTGGGTGGGAGCCACGTTCCAGCGGGGCTGGAGGTTCGGCAGTTCGGGGAAGCCGAACAGCCGCTGAACCTCCGCGGCCGGCGTGGCGAGTATCATGCGTCCGCACATGGCCTAAGAATAGGTGGCTCCACGCCCCCACGCCACCGCCGGCTTATGCCCAACCGAGGGTTTTCGCCGGCCAAGGCTCCGCCTATCTTCTCCGGGTGTTTCTCCACGCGACAGGCCCGCGCAACAGGAAAGACCCCGCCCCATGATGAAGTTCGGTATCGGCCAGCCGGTCCCCCGCACCGAAGACGCGCGCCTGCTGACCGGCGGCGGGCGCTACACCGACGACGTGTCGCTTCCCGGCCAGACCTACGCGGTCTTCGTGCGCTCCCCCCACGCCCACGCCGACATCCGCGGGATCGACGCGGCGGAGGCGGCGGCGCAGCCGGGGGTGCTCGGCGTCTTCACCGTCGCGGACCTGGAGGCGGACGGCATCCAGCCGATTCCCTGCGCCGCGGCGCTGACCCAGCGCGACGGCTCCCCCTACGTCGCCCCGCCCCGCCCGGCGCTGGCCAAGGGACGGGTGCGCCATGTCGGCGATCCGGTCGCCGTGGTGGTGGCCGAAACACTGGACGCCGCCCGCGACGCGGCGGAGCTGGTGATGGTCGATTACGACGACCGGCCCGCCATCACCGGGACGGCGGAGGCGCTGGAGGCGGGCCGCCCGCAGGTGTGGGACGAGGCGCCGGGCAACCTCTGCTTCGACTGGGAGCAGGGCGAGGAGGAGGCGGTGGAGTCGGCGATTGCCAAGGCCGCCCGTGTGGTGGAGCTGGAGATCGTCAACAACCGCGTCGTCGCCAACCCGATGGAGGGCCGCGCCTGCCTCGCCGCGGTGGAGGCGGAGACCGGGCGGCTGGTCATCTACGTCACCAGCCAGGGCGTGCACGGGCTGCGCAAGCAGTTCGCCCAGCTCTTCGGCCTGCCGGAAGCGAAATTCCGCGTCGTCACCACCGACGTCGGCGGCGGCTTCGGCATGAAGCTGTTCAACTACCCGGAATACATGGTCTGCCTGTTCGCCGCGCGCCGCCTGAACCGGCCGGTGAAATGGGCGGCGGAGCGGACCGAGGGCTTCCTCAGCGACGATCACGGGCGCGACCATGTCAGCCGCGCCCGGCTGGCGCTGGACGGCGACGGGCGCTTCCTCGGGCTGCGGGTGGACACCGTCGCCAACCTGGGGGCCTACCTGTCGAACTATGGCCCCTTCATCCCGACCGACGCGGGGTCGGCGATGCTCGTCGGCTCCTACACCACGCCGGCGGTCTATGTGCGGGTGAAGGGCGTCTTCACCAACACCCAGCCGGTGGATGCCTACCGCGGCGCCGGTCGTCCGGAGGCGGCCTATCTGCTGGAGCGGCTGATCGACCATGCCGGGCGCGTCACCGGCCTCGGCCCGGCGGAGATCCGGCGGCGCAACTTCATCCCGCCCACCGCCATGCCCTACGCCACCCCGATGGGCCAGACCTACGACACCGGCGAATTCGAGCAGAATCTGCGCGACGGGCTGGAGCTGTCCGATCACGCCGGCCTGCCCGCCCGCAAGGCGGCGGCGAAAGCCCGCGGGAGGCTGCGCGGGGCCGGGATCGCCACCTACATCGAGGCCTGCGCGGGCGGTGGAGCGGAGCAGGCGACGGTGCAGGTCAACGGCGACGGGCGCATCGTCCTGATGATCGGCACCCAGACCAACGGCCAAGGCCACGAGACCGCCTATAAACAGATCATCGCCGACCGGCTGGGCGTCCCGCCGGAGGATGTGGAGGTGATCCAGGGCGACACCGACCGCGTGTCCTGGGGGGCCGGCACCGGCGGCTCCCGCTCCGTCCCGGTGGGCGGGGCGGCGCTGGCCGAGGGCGCGGCGCGGGTTGTGACCAAGGCGACCGAGGTCGCTGCCGACCTGCTGGAGACCGCCGCGGTGGACGTTGAGTTCGTCGAGGGCCGCTTCAGCGTCGTCGGCACCGACCGCAGCGTCTCCTTCAAGGAGGTGGCCGCCAAAGCCGCCGCCCAAGGCCCCATCGCCTTCACCGAGGTGGCCCGCTGGACTCCGCCGGCCAACACCTTCCCCAACGGTTGCCACGTGGCGGAGGTCGAGGTCGATCCCGACACCGGGGAGGTCGAGGTCGTCGGCTACACCGTCGTGGACGATTTCGGGACGGTGGTGAACCCGCTGCTGGTCATGGGTCAGGTCCATGGGGGCGTCGCCCAGGGCATCGGGCAGGCGCTTCAGGAGCGGGTGGTCTTCGACCCGGACAGCGGCCAGCTGCTCAGTGGCTCCTTCATGGACTACCAGATGCCGCGCGCGGTGGACGTGCCGGACATCCGCATCAAGCTGAACTGCGTGCCCAGCACCACCAACGCGCTGGGCATGAAGGGCGCCGGCGAGGCCGGGGCCATCGGCGCGCCGCCTGCGGTCATCAACGCCCTGGTGGACGCGCTGTCGGACTACGGCATCCACCACATCGACATGCCGGCGACCCCGCTCTCCGTGTGGACGGCGATCCAGGCCCGAAGCAAAGCCGCCGCTGAATAACCAAAACCCGAACAATGAAGAACGGAGTAATGACGTCATAGGCCCTATTTCCAAACCCGATGTCACACCTTGCTTTGAATAAATTTGAGACAATATACGTACTATAAAGAGTTAGATTTAGCATAACCCCACGAAAGAAACGGGCATGACGGCGGAGCAGATCAGGGGCGGAAAGTGCGGCGGGCAGTGCGCCGAGGGATTGGGGTTCGACTTCACCATGGCCTTCCAGCCGATCGTCGATGTCGGTGATGGGCTCGGCGGGGGGCGGCCGTGGGCGCACGAGGCGCTCGTGCGCGGCCTCGACGGCCAGGGGGCGGGCTGGGTGCTGGGTCAGGTGACCGAGGCGAACCGCTACGCCTTCGATCAGGCCTGTCGGGTCAAGGCCATCGAGCTGGCCGCCAGCCTCGGCATGGGCCAGCAGCCCGACACCCGGCTGTCGATCAATTTCCTTCCCAACGCCGTCTACCAGCCCGAAGCCTGTATCCGCGCCACGCTGGCCGCCGCCAAGCGCACCGGTTTCCCGCCGGAGCGCATCATCTTCGAGGTGACGGAGAACGAGCGGGTCGTCGACGGCGCCCATCTGAAGGCCATCTTCACCGAATACAAGCGCCAGGGCTTCCACACCGCCATCGATGATTTCGGCTCGGGCTATTCCGGCCTGAACCTGCTCGCCGAATTCCAGCCGGACATCATCAAGCTGGACATGGAACTGACACGCTCGATCGACACCGACCGCACCCGCCGCAGCATCGTCGGCGCGATCCTCACCGTGTGCCGCGATCTCGGCATCACCCCGGTGGCCGAGGGCATCGAAACGCCCGGCGAGGCAAAGGCGCTGCGCGATCTGGGGATCACGCTGATGCAGGGCTATCTGTTCGCCCGCCCGGCGGTGGAACGGCTGGTGTCGCCCGCCATGGATTTCGAACCGGCGGTGGCCTGAGAACAGTGGCCTATCACAGCATCCGCGGGCGGCGCACCGCCCGCGGCCGGGGGGCGGCGTAACGCCCCCGTTGCTCGGTCGCGAGGGTCAGCGCCTCGTGCGCGATCAGGCGGCGATAGTCGCGGTCCACCCGCGAGAACATGGCAAAGGCGAACTTCACCGCGTCGGGGGTCGGGCTTGTGGCCGCCTCGTGGAGCGCGTTGCGCAGCATGCGCAACTCCAGCACGCCTTTGACGCAGATGCGCTCGACCGCCTGAGCCAGGATGTCGATCGAACACAGGGACGCCTCGTCGTCGAGTCGGTACTGCACCCGTCCCCTGCCAGGAAGAACCGTCACGGACCGGCGCGGTTCTAGCTTGGGCTGGGCGGGAATGCCAGCGTTTCGGTGAGGTGGTGATGGGGGAGTGGTTGCTACGAGCCCCCCTCCCGACCTCCCCCCGCTGCGCAGGGGGAGGAGTTAAGCCCTCCCCTGCAAAGCGGGGGAGGGTTTGGGTGGGGGCCCTACGCGCCCCCTTTCCCTTACCGCCCCGGCGGACGGATGCGCCAGATCGCCGCCGGGTTCTGCTGCGGGTCCAGCCAGACATGCTGGAACTTGCCGATCCAGGTGAAGCGCTGGCCGGTGAACAGATCCTCCACCTGGACATGGGCGCCGTCGTCCAACCCCAACTCCCACAGCGGAACTTCGATGGTGCCGCCATGGCCGTTGTGCGGGTCGAGGTTCACCGCGATCAGTATGACGTTGTCCTTGCTCTCCGTCATCTTGCCGTAGAGCAGGATGTTGTCGTCATAGGCGTTGTAGAACTTCAGGTTCGTGAATTTGTGGAGCGCCGGGTTCTCCGCGCGGATCTTGTTCAGCCGCGTCACGTAGTCGACGATGTTGCCGGGCTTGTTCCAGTCCCAGTGCCGGATCTCGTATTTTTCGGAGTGGTTGTACTCCTCCTTGCCTGGATAGGGGTCGGCCTCGCAGACGAAATACGGGGCGTAGAGACCGTAGACGCCCGACAAGGTGCCGGCCAGCACGGCGCGCATCATATGCGCCGGCCGGCCGCCATGGACCAGGATCGGCGGCAGGATGTCCGGCGTGTTGGCGAAGAAGTTGGGCTGCATGTAGTCCTTGGACTCGCCCTGGGTCAGCTCCGTCAGATACTCGGTCAGTTCCGCCTTGGTGTTGCGCCACGTGAAGTAGCTGTAGGACTGGGTGAAGCCGATCTTCGCAAGCCGCCGCATCAGCTTGGGCCGGGTGAAGGCCTCGGCCAGGAACAGCGCGTCGGGGAAGCGGTCCTGCACCTCGCGGATCATCCATTCCCAGAAGGGGAAGGGCTTGGTGTGCGGGTTGTCGACGCGGAAGATGCGCACCCCCTCGTCGCACCAGAACAGCACGACGTCGCGCAGCGCGTACCACAGGTCCGGATAGGCCTCGCGGTAGAAGCTGACGTTGACGATGTCCTGGTACTTCTTCGGCGGGTTCTCGGCGTAACGGATCGTGCCGTCGGGGCGCCAGTAGAACCATTGCGGGTGCGACTTGATCCAGGGATGGTCGGGGGAGCACTGGACGGCGAAGTCCAGCGCGATCTCGATGCCGTGCCGCCGCGCCTCCTTGACCAGCCGGCGGAAGCCGTCGAAGTCGCCGATCATCGGGTCGATGTCGGCGTGCCCGCCCTCCGTCGCGCCGATGGCGTAGGGTACACCGGGATCGTTCGGGCCGGGGTTCAGCGTGTTGTTGCGTCCCTTGCGGAAGCTGCGCCCGATCGGGTGGATCGGCGGGAAGTACAGCACGTCGAAGCCCATGCCCCGGATGAAGGGCAGCATGGTCGACACGTCGTCAAAGGTGCCGGGCCGCGACGGGTCCGGCGAGGCCGAGCGCGGGAAGATCTCGAACCACGCGGAGTAGCGGGCCGCGGTGCGGTCCACATAGACCTCCAGGTCGCAGCCGTAGCGGGACAGATATTGCCGCTCGCCATACTTCGCCATGGCGTGGCGCGGTTCGTCCGACAGGGCGTAGGCGATCAGCTCCGGCCCATGGAGGCTGGTCATCCGCTCCACCACCCGCTCCAGCGCGGCACGGCCCTCGCCTTCATTCTGCCCGACCGCGTGCTCGACGAAGCGGCGGCCTTCGATCAGTTCCAGGCTCACGTCCATCCCGACGTCGTGCTTCTTCTTGAAGTCGGCGCGCCAGCTCTCCCAGACGTCGCGCCACGCCAGGATGCTGTATTGGTAGCGCGTGTTGCGGGTCAGCGGAAGCTTGCCCACCCAGCGGTCGTTGTCGACGAAGGTCATGGGCACCTCGCGCCATTCCTCCTCGTCGACCGGGCGGTAGGTGACGGCGGCGCCCAGGACGAAGGTGCCGTCGGTGTAGATGTCCGCCCACACCTCCATCACGTCGCCGACCACCCGCTTCACCGGGAAACGACCGCCGTCCAACTCCGGATAGACGTTCTCGATGGTGACGCGGCGGGAGGCCAGTTCGTCCATCCAGGCGCGGGTGCCGGCGTCGTGCTCCGCCCCGCGTTCGCCCAGATGGTTCAGTTCGATGGGGCGGCTCTGCGCCGGGCGGGCGCGGAAGACGCGCATCTCCAGCGGGCGCAGGCGCAGGTCGCGGCCCGGCTCGAAGGGCAGCGGTTCGGCCTCCGGGGTCACGTCCTCGAAATCGGCGAAACCGCCACCGGTGCTGGCCAGCAGCGGGCCGGGATCGATGGCATGGGGCTGGTTCTCGTCCGGGTTGATGAGCAGGACGGAGCAACTCTCCCCGCTTCCGTTGGCCCAGCCGCCGGTGCCGCGGATCAGCCCGATCACCGGATTGTGGGGAGAGGTGACACGCCGCTGCGGCCCTTCGACATTCAGCGCCGGGCTGTCCGCCTTCATCGCGTTGACCGCCCCGATGAAGCCGGTCAGGTCGAGCTTCGGGTCCTCCCAATCGTCCGGCGTGGTGCTCACCACGTCCAGCTTGCGGGTGAAGCCGTACTCGTACCCCACCGGCATCATCACGCCGGTCGAGAAGGAGGCGGCGAACAGGTAGTGCATCTTCAGCTGGGCGGCCAGCCGCTCGGTGTCCTGGCTGCCGACCTCGGCCGCCAGACGGTCGGTGTCGTGGCTTTCCGGGAAGGCGATGGAGGGGGCGATCCAGCGGAACTCGTCATACTGGTCGAGCAGCCAGTCGGACTTGAAGTCCCACCATTTGGCGCTGTTGAACAGGAAGTCGAAACCCGCCCCGCACAGGTCGCGCACCTGCTCCACCGTGCAACCCAGCGTCTCGGCGAAGAACTTCACCTCCGGATCGGCCTCGCGGGAGCGGTCGATCAGCGTCTTCCACACCTCCGCCGGGATCTGGTAGGCGGCGTCGCAGCGGAAGCCCTTTACCCCGAGGCCGATGTAATGGCGCAAATAGCGGGTCCAATAGTCGGTCAGGCCCGCCCGGACATCCGCCCGCTCGTAGTCGAGCATGGCGAGGTCGCCCCAGATGGTCACCCGCGATGGGTCCACCGGATCGACGGCGCGCGGACTGTAGAGGTCGCCGCTGGAATCGCGCCGGTACCAGTCCGGATGCTCGCCGACCAGGATCGCGTCCTTGGCGGTGTGGTTGATGACGAGGTCGAGCATCACCGACTGGCCATGCCGCCCGGCCTCGGCGATGAAGCCGCGCAGCAGCTCGTCCGGATGCTCCGGCGCGCCGCCCTGGATGCGGTCGTGCAGCCGGTAATAGTCCTTCACGGCGTAGAGGCTGCCCGAGAAGCCGGGATAATGGATCGGGTTCAGGAACAGCCAGTCGAAGCCCATGCCCTGGATGCGGGGCAGATGCCCGGCCCAGTCGCGCATCGGGCCGACGAGCGTGGGAAACAGGTTGTAGATGCGCGGTCCGGCGGTGGCCATCGGGGAAATCCTCCTGGTCGGCAGCGGCACGCCAGCCGGTCGCCGCTGGTTGACAAGCGTGGCGCCACCCGTGGATCGTCCAGAAGACCGTCACCGGCCGAAGGACCATCACCGGAAGGACCATCGCGAGGTTGCAACGCGCGCCCTGCGGGGCGCACGCGCTCAACCCCTGCGAAGCGCGAAGGTTCCGAAATCTGAAACTTGGGCCAGACATTTCGAAAGGTGCGTGCATGGGCAACGGAAACGGCAAGATCCGTCTCGACAAGCTCGATATGACGGCGGAGGGCATCGGCAGCAAGGACGACTACGAACGCCGCCTCGCCAAACTCCAGAAGGACCTGCTGCACATCCAGCAGACCTACTGGCACGAGAAGCGCCGCGCCATCCTGGTGTTCGAGGGCTGGGACGCCGCCGGCAAGGGCGGCTGCATCCGCCGCCTGACCGAACCGCTCGACCCCCGCGGCTTCCACGTCTGGCCGATCGGCGCCCCGGCGGCGGACGAGCAGGGCAAGCACTACCTCTACCGCTTCTGGACCAAGCTGCCCGCCCCCGGCACCTTCGCCATCTTCGACCGCTCCTGGTACGGCCGCGTGCTGGTGGAGCGGGTGGAGGGCTTCGCCGACAAGGAGCAGTGGAAGCGCGCCTACGACGAGATCAACCAGTTCGAGAAGATGCTGACCGACGACGGGGTCCGCATCATCAAGATCTTCATGCACATCACGCCCGACGAGCAGCTCAACCGCTTTCGCGAGCGGCTGAGCAACCCCTACAAGCGCTGGAAGCTGACCGAGGAGGATCTGCGCAACCGCGCCCGCTGGGACGACTACAGCAAGGCCATCGAGGCGATGTTCGACAAGACCTCGACCGAGACGGCGCCCTGGCAGGCAGTCCCCGCCAATTCCAAATGGCACGCCCGCCTGAAGGTGATGGAGATCGTGACGGAGGCGCTGAGCCGCGGCGTCAACGTCGCGCCGCCGCCCATCGACCTGACCGTCGCCCGGATCGCCGCAGAGGTTCTGGGCGTCCACCTGACATTCGACACCAAAGAGAAGGACTGACCGTCCCCCCTGGCGCCCTTGGCCTTGGTCACTTCGTCGCGGTGCCCGCACGGGCGGTTGCCTGACGCGCCGGCATCTCCTAGCGTTGGTTGGCGGGTAAAACAATAAGCAGGGTGCGTTCGATGGACGAGGTCAAGACGGGTGCCGGGGTGGAGGAGAAGCCGCGGAAGAAGCGCAAGGCGCTAAAGCTGAAGGACCTCGGGCTCGGTGTGCCGGCCACCGGCGGCGAGGTGCTGCGCGACGCCAAGGAGGCCGCGGCCATCGAAGCCCACTGGCGCGAGTTGGGCGGCGGCAAGCCGTCGAAGGGCGGCAAGAAGGTCAAATACATCGACGAGCTGGCCCGGCTGCAGTTCGAGTTGATCAAGCTGCAGGAATGGGTGCGGGTCAACGGCCTGAAGGTCTGCGTGCTGTTCGAGGGGCGCGACGCCGCCGGCAAGGGCGGCGTCATCAAGCGCATTACCGAAAGCCTCAACCCCCGCGTCTGCCGGATCGTGGCGCTCGGCACGCCGACGGAGAAGGAGCGCGGGCAATGGTATTTCCAGCGCTACGTGGCGCAGCTTCCCGCCAAGGGTGAGATCGTCCTGTTCGACCGGAGCTGGTACAACCGCGCCGGCGTCGAGCATGTCATGGGCTTCTGCACCGACGCGGAGTACCAGGAGTTCCTGCGCGCTTGCCCGCTGTTCGAGGAGATGCTGGTCCAGTCCGGCATCATCCTGATCAAATACTGGTTCTCGGTCAGCGACGAGGAGCAGGAGAAGCGCTTCACCGAACGGATGCGCAACCCGATCAAGCGCTGGAAGCTCAGCCCGATGGACCTCGAATCGCGCAAGCACTGGGTCGAGTACTCCAAGGCCAAGGACGCCATGCTGGAGCACACCGACAAGAAGCTGACGCCCTGGTACATCGTCGACGCCGACGACAAGAAGAAGGCGCGGCTGAACTGCATCCACCACCTGTTGCAGCGGATCCCCTACCAGGATATCGCCCCGGTGGAGCTGGATCTGCCGCCGCGGCAGAGCGACGACGGCTACAAGCGGCCGAAGAAGTCGAAGCAGAACTGGGTGCCGGAGATGTACTGACCGCCACCCCAAGGCACAGCGGTCAGTCCCGCCCGTAGAGGCTGCGTTCGCCCAGCTCCTCGCCGCGCTGCCGCTCCAGCTCCTGGCTGTAGCGACGCAGGGCGTAGGCCTCGGTGACGTAGCCGACGATCCGGCGGTCGGTGGGCGACGTCACGACCGGCAGGGCCTCCACCTCGGCGCTGCAGAAGCGCTGGAGCACGCTGCGCACGTCGTCGCCCGGCCGCAGGAAGTCGTCGGCGTGCTTGGCCAGCTCGCCCACCGGCGTCTTCGCGTCCTCGTCGCCGAGCGACGGGTCGTGCACGGCGCCCATGTCGATGATGCCGGCGTAGGAGCCGTCCGGCTCCACCGCGAAGACGGTCTTGGCGGCGCCCAATGGGTGCAGGCGGCGCAGCGTGTCCAGGGTCTGCGTGGTCAGGATCGTCTTCACGTCGCCGCGCATCAGCCGCATCGCCGTCAGCTCCGACACCCAGCCGACGTCGTAGGCGCCGCGGATCGGCACGCCGCGCAGGTGGAAGCGCCACGTCGCGAAGGAGTAGCCGAAGGCCTGGCGGACCACGGTGGTCGACACCACCACGCCGATCAGCACGCCGGACGCCGCCCAGAAGTCCTGCGTCGCCTCCAGCACCAGAAGCACCATGGTGACCGGCGCGCCGATGATGCCCGCCGCCACCGCACCCATGCCGGCCAGCACCAGCAGCATCCGGTCGAGCCCCAGCCCCGGCACCAGCAGCTCGACCACACCATAGGCCAGCCCGCCGAACAACCCGCCAAGAAGCAGCGAGGCGCTGAACAGACCGCCGCGGAACCCGGAACCGAGTGACAGGGCCGACGCGACGATCTTGGCAACCAGCAGGACCGCCATGGCCTCCAGCCCGCGGGCCAATTGCGACGGGTCGGCGCCGGGTCCGGCGCCCAGCACCTGCGGCACCGCCAGAGCCAGCGCGCCCAGGGCGAGGCCGCCAAGCGCCGGGCGCCCCCAGACGGGGATGGGCAAGGCGCGGAAGCCGCGCTCCGCCACCGTCACCGCCTGCATGGCGAGGATGCTGAGCCAGCCCGCCAGGAAGCCGAGGACCCCGCAGGCGACATAGTCCCAGCCCTCCACCGCCACCGGGCGGCCGAAGAACAGGGCCGGGGACGGGTCGGCCAGCCAATGGGCCACTGCCACCGCGGCGACCGAGGCTGCCCCGATCGGGGCCAGCGTGGCGATGGTGTAGCCGCCCATGACCAGCTCGAAGGCGTAGAAGGCGCCGGCCAACGGCGCGCCGTAGGCGGCGGAGATGGCCGCCGCCGCCCCGCAGCCGACCAGCGTGCGCAGGTCCGCCCGCCGCAGATGGAGCTTCTGCCCGAGCGTCGAGGCGATGCCCGCCCCCGCCTGGGTGTAGGCCGCCTCCATCCCCACCGACGCGCCGGAGCCGTTGGACAGCAGGGTCGCGAGCGTCAGGCGCAGGCTGTCGATCAGGGACATCTTGCCGCCGTAGAGCGCGTTCGCCTCGACGGGGTCGACGATGTCGTTGGAGCGCCAGCGCCGCACCAGCTTCACCATCACGCCGAGCAGCAGGCCGCCGACGGCGGGGACCAGCAGGGTCCGCCAGGGGTCGGCCAGCGCGGCCGCGCCCAAGCCCTGCCCGTGGGCGACCGAAAAGACGAAGGATTGCGTCCAGACCACGGTCTCGTGCAGCAGGGCCACGGCCAGCCCGACCCCGGCGCCGATGGCCCCGGCGAGCATCAGCACACCCAGCACGCTGTCGCGCAGGCTCCGCCGTGTCAGCACCCTGAGGAACCGCCGGCCGGGGTTTTGTGCTCTGGTCAGGGCGCCGGCCGCATCCCCCGCGGCGCCCCGGATTCCCGTCATGTCGTCCGGCATGCCGGTCAATGTGTGCCCTGCATCCGCGCCGTCAACCGCGCGGCGCGGACCTACCCCCTTAGGGCTTGCCCGTCTGGGCCGGCGCCGGAGAGGCACCGGACGGCTGGGCGGAGGGTGGGTTCACGGCGAGGCGCCGCAGCACCTCCGCCAGATTGTCGCGCACCTTGTCGGCCAGCCCGATGTCGGCCTCCTGCGCCTCGTGGAACAGGATGGTGAACAGGCGGCCGGGCGACAGGAAGAAGGTCAGCGAGACGTGCATCTTGCCCTCCTTCAGCGCGCAATCGACCGAGCCGGTGCGCAGCGTCAGGCCAGGCAGGTCCTCGACGGCGCTCAGCGACGCGGTCGGCGTGCCGCCCTCGCAGCGCTTCTTCATCGCGTCGACGTAGCCGGCGGACAGATCCTCCAGCTTGGACCCTTCTTCCACCATCCGCTCGCGGATGCCGCCGACGATCGGGCCGATGCGCCAAGCCATGTCGGCGGGACGCTCGCCCTTCGGCACGTTTTCCAGCGACACGCGCTTGACGTCGCGCACGCCGGCCGCCTTCAGCAGGTCGGCCAGCCCTTCCGGCAGCTCGTCGGGGCGGGTCGCAACCTTCTTGGTGCGGGTGTCGATGGGCGGAACGGCGCCGGCCTTGTCCACGCAGGTCTTCAGGTCGGTGAGCACCTTCTTGGTGCCCTTCAGCGCGAAGGCCATGCGGTCGGCGTCGGAGGCGAAGACCACCTCCTTGCCGTTCATCAGGGCGGTGTAAAGCTCCTCGTCCTTGCCGTTGGGGATGACCAGCATGTCCGGCTTGGGCGCCAGCGCGCGCCGTTCGCGCGTCAGCTTGCCGTCCACCACGACCTTGACCTTCCACTGCTCGCCGTTCGGCAACTCGGCGCCCGGGATGCCCATGCCCAGGTTGACCTCGCCCTTGACGTTGCGCGCGATCATCAGGACATGGCCGGTGTCGAAGCGGCCCTCGATGGCGCAATAGGCGAACTTGCCATCCCGGTCGCGCGACGGGCCACCTTCCCAGCCGTCCTCAAGCTCGGCCGGCCCGGTCTTTTCATTCGGGTCGGCAGCGGCCGGAGCCGACGGCGCCGAAGGAGCGACGGTGCGGGGCGCCGGCGCGGGTCCGGAGGACGGTGCCGGGTAATACATGGTCGGCGGGTTCACGGGGACCAGCTCCGCCACCTGCGCCCCATCGGCGTGGGCGGCGGCGGCGCCCAGCAGAAGAAGGGAGGAGAGTGCAGCAGCGACGGCTTTGTCCAGCATGGCAGAGGTAATCCTTACGGGCAGGGCGACGCCGGAAGCTAGCCCCGCCGTTTGGGATCGGCAAGCGCAAGACGAGAAAGTCACGACAAAGATCCCGCCCTGTTGCCGCAATGCCGAATTGCGTCCGGCGCCACCCTCCGCACTGAAATCAGCCGCCCAGAAAGGCGTCCCGCAGCGCGTCGGCCGGAAGGGCTTCCACCGGCCCGTCGTGCACCGCCCGGCCGAGCCGTAGCAGGACAACGCGCCCGGCGGCGGACAGGGCGCGGGCGGCGCTCTGCTCGGCGACCAGAACCGCCGTTCCGGTCGCGGCAATGGCGCGGACGGCGGCGAAGACCTCCCCCGCCAGCTTGGGCGACAGGCCGAGCGACGGCTCGTCGAGCAGCAGGACCCGCGGGCGGCCCATCAGCGCGCGGCCCACCGCCAGCATCTGCTGCTGCCCGCCGGACAGACGCCACGCCCGTTCCTCCGCCTTGCCCTCCAGCGCTGGGAACAGGGCGAAGGCGCGCTCCAGGTCGCGGGCGCGCTCGGCCCGGCCCAGCCGGCTCGCCACCTCCAGATTGTCGCGCACGGTCATGCCGGGGAAGACGCGCCGTCCCTCCGGCACATAACCCAGGCCGCGGCGCACCCGCCGTTCCGGGGCGAGGGCGCCGATATCTTCCCCCGCCATCCGGACCCGCCCACCCATCGCCGGGACGAGGCCGAGGATGGCCTTGAGCAGTGTCGACTTACCCGCTCCGTTGGCGCCCAGCAGGGCCACCGCCTCCCCCGTCGCGACGGACAGCGACAGGCGGTCCACGGTGACCGCCCCGCCATAGCCGGCGGTCAGCCCCTCGACCTGCAACAGGGGCTCGCTCATCATGCACCCTCTCCCAGATAGGCGGCGACCACGGCCGGATCGCTGCGCACCCCCTCCGGCGGGCCGGCGTAGAGCGGGCGGCCCTGGTCGAGGCACAGCACATGGCCGGCGAGCGGCAGCAGGAAGCCCATGTCGTGCTCCACAACCAGCAGCGCGGTGCCGGTGGCGGCGATGGCGCGCAGGTGACCGGCCAGTTCCGCCTTCTCCCCGTCGGTCAGCCCCGCCGCCGGCTCGTCAAGCAGCAGAACGGCGGGCTGGCGGGCCAGCGCACGGGCCAGTTCCACCCGGCGGCGCAGCGCCGCGGGCAGGCCGGCGCAGGGTTTGGCGGCGAGGTCCGCAGCGCCCAGCCGCTCCAGCGCCCACAGGGCGTGCGCCTCGGCCAAGGCGATCGAGCCGTCGCGCTCCAGCCGCGCCGCGGCCACGGCGGCCAGGACGCTGGCGCCCTCCGGCAGGCTGACCGCCTGGAAGGTCCGGGCGATCCCGGCGCGGGCGATGCGGTCGGGCCGCTGTCCCGCCATATCCGAATTGCCCATCATCACCCGCCCGCCGTCCGGCGTCTCCAGGCCGGAGATCAGGTTGACCAGCGTCGTCTTGCCGGAGCCGTTGGGGCCGATCAGCCCGGTGATGGTCCCGGCCTCCAGCGTCAGCGACACGCCGTCCACCGCCCGTACCCCGCCGAAACCCTTGGTCAGCCCCTCCACCCGCAGCAACGGCCCCCGCGCGACAGCCGCCTCCGGCGGCGCAACGGGCTTCGGCAAGGGTGCCGGGTGGGCCGGCAGCAGCCGGTCGAGCAGGCCGGTCAGCCCATGCGGCGCCAGCACGGTGGTGGCGAGCAGCGCCACGCCGTAGACGATCAGATAGCTGCGCTCCAGGAAGCGGAACCACTCCGGCAGGTGAAGCAGCAGCACCGCCCCCAGGATCGCCCCGGCCACCCGCCCGCGCCCGCCGACCACGGCGATGGTGAGGACGGAGACCATGACGGGGAACTCGAGCACCTCCGGCGAGACGACGCGCTGGGTGTGCACCGCCAGGGCGCCTGCCGCCCCGGCATAGACGGCGCTCAGCGCAAAGGCGGCCAACCGCAGCCCGCCGACGTCCAGACCCAGCGTTCCCGCCGCCAGCGGGTCGTCGCGAACCAGAGTCAGCGCCCGTCCCCAGCGCCCGCGCGCCAGCCTCCAGGCGAGCAGCCCGCCCAGCGCCACGAAGCCCCAGACCACCGCCGCCAGCGGCAGCCCGCGCGGCACCGCCCAGCCGAACAGGACGATGCCCGGCACGCCCGGCAGCCCGTTGGCGCCGCCGGTCAGGGCGGGGCTGTTGACCGCCAGCAGATGGACGACCTGCGCGATGCCCAGCGTCGCCAGCGCGAAGTAATGGGATTCCAGCCGCAGCACCGGCAGCCCGACCAGCAGGGCCAGCAGCAGCGGCACCAGAAGAGACACCGGGAAGGTCGCGGCGAAGCCCCACCCCCACTGGCTGCCCAGAATGCCGGTGGCGTAGGCCCCGATCCCAAAAAAGGCGCCGTGGGCCAGCGACAGCGCCCCGCCAAGTCCAAAGACGATCTGGAACCCGATGGCGGCCAGCGCGTACACCCCCGCCACCGTCAGCACGCGCAACCCGTACGGCGACGCGTACAGCAGCGCGTACGCCACCAGCACCGCGCCCCCAATCACCTCCCCCGCCCAGCGGGGGAGGGTCAGGGTGGGGGCAAGCGCCCACACCTTATGCACGATCCTACGCACGGCGCCGCGCCGCCTCACCGAACAGCCCCTGCGGACGGGCGACCAGGATGACCAGCAGCGTCGCGTAGAGCAGCCCCAGCGCCACCGGATAGGACAGAACCGACGACACCCCCACCTCGAACAGCGCGATCAGCAGCGCGCCGGCCACCGCGCCGGGAACGGAGCCCCAGCCGCCGATGGTCACGGCGATGTAGGCTTTCAGGATCAGGTCGCCGCCCGCCGTGGGGGTGACGAAGTAGCGGTTGGCGAGCAGCAACCCCGCCGCCCCGGCGAAGGCGGTGCCCAGCGCGAAGGTGATCAGGATCATCGCCGTCACCGGCACGCCGCAGGCCCGCGCCATCTCCGGGTCCTGCGCCGTGGCGCGCAGGCGGCGGCCAAGTTGGGTCCGCCCGAACAGCCACTGCTGCCCGGCGATCAGCAGAGCGGCGACGGCGATGATCGCCAGCGACTGCTCCGCCACCACCAGCCCGCCTAGGTCGAGCGTTCCCCCGCTCAGCAGCGGCGGTGCCGCCCGTGGTTCCGGCCCGAACAGAACGGAGGCGCCGTTCTGCAGGATGATGCCCGCCGCGATGGTGCTGATGAAGACCGCCACCGGCGGGCGGCGGCGCAGCGGCAGGTAGGCCGCAGCCGCCAGCAGCAGCCCCAGCCCGGCCATCAGGACCAGCACCACCGGCAGCAGAAGCAGTCCGGGCAGCGGCAGATAACCCGGCAGATGCGGCGCCAGCGCCACGCCGAGCAGCCCGCCGGCCATCACGAGATCGCCCTGCGCGAAATTCACCGCCGCGGTGGCGTTCAGCACCAGCACGAAGCCCAGCGCGACCAGCGCGTAGGCCGCACCCAGGGCGAGGCCGTTGACAAGAAGCTGCAGGGTGATCAAGGCCCGCTCACTTCACCATGCCGGTCACCACGCCGGTCAGGTTGTCGTACCGCTTGGCGATCGCCGGCACACGCGAGACGCCGTCGTAGCAGACGATCACCGCGGAATGCGCCATGTTGCCCTTGCCGTCCGACTTGTAGGTCATGGCGAGCCCCTGGTGGGTTCCGGTGGACAGGGCCTTGCGCACCGCCTCCGGGCTGTCCGCACCGCCCTGCACCGCCGCCAGCACCATGCGGATCCCGTCATACTGGCCGAGCGCGAAGGCGTCGGGTTCCGCGTTGAAGGCGGCGCGGTAGGCGGCGGTGAAGGCCTCCACCTCCGGGCTGCCGCCGGAGATCGGCGAGGCCGCCGTCTCGGCGCAAACGCCTTTCAACTCGGCCGGTTCCAGAAGCGCTGCGGTGCTCGGCTGGTGCATGGCGGAGCCGGCGACGATCGGCACCGCCACCCCGTTGGCCGCCGCCTGCCGGATGAACAGGGCGGTCGGGCCGGAATGCAGGTGCAGCACCAGCACGTCGGGCTTGGCGGCCAGCGCCTTGGTCAGGACCGGCAGCAGATCCTTGGCGGCGGGGTCCACCCCCTCCTCGAACACCGGCTCGACGCCGAGCTTCTTGAAAGCCTGCTCCAGATGGGCCTTGCCGCTCTGTCCGTAGGCGGTCGTCTGATAGATCACCGCCGGGCGCTTCCTGCCCAACTCCTCCGTCACATAGCGGGCGTGGGCCTCCTTGGTCACGGCGTCGCCGGGGAAGAAGCGGAAGACCCAGGGGTTGCCCTGGTCGGTGATGCTCGCCGTGCCCGACACGGTGACCAGCGGAATGCCGTAATCCTGGGCCAGCGGCAGCATCGCCAGCATCTGCGTGCCCAGCATGCTGGCCGCCACCGCCGTGACCTTGCCGCCCGCCGCGCGCTCCAGCGCCGTGACCGCGGCCTCCGGCGAGGTGCCGGTGTCGATCACCTCCGACCGCACCGCGACACCCGCGGGCGCGTCCTTCAGCGCCAGGACGGCGCCGTTGCGCTGGCTCGTGCCTTCCAGCGACAGGAAGCCGGTCAGCGGCACCAACACGGGGACCGAGGCCTCACCCGCCCGCGCCGCACCGGACAGGAGGGACGCAGAAAAGACCGTTGCCGAGAGGATGGAAAGGAAGCGCCGCATGGATGTGTCTCCTCCTGCCCGGCGAAGAACCGCGCGAGGACGAGGAGGCCAGGGGGGTAGCGGCGGCACAGCCTCGAACGCTTGGCTCCCTTCGCTGGCATGACCCAGATCAGGTTCGATGGGTGTGGTCTCAGCCCGCCTTGCGGCAGGCACCCCAGCCGTTCGTGTGCACAGTGTGAGCCCGGCGCGCGGCTGTCAAGCGGCGGCCCGGCGCCTTTTCACAATTTCGCAACGCAACAGACACCGGAGAGTCGCGCTTCCCGTGGTTCCTTCCGCCGCCCCCGGCCCGCGCCGGACCGTCGCCCCAACCGGAAAGTCGTCACGAAGC